>JAGXRT010000065.1 GCA_018335575.1 Bacteroidota bacterium | reverse complement strand
AAGCCGTTATAATCCGGATTTGGAGTATAAGTCCAAACTCCGGTAGTTGGATTGATTACAACACTTCCTTGACTTGGATTAACAGTTATTGAGAAAGTTAAGGCATCACCATCAATATCCGATGCAGTTGCTGTTTGGGTAAGTGGAGTATCTTCTGGTGTCGTATAAGTCGATATCGAAGTAATTATCGGAGGATCGTTTACTGGGGTAACGGTTACAGTTACCGTAGCAGTACTTGAATTACCATTGCTATCAGTAATAGTATAGGTAAAGGTGTCCGTACCATTGAAATCTGTGTTTGGTGTATAAGTAAAACTTCCATCAGGGTTAACAACAACTGAACCGTTGCTTGGTTGCGTATAAGCAGTAACAGTAGTTGGTTCGATTCCCAATTGATCGGATCCGTTTCCATTATTTGCCAAAACGTTACCGTTTAAAATAACTTCTTCTGGTGCAGTAAATGTATCTGCACGTGCTATTGGCACTTGAATTACTATAATTGTAACCGTTGCTGTGCTAAAATTACCAAGACCATCTGATAAGGTATAAGTAAAAGAGTCAACTCCATAAAAACCAGGAAATGGAGTGTAGGTAAAATTACCTGAACTATTAATTCCGAGTGTACCAAAAAATGGAAAAGAAATATTCGATAAATGAGCAACTGGAGAACCTAAATCATCAGCACCTGCCCCATTATCATTAAATATATTACCTGTTAAGGTTGTATTTTGATACATAATGAAGGAATCATCTTTGGCAGATGGAATTAAAACTGCGGTATTTTCTAGGAAACTTACAGCTTCATTATTTGTGAAATTTCCACTACTATTACTAAAAACAGCAGTATTTATCAAAAATATTAACACCAAAAAAAGTGCTAATGGTCTAATCCTAAATAAATTAAAATGTGTAATTTTGGTTGAGGATTTTTTGTAGAGAGTTATTTTTCTTAGCATGTTTTAGGAATATTAATTACTATTTCCCTTTAGAAACCTAGCTAAAATTAAATATTATTTAAAATACTAACAAAATATTTTGAAATAATTATTTTTTTAACACGATTTCATTACTATGTAAATCTACTAAAATAATGTTAGTTTTTGTGCAAATAAGATTTAAATAAGTCAATAAATTTTATTTATACATCCTTAGTGATTTCTACTAAAGAAATCAATAATTTTGCATCCAGAACAAATAATTTCATAAAAATATAACACTATGTATCCTGATGAACTTGTAAAACCAATGGAAGCTGCATTGACAAATGCAGGATTTACTGCATTAAAAACGGCTAATGAAGTAGATGAAGTACTTAGTAAAAAGGGCGTAACTTTAGTAATGGTAAATTCTGTTTGTGGTTGTGCCGCAGGAACCGCACGTCCAGGAGCTATTATGTCTGTTAAAAACGATAAAAAACCGCACCACTTGGTTACTGTTTTTGCCGGTGTTGATGTTGCTGCAGTTTCAAAGGCACGCGAATATATGGTTCCGTTTCCTCCTTCTTCTCCATCCATAGCATTATTTAATGATGGAGAATTGGTTCATATGCTAGAACGTCACCATATTGAAGGCAGACCGGCAGAGGCCATCGCAGCAAATTTAATTGACGCTTATGATCAGTTATTATAATTAAATTTATTTTTAAACCCATATAAAAATCCACCTCTGGTGGATTTTTTTATTTAGAATATTAAAATGCTTAATTTAGTACTCCTATATTTTTAAGTTTATGAAATATCTAAACGCTATTATATTTGTAATTATTACTGCTTTAACCCTTTCAAATTGTGATTTTGAAGACGGCAACTCTTCTTTAACACAACAAGAAGAATTGAATGAGTTAATTGCGCATAAATCCTACATTAAATCGCTCATTACTAATACTTCATGTTCCGAAAACGGCCAATGTGGCTTTGTAGGTTTAGGGCATAAACCTTGTGGAGGTCATTGGGAATATTTAATTTATTCTTCAAATATTGACACAAAGTTACTATTGGAACAAGTTGCTATTTACAACCTAAAAGAAGAGGCCTACAACAGAAAATGGAATGTTGTTTCTGATTGTGCCTATGTAATGCCCCCTTTTCGGGTTGACTGTATTAATAATAAATGCGTGGCGGTATATAGTAATTAACCGATTGACCTCAACCTTGTTGAGGTTTTTATTTCACAATCTATGAATTCATCAGAATTAATTAAACAGACCGTATTATTTGTAAAAGAAACTCTAGAAAATGCCGAAGGCGGACACGATTGGTTTCATATTGAGCGCGTGTGGAAAAACGCACAATTAATTGCCCGTGAAGAAACTGATATCAATTTATTGGTGGTTGAACTAGGAGCGCTCTTGCACGATATTGCCGATGCTAAATTTCATCATGGCGATGAAACTCTTGGGCCAACTATAGCCCGTACATTTTTACAAAGCCAACAAGTAGATGAATCTATTATTAATCATGTAGTTCTGATTATTGAAAACGTTTCGTTTAAAGGTGGAAATTTTAAGCAGGCTTTTAACTCGAAAGAACTTGAAATTATACAAGACGCCGACAGACTGGATGCTATTGGTGCCATTGGAATTGCCAGAGCTTTTAACTATGGAGGATTTAAAAATAGAGCACTTTACAACCCGGAAATAAATCCAAACTTAAACCAATCAAAAGAAGATTATAAAAAGAATCAAGCTCCTACACTTAACCATTTTTATGAAAAGTTATTGTTGCTAAAAGATAAGATGAATACAGCAACCGGTAAAAAAATTGCTGAAAACAGACACCAATTTATGGAAACCTATCTTCAGCAATTTTATGATGAGTGGTATGGGAAAATCTAAAAATTAGGTTTTCTTTTTTCTAAAAAAGCCTGAGTTCCTTCCTTAAAATCAGCGGTTCCGAAACAAGTTCCAAAGGATTCTATTTCAGATTCAAAACCGTTAACATCATTTTTAAATCCGTCATTAACTGCCTTGATAGCTGCTGCGATGGCGGTGGATGAATTACCCGAAATTTTAGTGGCCAATTTTGAACAAAAATCCAAAAGCTCTTCTTGAGGAACTACATAGTTCACCAATTTGTAATGCAAAGCCTCATCGGCTGTTAACATTCCGGCCGTCATTATTAATTCCATCGCCTTGCCTTTTCCAATTAACTTTGGCAAGCGTTGTGTTCCGCCATAACCCGGAATCACTCCCAATGAAACTTCGGGTAATCCCATTTTCGCATTGCTCGATGCTACTCTAAAATGGGCAGCCATAGCCAGTTCTAATCCACCTCCTAAAGCAAAACCGTTAATGGCAGCTATCACTGGAGTTGGTAAATTTTCTACAAAATCAAAAAGCAGTTCTTGTCCTTTTCGTGCCAATTCGCTTCCCTGTGTTACATCAAAATCGGCAAATTCTGAAATATCAGCACCGGCAACAAATGCTTTGGTTTCGCTGCCAGTAAGTATAATTGCTCTTACTGATTTATCTTGACTCAAGGTTTTAAAAGCCAGATGCAATTCTTCAATAGTTGCTTTGTTTAAGGCATTTAATTTTTGCGGGCGATTAATGGTAATTGTGGCAATTTTTCCTTCTTGGGTTGTAAGTATATTTTGAAAGTTCATGTTTGTTGATTTAAGTTGGTAAAATTATTTCAAAACTAGTTCCTTTATTAATTTTTGAGGTAAAGGTAATGGTACCATTATAATTTTCGATGATATTTTTTACCATCGGTAATCCGAGGCCCATACCGCTTGATTTTGTCGTAAATTTTGGTTCAAAAACCTTATCTTTAACGTCATCTTCTATTCCTTTTCCATTATCAGAGATAGTTATTTTAACAGCCTGACTTAATGCTTGAACTGTAACTTTAATAACTGGTTTTTTTATATCGATGACCGCGTGAAGCGCATTGTTAATTAGATTGGTTACAATTCGGGTTAATTGATTTTTGTCCATTTCTACCCAAAGTGAATCTACATCAGAATTAAAACTAATGTAATCCTCAGTAAAAACATTTACAGCATGTTTTACGACTTGAACAAAATCGAGCTGTTCTTTTTGCTGTGTTGGCATTTTAGCAAAGTCAGAAAAGGCAGAAGCAATAGAACTCATTAAATCAATTTGTTGTATTAACACCTTAATTAATTCGCTTACTTTTTCGGATATTTTTGGGTCTTTAGGATCAAATTTTTGTTCAAAACTTTGTAGCGATAAACGCATGGGTGTAAGCGGATTTTTGATTTCATGTGCTACTTGTTTTGCCATTTCTCTCCAGGCGTGTTCGCGTTCACTTTTGGCTAATTTTTCAGCACTTTCCTCTAAAATATCCACCATATTGTTATACGAGTTAATAAGGTTGCTAATTTCTTCGCTGGCATCTTTTACTTCAATTTTCGTATTGCGTTTCATCAATCGGGTTTGACTGATTTTGTCACTCACTTTTTGAAGCGAACTGGTAATATAGCTCGATAATATATAAGCCGTTCCAATAGCAATTAATAACATCACTAAATAAACAGCACTCAGTCTTGACAAGAATTCTTTAAGTTCTTTTTCTTGAAAAGTGTTATCAGGATAATATTGCAAGTTTAAAATTCCAATAGGTTTAAACTTATTATCGGTAATGTAGGTATACGATGATATCAGTTCTTCATCTTTATCCAGTTTTTCATCAATAAAACGGTGGTCGTAATTACGTGCCATTTCATTGAGAATCTTTTTAGATACTTGGTTAGGAAGTGAATCTTTTATAAAACTACTTCTGGAACTTTTTAGCAATTTACCCTCTAGATCATATATATTGATGTCTAATTTATGAATATCAGCTATCTGATAAATTTCTTCATGAAAGATGTAGGGCAAATTTTTAGTTTCTACAGAAAAGGTAGTTTTTCTGGTTAACTCATAATTAATGGCCGATTTTACTGCTTCTTCTTTACGTCCAAGTTTGCTTAAATGATAATCTTCGGCCTGTTCACGGTACTGAAAAATGGTTAATCCTGCATTTAATACCGATGTTAAGACAATGAGTAATATCATTGACATAAATATCCGTTTACGAAATGACAGGTTTTTAAACATATTTACAAGTATTAAAATCCAAAAGGCATCAAGTTTTATACCACAATATTTACAATTTTTCCTGGTACAATAATTATATTCTTTGGCGATTTACCCTCTAAATACTGCTCGGTTCTGGCATCATTAAATACCGCCTCTTGAATTTGATCTTTTGTTAAATCTAAGGATAATTCTAATGTAAAACGCATTTTACCGTTAAAAGAAACCGGATACATTTTAGTGCTTTCTACTAAATATTTCTCTTCAAATGCTGGAAATGATGCTTTTGAAATAGAATCATTATTACCAAACAAACTCCATAATTCTTCTGTTATATGAGGAGCATAGGGAGAAATCACAATTAACAAGGGCTCTAAAATTGCCCGTTTGTTGCATTTTAATGCTGTGAGCTCGTTTACAGCTATCATAAACGTACTTACCGAAGTATTAAACGAGAAATTCTCAATATCCTCAACCACCTTTTTAATGGTTTTATGTAATACTTTAAACTCGTCTGCCGTTGGCTTTTCATCAGAAACTTCAAACTTATCATTAGGAACATAAAGTTTCCACAATTTTTTTAAGAAACTATTTACTCCTGTTATTCCGGCAGTATTCCATGGTTTAGCCTGTTCTAGCGGACCTAAAAACATTTCAAACAAACGCAGTGAATCGGCTCCATATTGCTCGCAAATTTCATCCGGATTCACTACATTGTATTTAGATTTTGACATTTTTTCAACTTCACGACCAACCACGTATTTATCGTTTTCCAAAATAAACTGCGCATCGGCATATTCATCCCTTGAATTTTTAAATGCTTCGATATCCAATTCATCGGTTAATCCTTTAAGTAAGCTTATGTCTACATGAATTGCTTGTGTTTTAAAATTATCTTTTAAGCACTTTGATACAAACGAATTTTCCCCATCGATACGATACACAAATGCCGAGGTTCCGAGTATCATTCCTTGATTTATCAGTTTTTTTGCAAACTCATCAACAGGTACATAGCCTAAATCAAATAAGAATTTTTGCCAAAAACGGGCATACAATAAATGTCCTGTTGCATGTTCTGCACCACCAATGTATAAATCAACATCTTTCCAATAATTTAAGGCCTCTTTACTTGCAAATTCATTAGTGTTTTGGTTGTCCATATAGCGGTTAAAATACCACGATGAACCCGCCCAACCCGGCATAGTGTTTAATTCTAAAGGGAAAACAGTGCTGTTGTTTATTAATTCATTTGAAACAACTTTGTTATTTTCGGTATCCCAGGCCCAGTGTGTTGCATTCCCTAAAGGCGGCCTTCCGTCTTCGGTTGGTAAATAATTATCAACCTGAGGCAACACTATTGGCAATTGTTCCGCTGCAATCATTTGTGGCAACCCATCTTTATAATAAACCGGAAACGGCTCTCCCCAATAGCGCTGACGCGAAAAAACGGCATCGCGCAGACGATAATTTACTTTGCGTTTTCCTTGTTTTTTAGCTTCTAAAGCTTCAATAATTTTTGCGGTAGCTTTTTTATAATTTAATCCGTTGATAAAATCAGAATTGGCTAGAATGCTTTTTTCTTTATCAGAAAAGGCTTCTTCTGAAATATCGACATCAGCAAAAATATTAGGAATTGGTAAGTTAAAAAACTTAGCAAAATCGTAATCTCGCTGATCACCACACGGAACCGACATAACTGCTCCTGTTCCATACGATGCTAAGACATAATCGCCAATCCAAATCGGAATTTTTTTATTGGTAAATGGATGAATCGCATACGCTCCTGTAAATTGTCCGGAAATGGTTTTTACATCTGCCATACGTTCACGCTCGCTTCTGGTGGCCGTTTTTTCGATATATTCAGCTACTTTTTCTTGATAATCTTTAGTTGTTAATTTCGAAACCAACTCATGCTCAGGCGCTAGGGTCATAAATGAAACTCCAAAAATAGTATCAGGGCGTGTTGTGAAAACTTCAATTTTATCTTCGATACCATCGATATCAAAAATCACCAAAGCGCCTTCTGAACGGCCAATCCAATTGGTTTGAGAATCTTTTAAGGGCTGTGGCCAATCAACTTTTTCTAATCCGTCTAGCAAACGCTGAGCATAGGCCGAAATACGCATGCTCCATTGCATCATTTTTTTTCGAACCACCGGATGGCCACCGCGTTCCGAAACCCCATTTACAATTTCATCATTAGCTAAAACAGTTCCTAAAGCCGGACACCAGTTTACTTCGGATTCAGAAAGATAGGTAAGTCTGTATTTTGCCAGAATATTTTCTTGTTCTTTTTTTGAAAAAGAGTTCCATTCTGTTGCATTAAAAACAAAAACATCGTCATTGCAAGCAGCATTGATACGTATATTACCTTCTTGTTTAAAAACTTCTTCCAATTCTGTAATTGAACGTGCTTTATTGGAATCGTTGCAATAGTAGGAGTTATATAATTGGATAAAAATCCATTGGGTCCATTTATAATAATGAGGATCGGAAGTTCTAACTTCGCGCGACCAGTCGAAAGAAAAGCCGATTTTATCCAGTTGCTTTCTATAGGTATTTATATTGGTTTCAGTGGTTATTGCAGGATGCTGACCTGTTTGAATGGCGTACTGTTCGGCAGGCAATCCGAAGGAGTCATAACCTTGGGGATGTAATACATTAAATCCTTTTAAACGCTTGTAACGCGCATAAATATCAGATGCGATGTATCCTAGCGGATGTCCAACATGTAAGCCTGCTCCGGAAGGATATGGAAACATATCCAATACATAGTATTTTGGTTTATCCGAATTATTTTCTGCTTTATAGGTTTGATTTATGGCCCAGTATTTTTGCCATTTGGCTTCAATCTCATTATAATTATACTTCATTCTAAAAGTTTCTTTATATAAAATTTATCTATTGTATTTAAAAAGATGATTCAATTTTCTTTTTAGTTTTGTACAAAAGTACGGTATCTACTATTAAAGGCAAATATAACGTACATTAAGTTTAAAAATAAATACTATTTTAGTGTAAAATATAATACTATGATTCAGGAAATTATAATTTATTTTGAAAGCATTAATCCTATTTTAGCTGCTTTTTATGCTACCTTATTTACCTGGCTAGTAACTGCACTTGGTGCTTCGTTTGTGTTTTTATTTAAAACCATGAATCGTGCTTTTTTTGACGGAATGCTAGGTTTTACTGGAGGTGTAATGGTTGCTGCCAGTTTCTGGAGCTTGCTCGCGCCTGCAATTGAAATGAGTGAAGGAGATGGATTTGCTAAAGTAGTACCAGCAGTTATTGGTTTTGGATTCGGGGCACTTTTTTTATATGGTTTGGATAAACTTTTACCACATATTCACGTAAATTTTAAAGAAGCAGAAGGTATTAAAACTCCTTGGCATAAAACCACTTTATTGGTTCTTGCTATTACCCTCCATAATATTCCAGAAGGTTTAGCGGTAGGTGTGTTGTTTGGCGGAGTTGCTGCAGGTATTGAAGGCGCTACTATTGGAGGGGCCGTTGCATTAGCCATAGGTATTGGACTGCAAAACTTTCCTGAGGGAATTGCAGTTTCCATGCCATTAAGAAGGCAAGGAATAAGTAAATTTAAAAGTTTTTGGTATGGTCAGCTTTCAGCCATAGTTGAACCTATTGCAGCAGTCTTAGGTGCCTGGGCTGTTTTATCGTTTGAGCCCATTTTACCTTACGCTTTGGCTTTTGCAGCTGGTGCAATGATATTTGTTGTGGTAGAAGAAGTTATTCCAGAAACACAATTAGATAAATATACCGATATAGCCACACTTGGATTCATCGGTGGTTTTATGGTAATGATGACTTTAGATGTTGCTTTAGGATAACTTAATTTTTAACAGCCACAATCAGAGTCGCATTTTTTCTTTCCTTTTTTTGATGTAAAAAAGAACTTTTTTATTAAAAAAAATGCAGCTATACATAAGGCAATATAAACTAGCAACTGTTGCATAAATTAAAATATATTATACGTTATAAAAGCTGTAATATAAGCTATTATACCCATTCCTACGAATTGTATTAATGGCCATTTCCAGCTTTTTGTTTCGCGTTTTACAATAGCCACAGTACCTGCACATTGAAGTGCAAATGCATAAAATATCAATAAAGACATTCCTGTAGGCAAATCGAATCGGCGTTTTTGAGTAGTTGGATTTACCTCTGCTATTAACCGTTCTTTGATGGTAGTCATTTGTTCATCACTTTCAACACTATAAATAGTTGCCAAGGTTGAAACAAATACTTCTCTTGCGGCAAACGAACTAATAATAGCTATACCCATTTTCCAATCGTAGCCTAATGGAGCTATAGCAGGTTCAATGGTTTTTCCTAAAATTCCGATATATGAGTGTTGTAATTTATACGATGCTAGTTGTTGTTCAAATTCTTCATCGTTTAATTCATCAATTTGTTGCAGTTTGACTAAACTTTCAGCATTCTTATACGATTCTGGACCGTTGGATGCCAAAAACCATAGCACAATTGAGATTGATAGAATTATTTTACCTGCGCCAAAAACAAATGCTTTAGTTCGCTCTATTACGGTAATAAAGACATTTTTAAATGATGGGAATTTATAATTTGGCATCTCAATTACAAAGAATGATTGCTCGTTGGTTTTAATAAACTTACTTAAAACATAAGCTGCTATAATTGCTGAAATAAATCCTATTAAATATAGTGACATCATTATTAATCCTTGTAAATTAAATACTCCATAAAGCATTTTATTAGGAATAACAACAGCAATAATAATAACATAAACTGGTAATCGGGCGGAACAAGTTGTAAATGGAGTAACCAAGATTGTAATCAATCGTTCTTTCCAATTGTTAATATTTCTGGTTGCCATAATAGCCGGAACCGCACAAGCTGTTCCAGATATTAATGGAATTACACTTTTACCATTTAATCCAAATCTACGCATTACTTTATCCATTAAAAATACAACGCGACTCATGTAACCGGTTTCTTCTAATATGGCAATAAAGAAAAATAAAATAGCAATTTGAGGTATAAATATTACGATACCACCAATACCCGGAATTACCCCTTCGCTTAATAAATCAGAAAATGGACCTGAGGGCAATTTAGAACTTAAATAGCTACTCATTTCTGCAAATGAAGTATCAATAAAGTCCATAGGATACGAGGCTAAATTAAATACCGATTGAAAAATAGCTAATAGTATAAAAGTAAATAAGAAATATCCAAATATTTTATGGGTTAAAATTTTATCCAAGTAAGCCCTTATATCTGTTCCTTCGCTTCTGTTTACTCGGTATCCTTTTTTTAAAATTTCGTTAATTACAGAATATCTTAAAACAGTTTCTTTATGTTGAAGTTTTTCAATTTTTTTGATATCACTTCTAAATTCATGGATAATTTTATGCTCTTCATCGGTTATGAAAGTTGCCGATTGATGTTGTGTAATAAGCAACCATGATTTATACAACGAGTGTTTGTCTTTAAATTTAAGTTTAACATCTTCAAAAAACTCGTGATCCATACGGTAAGCAATCGATGCAACAGGAGATAAATCAGATGAATTATAACTTATAATAGCTTCTTTAAGTTCTTCTATACCCGTATTTTTCCGTGCACTTACTAAAATAATTTTAGTTTTAAGCTCTCGCTCAAGTGTTTCTTTATCAAATGAAATTCCTTTACTTTTCATCTGATCGGCCATATTGATAGCTAATATCGTAGGAATTTCTAAATCTTTAATCTGTGTAAAAAGCAGTAAATTTCTTTTTAAGTTTTCAATATCAGCAACCACCACAACCACATCAGGATAATCTTCATTCTGATTATTCAATAAAGTATCTAATACAATACTTTCATCAATTGATGTAGGGTTTATACTATAGGTTCCTGGCAAATCGGTAACAATGCCCGAAACGGTATTGGAAAGCTTACATTGACCTTGTTTCTTATCAACGGTAATTCCCGGATAATTACCTACCTTTTGATTTAATCCAGTTAATACATTAAAAAGAGAGGTTTTGCCGGTATTGGGATTCCCAACAAGTGAAATTTTGATAGTTTTTGATTTTAACATCAATTAAATCTTAGTTATTTGAATAAATGCTGCTGTTTCTTTTCTGATTGCTAAAAAAGTATTGTCAATTCTCAAATACAAAGGATCACTTAGAGGAGCCAGTTGCACTAATTCTAATTCATTACCAGGCAAACAACCCATCTCCAATAAATTAAGCGGAATATTTTCTAAACATAATTCAGTTATTATCCCTTTTTCTCCTACTAACATATCAGCAACCTTGAGCATAAAATTTGATTTAAACTTTTGAATGACAAATATACTAAATTAGAATGATTCTAAATAATGACATTTGTCATATTATTTCATCTTTTTTTAAGGGTTATTTCTTTGTTAAATTATAGTATAACAGTAGAATGTCCTTAATATAAAACTGTATATTTGCACAAATTTAAATTTTACCTAATGGATATTTTGATTAAAGCAAGTCAGTTTTTACTGAGTTTATCAATCTTAATAGTATTGCACGAGTTCGGACATTATCTGCCGGCTAAACTTTTTAAAACTAGAGTAGAAAAATTCTATCTATTTTTTGATTATAAATTCTCTATTTTCAAAAAGAAAATAGGAGAAACTGTATATGGGATTGGTTGGATACCCCTTGGAGGATATGTAAAAATATCAGGAATGATAGATGAAAGCATGGATGTTGAACAAATGAAACAACCAGCACAACCGTGGGAGTTTAGATCTAAACCAGCTTGGCAACGTTTAATTATTATGCTAGGAGGAGTTACTGTTAATTTCATTTTAGGAGTTCTAATTTACATCATGATTTTATTTGTTTGGGGAACAGAATACTCTACAGATAAAGATATAAAATATGGTTTTTCTGTTGAAAGTGAATTTAAAAATTTAGGATTTCAAGACGGCGACCAAATACTAAAAATTAATAATGAAACACCAGAAGATGTTGTTGATATCAATAAATATTTATTTTTAAGAACAGTTAACACTGTAGAAGTTATGCATACAGATGGAACTACAGAAACCATCAGTATCCCAGAAACTATTGGCGAAACCATGTGGGAAAAAGGTGTTCTTAAACCTTTTACACCTAGATTTTATGCAGTTATAGATACTGTACTGGCAGATTCACCTGCACAATCTAGTGGCTTGATGAAAAATGATAGCATTGTAAGTGTGAATGGTCAAAATATGGCATTTTGGAACGATTTTACGGATGCTATTAAAAATAATAAAAATCAAAATTCGCTAGAAATTACTTTTTTAAGAAATGGTGAATTACTTACAACATCTGTTACGCCAAACGATAAAAATGAGGTAGGTTTAGCACCTAAAATGCCAACAAAAGATATAGTTGGATACCAAACTAAAATGTATTCATTTACTGAAAGTATTACAGAAGGCAGCAAAATGGCTTATTGGACCTTACATGATTTTATTGCTCAATTTAAATATGTATTTACCAAAAAAGGTGCAACCAGTATTGGGGGTTTTATTGCCATTGGAAGTATTTTTCCATCGACATGGAGCTGGGCAGCCTTTTGGTCAATAACAGCCTTCTTATCTATTATGTTAGGATTTATGAATTTATTACCGATTCCTGCTCTTGATGGAGGCCATGTAGTATTTACTCTATTTGAAATGATAACAGGTAAAAAACCTAGCGATAAGTTTTTAGAATATGCACAAGTAGCCGGATTTTTATTGTTAATTTCACTGCTTATTTTAGCAAACGGAAACGATATTGTAAAGCTTTTTAGTTAAATAGCTTACTTTTAAAAAGCAAAAAACCCGAGTATAACTCGGGTTTTTTTATTGTTATTATCATTTCTAATCTGCTAAAATGATAATTTTATTAGCTTTTAATTCAATTGTTCCGCTGTTAATGGATAATACAAATAAATCATTTACTTGTTTAAACTTACCTTTATTAGCATCAGCTATTTCAACAGCCTTACCTCTAAATTTAACATCGCCTTTTCCCAAAATTGAAACAATTGGAGCATGATTATCTAACATTTGAAATTCTCCGTTAATACCCGGTACAAAAACAGTTTCCACTTCTGATTTTAACAAGGTTGCTTCTGGAGTTACAATTTCTAAAAACATAATAATAGTATTAATTGTTAGATTCTGCTAACATTTTTTCACCTGCATCAATAGCATCTTGTATAGATCCTTTAAGGTTAAATGCTGCTTCAGGATATTGATCTAACTCTCCATCCATAATCATATTAAAACCTTTAATGGTATCTTTAATATCTACAAATACACCAGGAGTTCCTGTAAATTGTTCTGCTACGTGGAAAGGCTGTGATAAGAAACGTTGTACTCTACGCGCTCTGTGAACAACTAATTTATCTTCTTCACTTAACTCTTCCATACCAAGAATTGCAATAATATCTTGTAATTCTTTATAACGTTGTAATAACTCCTTAACGCGTTGTGCTGTATTATAATGTTCTTCGCCTAATGTTTCTTTATTTAAAATTCTTGAAGTTGAATCTAGCGGATCTACAGCTGGGTAAATTCCTAACTCTGCGATTTTACGCGATAATACGGTAGTCGCATCTAAGTGCGCAAAAGTAGTTGCAGGCGCAGGGTCTGTTAAGTCATCAGCAGGTACATAAACGGCCTGTACCGATGTAATTGATCCTTTTTTAGTAGAAGAAATACGCTCTTGCATCGCACCCATTTCTGTTGCTAATGTAGGTTGATATCCTACGGCTGAAGGCATACGTCCTAATAGTGCAGACACCTCAGATCCGGCCTGTGTAAAACGGAAAATATTATCAATAAAGAATAAAACGTCTTTGCCTTGATCTTCACCAGCTCCATCTCTAAAATATTCTGCAATAGTTAATCCAGATAAAGCTACACGGGCACGTGCTCCAGGAGGTTCGTTCATCTGACCAAATACAAACGTTAACTTAGAATCTTTAAGTTTAGAT
Organism: Bacteroidota bacterium; assembly: GCA_018335575.1. GTDB lineage: Bacteria > Bacteroidota > Bacteroidia > Flavobacteriales > Flavobacteriaceae > JAGXRT01. Next base: position 154,216 of record JAGXRT010000065.1, on the reverse strand, counting down.
GCGTCAACTTTTTCTAAATCCCACCCACCTTCGTGCATCGATTTATCAAAATCTTCGCCGTATTTAATAATTCCAGACTCCAACATCTCACGTAACAAGTCATTTCCTTCGCGGGTTCTTTCACCTACTCCGGCAAATACCGATAAACCACCATGTCCTTTGGCAATATTGTTAATTAGCTCTTGAATTAATACAGTTTTACCTACACCAGCGCCACCAAATAATCCAATTTTACCACCTTTTGCATAAGGCTCAATCAAATCAATTACTTTGATTCCTGTAAAAAGTACTTCAGTTGCTGTTGATAAATCTTCAAATTTTGGTGCCTCACGGTGAATTGGAAGTCCGTCATTTCCTCTTTTTGGGAGTGATTTTAATCCATCAATAGGGTCTCCATTTACATTAAATAAACGTCCAAAAATTTCTTCTCCTACTGGCATTTGAATTGGGCCACCTGTTGAAATTACTTCAACGCCTCTACTTAAACCATCGGTACTGTCCATTGATATACAACGTACAATATCTTCACCAACGTGTTGTTGAACTTCTAATACTAATACCGATCCGTCTTTTCTTACGATTTCTAGTGAATCGTAAATTTTAGGCAAAACCGCTCCAGATGCAAATTCAACATCGATAACTGGTCCAATAATTTGCGCTACTTTACCTGTAACTTTAGTCATTACCGTAATAAATTTATTGTTATTAATTAATAATCAGTCTTTTTTTGGTGGTGCAAAGGTAACTTTTTGTTTTAAAAGTTGAAATTTTTTTTTCAAATTATTAAAAAAACCGCCCTTATTATATAGAGCGGTTTTTGCAATAAACAATTAACATGAGTCTTTTATGGATTAATCGTCCATGAAAAATAATATTGTGAACCTATTTGACCAACTCCAGGCGCACTAACGTATTCGTTTCCACCTAAGTTTGCTCCTCCTAGTTTAAATACTGATTTCCATTTAGGAACCGAGTAATTGATTTGTGCATCCATAACAGAGTTTGCTTCAACCATTGCATCAACAAAAGAAGACTCCCAGAAATACTCGTCATTCCATCTGAAGTTGACATTAAACCCGAAGTTTTCAAACATTGATGTGTTTCCAAACGATACTTTAACTTTGTGTTCTGGCGTATTGAAACCTGCTTTGTAATCAGGGTCTGAGGCCTTGTCAAAATCAAATTTTGCGTAAGTATAATTTACTCCAAAGTCATAGTTGCCAAAAATCTTAGTAGTATACCCTACAGTTCCGCCATACGATGAAATATCTGCTGTTGAATTGGTGTAAATTTGGAACGCTTTATAATCGCCCGACTGTAATGCCAATCCTGCTACACCTCCATCAGAAAAATCTGCTTTACCAAAGAAAGGCACAATTACCGTTTTATTACCTATAAAATCTTCATAATCATTGTAATAAATACTTAAATCAAATGCCATTCTACCAAATCCTGCTCGATATCCAACTTCGTATGCTGATACTTTTTCAGGCTGTACGTAAGCAAAGTTTGCCTTTTTAGGAGCTCCGGCCAATACCGATGCCAGCGTAAATGCATTTTCGTATGCTGCCCTTCCGCTTAAGGCTACTGTAGATTTTCCTAACAAGGCTCTACCAGTTGCATTTCTTACAGGGAATGCTGGTGTTGTATAACGGTCTAAATTATCTGGTGCCGAACCAACTAAGAACGCTCTACCTGCATCTAAACCTATGTATAAGTCTTGAGTAGTAGGATTTCTAAATCCAGTTTGATACGAAGCTCTTAGGTTTCTGGTTTTACTACTTCCTAATGAATAGGATGCTGAAATTCGAGGAGAAAAATTACCGTCAAAATTATCGGCTTTATCATAACGTAACGATCCTGTAAATTTTAAGCGGTCATCTACCATTTTCTTCTGTACTTGCATATAAGCACCATATTCTTGGTAATTAATAGGACCGTCATAATCTGTAAAAATTGTTCCTTCAGAATTTAATGAGTATTGTCTCCAAGAACCTCCAACTTGCACATCAGCCAACTCAATAAAATCACCGAAATTATAGTTAGCATCAGTATGATATATTTTTGTACCGTCAACAAACTTTGATCCTGTTCCCAGATTCGGGTCGCTTGTTATTTGATCAAATGCCGAATTAAATGCAGCTGTCCCTGGAATGTATCTTGCCTTGTCAGTTCAATTCCACGAAGGCAATCCAAGCGCAGGCGCTATTCCTGCATTAAGAGCTCCTAATTGGAACGGATTAAGATTCGCATTATTTAGTTTATTACTGTCTGCAAAAGCTCTTGCAGCAGCGTGATTTCCAGGTGCAGCAGCAACAGTGCTAAATACTCCGCCAAAAGCTGGATTTAATAAGGCTCCTGAATAGGCTAAGAAATAATCTGTAAACCAATTAGCATCTGATTTAGCGTGTCTTTGTAGGTTGATAGCTGCAAAACGCGTATCGTATGAATTTCCTGCATCTTCGTCAGTGACATAAGCTCTCACAAAAAATCGGTTTCCTTTCAATTCCAATTTGTGCTGTTGCATCATAAATTCTCGGATACTATAACGGTTGGCACCTTGATAAATAGTGCTTCCCATACCTATTTTACCGTTGTATATTAATTCAACGTCGTTGGCAAATGGACGGTAATGTAGAGCAATATCAACTTTGGCGCTTTCTGCACCATAATCGATTAAATCAATTTCATTATATCCTGTTCTTGAAACGGTTTTCATGGTTCCGGCAGGTAATCCAAAGGTAGAGTCCATATTCGTAGATACCTCGTCTCCATATGAATTTAGTCCATCATAATCTGGGTTCGCTCGGGTGTTTCCAGGCTTGTAGTAATCTTTGTAATCTGTTGCATACCATTCAGTTCCTTTCAAATATGAGAAAGAAGTTTTGGCTGCAAACTTTTCAGAAAACTTATAGGCAAATCGTATCCCTGTATCAACAAATTGGTTGTCGCCAGCTGCCTTTTGAGAGGTTATCCCTGATTTAGCGTAAAAACTTACACCCGAATAATCAAACGGACTTTTGCTGTTCATAAACATAATACCATTAAAAGCATTAGCTCCGTATAAGGCCGATGATGCACCCGGTAATAATTCTACAGACTGCACATCCAATTCTGACATTCCCAATAAGTTACCCAAGTTAAAGTTAAGGGCTGGAGATGAATTGTCCATACCATCAACCAATTGCATAAAACGCGTATTAGCGAATGTTGCAAATCCTCTAGTGTTTACCGATTTAAATGTAAAGCTATTGGTGTTTACATCTACCCCTTTTAAGTTTTCTAAACCGTCATAAAAAGTAGGAGATGCGGTTCCTCGAATGGTTTTAATGTCCATTCGTTCAATCGACACTGGTGATTCTAAAATCCTCTCAGGAGTTCTGGAGGCCGATACAATAACCTCATCGAGAATGGTTTGAACTTCAGCTAAGTTAACATTAATAACCTGATTATTTCTTTGGACCGTAGAAGTTTTGGTTTCAAATCCAATTAAAGAAAATTCAAGAGAAAAGGGTGTTGGTTCGTTAACTGTTAAGCTATAATTTCCGTCAAAATCTGTAGTAATTCCTAAGGATTTACCTACTACTTTTACATTGGCTCCGGGAATTGGGACTCCGTTGTTATCAGATATCTTTCCAGTAACCGTTGTCTGAGCAGTAACGAGTGCTCCAAAAGATATCAGGAACACTAATAATGTAAGTTTTTTCATATTAAAAAAGTTAGTTAATGCGCTGGAAAATTACATTAATTTTTGATATATCATCATTTTTTAATGTATTTTTTTATTATGCATGCATAATATCGGTTATATTTTTAATAATATAGCAACAAAAAAGCTCGTTTTACGAGCTTTTCATAATGATAACACTTAAACTTATTATTTCTTTTTATTTCTTTAAAAATAGAAACTTTATAAGTAATTCGTGAGAACCATTACTGTAATCACCAACCGGTGAAGTAGTGTGTTCGTATGCATATCCAAAGTGTAACCACTCTATATACTTAAACATTGCTATGGCACTTATTGACTCATTAAAGCGGTAAGAAATTCCTAATTCTGTTTTCTCTTGAATAGATACTATGCTAGAGATATCCGTTGAAATTGGGGCTCCTGCAACTAACTTTGTCAATCCAGAAATGTTTAATCTTGTATTGTTATTAAGTTGAAATATATAGCCCCCACCAGCATAAATATGAGCCTTATCAGTTGCTTTAGTAACCAAAACACCCTCTTTCTCATACCTTTTGGAACTTAGCAATGCAGGAACAGAAAGATGAAAATAAAATTTTTCGTTCTTAAGGTAAGCACCCATTCCAAAATTGGGATTAAATCTACTTACATCTTCTGAAAAAAGTGGATCATTAATTCCCAATGATATTAAATCAATATTAATAGACGATCCTCCTGCTTTAAGCCCCAAAAACAAATCTGTTTCCAATCCCATAGTCAATTTGTAGGAAAAATCGGCATAAATATCAGTTTCGTTTAACACAAAAACTTTATCATTAACTACAGAAAATCCCAATCCAATTCTATCGTTAATTGGTGCAGAAATCATTAATCCTTGTGTTTGTGGACTTCCTTCTACTCCGGCCCATTGTTTTCTGAAATTTAAATTGATTGATGTTAAACTTTCTACACCAGAAAAAGCAGGGTTTAAAATTCCCATATTATAATTATATAACGAGAAGTAAGGGTCTTGTTGTGCATTTGTGTCTGTTATTAAAGTAAATAAAACTATTAACAGTGAAATACTTATTTTACTAAAATGCATTAAAATATTATTTTTCATGTTGATTTCTAAGGTGTTTAGTAATTGATATAAATCCAGCCTGTTACAGGTTTCATACCTTCTTCATTTAATTCGATAACATAGAAATAGGGTCCTGCAGGTAATAATTTATTACTTCCACCTTCAGTTGAAATACCATCCCAAGTATTTAAATAAGCTTTTGCTTCAAACACTTTACTTCCCCATCGGTTAAAAATTTGAACTGTATTGTTTGGAAAATACTCTATATTACCAATTACAAAATAGTCATAAATTCCATCTCCGTTAGGTGAAAAACCCGAAATCACAACTACATTACAACCAGAATTCTCATTGTCTTCATAATTTAATTTACCGTCTTTATCACAATCATCACATGCGTCTCCAATTCCATCCCTATTATAATCATTTTGATCTGGATTGGCTCCAAAAACGCAATTATCATCTAGGTCTAAAACACCATCGTTATCATCATCAGGGTCACAAACATCACCAATTCCATCTTTATCATTATCCTCTTGATTTGGGTTAACTGTAAATGGACAGTTATCATTAATATCCAAAACGCCATCATTGTCATCATCAGGGTCGCAAACATCACCAATTCCGTCCGAATCATTATCTTTTTGATCTGGGTTGTAAGTAAAAGGACAATTGTCAACTGTATCTAAAATTCCGTCGTTATCATCATCCGGGTCACAAACATCTCCAATTCCATCATTATCATTGTCTTTTTGATCTGGATTAACAGTTAATGGACAGTTATCATTCACATCCAAAACACCGTCATTGTCATCGTCGGGATCACATGCGTCACCAATACCATCTCCATCGGTATCTTTTTGATCTGTATTAGGTGTGCTAGGACAATTATCTAATGAGTCTATTATACCATCCTTATCCATGTCGGGTTTTGAAATTCCACAAACGGTAAGTGTCCAGCTATTTAAAGACCCTCCATCTTCATTATAACCATCAGCAACTCTTAATTGCCAGTTACCAAAAGATGATTCTCCATTTAATGCGCTTAACATACCATCTGGTTTAAAGCTGCCGGTAAATGGCGCGGCACCACTAGCAATAGGTGTTGACGCATTTTCATCAAATACAGTATTTACATAGTTTTTACCGTCTCCTCCATTTTCCCTTGATAAAACAATGACTGTACCCTTAGGACTAACTAATGAAATAGTAAGATCTTCAACCCATGTATGGGTTATATTAAGTCGCACTTTTAAATAAGTAATATCCATCAACTCATTAACATATAATGTTGATGTTACTGTATTAGGAGTAGCAGCATTGATTGTTTTAGGGATGTCACTTGCAACAAAATCTTTACAAACAATATCTGCAGTTGTAAAAATAGCAGTTGAAGAGAATGCGCCCTGAGAACACGGATTAATAGGCTTAACTCTCCAGTAATAAGTTGTTAATGGATTTAACAATATAGTTCTAAATGTATTATTTGATACAGTAGCTGTTTGAATAATCGTGGAAAATGAAGGATTGGTAGAGAGGTCTATCTGGTATGATTTAGCATTCGGTATTGCACCCCAGCTTAAATTTGTTGGTGTTACTACGCCTATACTATTATTTACTGGAGAGGTTATTACTATTGGTGTAAAAACAGTGTTGTAAATATTTAGATTAGCAAAAACACCTTTTGAAACTAAATTATAACTTCCTACTATTCTAAACTGATAATTACCAATATTACTGTTATTTATGCCACTCAAAGTCAAAGTAACAATGGTGTTGTTGGCAGTAGCCGTAGCTGGGTTAAATGAAGCAGTTACCCCAGCTGGTAAATTTGTTGCAGAAAATGTAACAGGCGTATTAAAACCTAGATATGTATTATAGGTAAAAGTATATACTGCATTGGATGGTACGCACACTTCTTTAGTGTCTTGAGCTAAGGAAAAGCTAAAATCACTGTTACACGTTGTAGAAGAAACTAACTCTTTGCGTCTTGGTGAATTTTCTAAAACAGTTAACATGCGTATTTTCTGATCATTAGTAAAAATATTCATACAAGCGTCCTTGGTATAATCCATATAATTTTCAATCATATCGACACCAGGGCTTGCAGGACAAGTATCTTTTGATGCGGGACAATCATAATTTGCTTCTCCAGAAATGGGTGTATCATTACAATAGTCATCAACAGAACAATCACCATCGCCCCAGGTGTGTCTTAATCCTAACCAATGTCCTACTTCATGGGTAGTAGTACGTCCGTATTTATACGTATTATTCAGAATAAACGTGCCATCATTATCATCAGCCGACCCAAAGGCTTGATAAACAATTACAACGCCATCTGTTGTTGCTTCCCCCCCGTTAGATGAAAGACCTGATAATCCAGAAGCGCTCGGAAATTGTGCATATCCTAAAAGAGTATTATCGGTAAATCTGACAACCCAAATATTTAAATATTTGGTTGGGTCCCATTGGGTTGCTGGTTTTACGATCGTATTAACTTCGGTTTGGGTAAACGAAGTGTTTGAAAACTCTCTTCTGTTAATTCCGTTAGTCATGTTACCTGATGGATCAACTGCAGCTAAACAAAATTCGATTTCTGTATCAGCTCCAACTACATTGTTATTATAACCTCTTGTTCCCATCATTTTACGATAATCCTGATTTAGCACCTTAATTTGTGATCTAACTTGTGCATCTGTAATATTTTCTCCAGTCCCCAAAGCATCACCATTGTGTATAATATGCACAACAACTGGTATGGAAATGATGCTAGCAACTTTTGATGATTTAGAAGCAATTCTGTTTTTTTGCTCAGAAACTAAAGGAGCAATCCATTTTTCAAATTCCTTATTATTTAATCGATCTGGAAATTGCTGCTGTAATGCTAATTCATTTTCAACAGATGAACATCGCACATATCCAAAAGGACCTCTTTGTGAAGTATTTTTTGCAGCAGATTGGATTAACTGTTTTTTATGTTGGGCGTTACCAACTATAGTAACAAATCCTAATACGAATATTAGTAGGTATTTTAAATTCATTATAACTTTTAATTAGTGCTTATGCTAAATTACAGTATTTATTTTGCTAATCAAGTTTTTTAAAAAATATCACTTTAATATATTGAATAAAATAACTGTAAATTTGCAATCAATTCATTAATAGAATAACAATTGGAAGTAATTAACAATTTTAACGATTTTACAATTGATTTCCCTACAGTAGTCACTATTGGTACATTTGATGGAGTTCATTTAGGACATCAAAAAATACTTAAATCGATTGTTTGTACCGCAAAAAATAATAATGAAAAATCTGTTATTGTTACATTTTTTCCACATCCCAGAATGGTATTAGAAACCAATACTGACATTAAATTAATAAATACCATTGAAGAACGTATCCAACTTATTGAAAAATTAGGAATTGATTATTTTGTCATCATCCCTTTTGATGTCAATTTTTCTAATTTAACAGCTGTTGAATTTATAGAAACTATTTTAGTTAATAAACTAAATGCAAAAAACTTATATATTGGTTACGATCATCAGTTTGGAAAACATCGCGAAGGAAATTTTGAACTATTAAATCACTATTCAAAAAAGTATCATTTTAAGGTTCATGAAATTGATGCTATTAGTTTAAAAGAAGTTACCATTAGTTCAACCAAAATTAGAAATTCAATTTCAGAAGGTAATATTCAGCAAGCAAATGCATATTTAGGTTATAATTTTTTCTTGACTGGAAAAGTAGTTGAAGGCAAAAAAATAGGTTCTAAAATTGGATTTCCAACAGCTAATATTGAAGTAAAAGATGCTTACAAATTAATTCCTAAAAACGGAGTTTATGTTGTAAAATCATTTGTTGAAAGTAACGTAATATATGGAATGATGAACATTGGAAACAGACCCACTGTAAACGGAAAAAATCAAACCATCGAGGTTCACTTTTTCAATTTTAATCAATACATTTATGGCGCTGAAATAACAATAGAAATTTTAAATTGGTTGCGTGATGAACAAAAATTTGAATCGCTTAACGATTTAAAAAATCAGCTTTATATTGATCAACTAAACGCAGTTACATACCTGCAAAAAATAATACAATAACTACAAAATACACAACCGCTATGTTGCAAGTACCTTTCATTAGAGAACACAAAGAACTAGTTTTAATCGGATTAGCAAAAAGGAATTTTAAAAATGCAACAGCGCTAATTGAAAAAATATTAGCTACTGATGAATTGCGTAGAACTACCCAAACAGAACTTGACAATGCTCTTGCAGAATCTAACGCGCTCTCTAAAGAAATTGGGCAGTTAATGAAATCTGGAGAAAAACAAAAAGCTGAAGACCTTAAACTTAAAACCATTCAATTACGGGAATCGTCTAAAGAATTAACAGAAAAATTAAACAATATAACCGATACATTAAACGAATTATTGTATTTAGTACCAAATATACCATCAGAAAAAGTTCCGTTTGGAAAAACCCCTGAGGATAATGAAGTGGTTTTTGAACATGGTTCCATCCCAACCTTACACAAAAATGCTGTACCACATTGGGAGTTGGCCAAAAAATACGATATCATCGATTTTGATTTAGGTAATAAAATTACAGGAGCAGGTTTTCCTGTTTACAAAGGAAAAGGCGCTCGTTTACAACGCGCCTTGATAAACTATTTTATTGATAAAAATGCAGCTGCCGGATACATTGAAATTCTTCCACCGTTTGTAGTAAATGAAGCATCGGGTTTTGGAACAGGTCAATTACCCGATAAAGAAGGACAAATGTATCGATGCGAAATAGATAATTTATATTTGATTCCTACTGCAGAAGTTCCGGTAACAAATTTATACCGCGATGTTTTACTTAAAGAAAGTGATTTACCCATTTTAAATACAGCATATACACCGTGTTTTAGACGCGAAGCCGGATCCTACGGAGCTCATGTGAGAGGATTAAACCGGCTACATCAATTTGACAAAGTAGAAATAGTACGTATTGAACATCCATCAAAATCATATGAGGCTTTAGAAGGAATGGTAGAACACGTAAAAGATATATTAAATGAATTGAAACTGCCATACCGAATTTTAAAATTATGTGGTGGGGATATGGGATTTACTTCAGCGCTTACTTATGATTTTGAAGTGTTTTCTACGGCACAAGACAAATGGCTAGAAATCAGTTCGGTTTCTAACTTCGAAACCTTCCAGGCCAACCGATTAAAATTGCGTTTTAAAAACAGCGAGGGTAAAAATGAACTAGCACACACCTTAAACGGTAGCTCATTGGCCTTACCAAGAGTTTTAGCCGGATTGTTAGAGAATTATCAAACCGAAGATGGAATTAAGATACCAGAAGTATTAATACCTTACTGTGGGTTTGATATAATAAACTAAGCATGTATATTTATAACATCACTTTTAATTTAGAAGAATCAATTCAACATGAATGGATTGCTTGGATGGAAAAATTTTTCAAACGTACAATTTCTGTGGGTAATTTTAGTGCAGCCAATATACATTTAGTAATGGTTAAAGAAGAAATGGGAGGTGTAACCTACGCTGTACAATTTCATACGGCTACCCAAGAAAAATTATCACAATTTATGCAAGAAGAATTGATTTTGTTAGAAGATCAGTTGCAACAAAATTTTAGTGGAAAATATGTTTTCTTTCATACCGAATTAAAAGTAGTTTCACAATTTCAACCGTAAATACTACCAAATAATGATTGTTAAAGCCAAGAAACATCTGGGTCAGCACTTTTTAAAAGACGAAACAATTGCAAGTCAAATTGCAGATTCGTTGTCTGGCGATGGCTATAAAACAGTGTTGGAAATTGGTCCTGGAATGGGAGTTTTAACTAAGTATTTGCTTAAAAAAGATTATAAAACGCATGTTATTGAAATTGATTCAGAGTCGGTAACATATTTAAAAACGCATTACTTAAATTTAGCAGACAACATTATTGAAGCCGATTTTTTAAAAATTAATCTAAAAGACTATTTTCCCAATCAGCAACTGGCTATTATAGGTAATTTTCCGTACAATATATCATCTCAGATAGTATTCAAAGCACTCGAAAACAGGGATATTATTCCAGAGTTTAGCGGCATGTTTCAAAAAGAAGTTGCCGAACGAATTGCCGAAAAAGAAGGTAGTAAAACCTACGGAATCTTATCTGTGTTGGCACAAGCATTTTATGATATTACCTACTTGTTTACCGTAGAAAACACCGTGTTTGATCCACCTCCCAAAGTACAATCGGGAGTCATACATCTTAAAAGAAAAGAAAATTACACGCTTCCAGTAAATGAAAAATTGTTTTATAGTGTAGTTAAAACTGCTTTTAATCAGCGTAGAAAAACCTTACGAAACAGTTTAAAATCCTTAAATTTATCAGATAATTTAAGGGAAGATTCTATTTTTGCATTACGACCCGAACAATTGAGCGTGGCTCGTTTTATTGAGCTAACTGCAAAAATTGAAAAAGATTTGGGCTAAACCCCAAAAAAGGTAATTTCTAATCGTAAAAACTAAACTTATGGCATTTCAATACAGTCAAGAACTTTTAAACCAAGTTTCCTTACTCATTCAACAAAACGATGAGCAAGGGGTGGTTGATTTGTTGAAAGATTTACACTATGCAGATATTGCAGAAATTCTGGATGAGTTAAATACATACGAGGCAACCTACATATTTAACAGTTTAGATACTGAAATTACTTCTGAAATATTACTGGAAATTGATGAAGATGTACGGGAGAAAATCTTACAAAGTTTATCCGCCAAAGAAATTGCTGATGAGTTAACTGAATTAGACTCTGATGACGCTGCAGATATCATCGCGGAACTTTCTGAACAAAGAAAACAAGAAGTAATTTCTGAATTAGATGATGATGAACACGCTAAAGACATTGTAGAATTATTACGTTACGACGAAGATTCTGCCGGTGGTTTGATGGCAAAAGAGTTGGTAAAGGTAAACATCAATTGGAATGTACTTACTTGCGTTAAAGAAATGCGTGCTCAGGCCGAAGAAGTTACCCGCGTACACTCTATTTATGTAGTTGATGATAACGACAAATTAAAAGGAAGACTATCGTTAAAAGATTTATTAACTACCTCAACAAAAACACCTATTAAAGATGTTTATATCCCAAAAGTAGATTTTGTTAGAGTTGATGATTCTGCCGAAGAAGTAGCCAGAGTCATGCAAAAATACGACTTGGAAGCTATTCCGGTGGTCGATGAATTGGATCGATTGGTAGGTAGAATTACGATTGATGATATTGTTGACGTAATTAAAGAAGAAGCAGAAAAAGACTATCAATTAGCAGCTGGTTTAACCGAAGATGTAGAAGCAGATGACACTATTTTTGAATTAACCCGCGCGCGTTTGCCTTGGTTATTTTTAGGATTGTTAGGCGGTGTTGGAACTGCCCGAATTATGGGATTGTTTGAAGGCGCCATTGCAGAACATGCTATTTTATTTATGTTTACACCACTAATTGCCGCCATGGCTGGAAATGTTGGTGTACAGTCTTCGGCTATTATAGTTCAAGGTTTAGCCAATGACAATTTAAAAGGTAGTATCGGTAAACGATTGATGAAAGAAATATCACTGGCCATGTTAAACGGATTAATTTTAGCAATTATTTTGTTTTCTATGACCTGGTTTTGGCAAAACGATTTTACTACCGCTATAGCCATTTCTACATCCTTGTTTTTTGTAATTATTATGGCAGGACTTATTGGTACTTTTGTTCCGTTGTTTTTAAACAAACAAGGCATTGACCCGGCCATTGCAACCGGACCGTTTATAACTACTTGCAATGATATTTTCGGAATTTTAATTTATTTCTGGATTGCTAAATTGATGCTTGGATTTTAAGAAAAACCGCTCGTTGAAATAATTAAACTCGAATAACCTTTTTAATCCCACTTTACGCTTGTAAAGCAAATTGCTACGCTTGTAAAATTCTTTTGCACAAGTCGTTTTTTTTTGTTTAGCTGTCGGAATTCCAAAAAAATTAACCAAATGAAAACATTTTTAAACATCCTCTTCATTCTAATAAGCAGTCAGCTGGTTACCGGTATAATTTGCTGGATTTTATTTGAAGAAATATTTTTATCAGCAGCATTTATTGGTTGTTTACCTGCTATAATACATTTAATATTACTCAAGACAAAAAATAATTGATTTATTCAATCAAACCCAATAGTGCAGTTCTAATATACAAAATAATCACTATTGGGTTTTTAATCTAATTTCATCTTTTTAAACAAATCCCACAACACAACCCCCACAGAAACCGAAATATTCAAAGAGTGTTTGGTGCCAAATTGCGGTATTTCAATAACGGCATCACACAAATTCACAGCGCTTTGTTTTACGCCTTTTACTTCGTTTCCAAAAATAATGGCTAATTTCTGATGCGCAGGAATTTTAAAATCGTTTAACATGGTACTGTTTTCGGTTTGTTCAATGGCCGCTACAAAAACTTTATCCTTTTTAAGTCGATGCACTAAAGCAACTACATCCTCAGCATACTCCCAAGCAACTGATTCGGTGCTACCCAAAGCAGTTTTATGAATTTCTTTATTGGGCGGTGTAGCGGTAATACCACACAGATAAATTTTCTCAATTAAAAAAGCATCACAGGTTCTAAACACCGATCCCACATTGTTTAGACTTCGGATGTCGTCTAAAATTACAATCAGCGGAATTTTGGTTTCCTCTTTAAATGCTTCAACAGATAACCTTTCTAGCTCACTGTTTTTCAATTTTCTCATAAAAAAATTTATCTTTAAGTTCTATTGATTAACTTCGCAAAACTAACGCAAAAATTTAAGAATTGGCTGCAAAATCAGAGAAAGTAACGCCTTTAATGAAACAATACAACAGCATCAAAGCCAAGTATCCCGATGCTTTATTGTTGTTTCGTGTAGGCGATTTTTATGAAACTTTTGGCGAAGATGCCAAAAAAGCAGCTCAAATCTTAGGTATCGTTTTAACCAAACGCGGTGTCGGCAGCGACTCTGAAACTGCCTTGGCAGGTTTTCCACATCATTCCGTAAACACCTATTTGCCCAAATTGGTCAAAGCTGGTTATCGGGTAGCCATTTGCGACCAGCTAGAAGATCCAAAACTTACCAAAACCATTGTAAAACGAGGCGTTACCGAATTGGTTACTCCCGGAGTAGCCTTAAACGATGAAGTTTTACAGGCTAAATCCAATAATTTTTTAGCAGCCATTCACTACGGTAAAAAAAAGTTAGGTTTAGCGTTAGTAGATATCTCTACAGGTGAATTTTTTACTACGCAAGGTTCGTTAGATTATATCGATAAATTACTGCAAAATTTTAGTCCAAGTGAAGTTTTAATTCAAAAACAATACAAACTTGATTTTCAAAAAGATTTTTCTAATCGTTTTAATAATTTTTACTTAGATGATTGGGCTTTTCAGTACGATTTTGCGTTTGAAACCCTTACAAAGCACTTTAAAGTTAACTCGTTAAAAGGATTTGGAATAGAGGATTTAGAGGAGGGAATCACTGCCTGTGGCGCTGTTTTTCATTACTTATCAGAAACCCATCACAATCAGATTCAACATATATCAAACATTAACCGAATTGTTGAAGATGAATTTCTGTGGATGGACCGTTTTACCATTCGCAACTTAGAGTTATTAAATTCTAATTCCTTAAACGGAGTTTCGTTGCTCGACGTCATTGATGAAACTATTTCGCCCATGGGAGGACGCTTATTAAAGCGCTGGTTGAGTTTTCCGCTTAAAAGTGTGGAAAAAATTAAATGGAGACAAGATATCGTAAAATACTTGGTTGATGATAAAGATGCACATCTACTGGTTACTTCACAAATCAAAAAGATAAGCGATCTAGAGCGTTTAGTTTCAAAAGTAGCCACTTTTAAAATTTCACCTAAAGAAATTAATTATCTTAAAAACTCGCTGGATGCTATCATCCCTATAAAAAATTGGGCATTATCATCTACTAATAAAACCATTCAACACATAGGTAATTTGCTACATGATTGTAATGAATTACGGGCTAAAATAGGAGTTACCTTAACCGAAAATGCTCCTGTAAACATCAATAAAGGCAATGCAATTGCAGAAGGTGTTTCATCTGAATTGGATGAATTACGCACCCTTGCTACTAAAGGGAAAGATTATTTAGACGCTATTGTTCAACGAGAAATTGAACGCACGCAGATTTCATCGCTTAAAATTTCGTTTAATAATGTGTTTGGATATTATATTGAAGTAAGAAACACCCATAAAGATAAAGTTCCAGACAATTGGATTAGAAAACAAACCTTAGTTAGTGCAGAGCGTTATATAACTGAAGAATTAAAAGAGTATGAAACTAAAATTTTAGGTGCCGAAGAAAAAATTCAGCAACTCGAATTAGAACTTTTTAATACGCTTATCCAAGAAATCTCTCAATTTATTAAACCTATTCAAGTTAACGCACAACTTATAGCACAGTTAGATTGCTTTGCTTCTTTTGCACATACAGCTGTTTCTAATAATTATGTTCGTCCAACGGTTGATGAAAGTTTGGATATTGAAATCAGAAACGGACGTCATCCAGTTATTGAAAAACAATTACCAATTGACTCTCCGTATATTGCCAATGATTTGGTATTAAATCAGCAACAACAGCAAATTATCATGATTACCGGTCCGAATATGAGCGGTAAATCAGCTATTTTAAGACAAACGGCCTTAATTACCTTGATGGCCCAAATTGGTAGTTATGTTCCTGCGCAGCAAGCCAAAATTGGAATGGTTGACAAAATTTTTGTACGTGTTGGAGCTAGCGACAATATTTCGATGGGAGAATCTACTTTTATGGTAGAGATGAATGAAACGGCAAGTATTCTTAATAATTTAAGTAATCGTAGTTTAATTTTATTGGATGAAATTGGACGCGGAACCAGCACTTATGACGGTATTTCCATTGCATGGGCAATTGCAGAATACATCCATGAACATCCAACAAAATCAAAAACCCTGTTTGCAACTCATTACCACGAACTCAATGAAATGTCCGCTATTTTTGAGCGTATTAAAAACTTCAATGTATCGGTTAAAGAAATAAAAGATACCATCATCTTTATCAGAAAATTAGTGGCTGGCGGCAGCGATCACAGTTTTGGAATTCATGTTGCTAAATTAGCAGGAATGCCAACACCCGTGGTTCATCGGGCCAATAAAATGATGAAGCAACTGGAAAAATCGCATGGCGCTGATGATGTTAAAAAAACAATTCAGAAATCCAATGAAGAAGAATTACAGTTAAGCTTTTTTCAATTGGATGATCCATTGTTGGAATCCATCCGAGATGAAATTTTATCAACCAATATCGATGCCCTAACGCCAATTGAAGCATTAATGAAGCTTAATGAAATAAAACGTATGTTACTTAAGAAGTAAAAATTTAGTTATCTTTGTTCCATCAAAATGTAGTTTATGTATCTATTTATCAGCACCGGCGAAATTGCGTTCATCCTCTTTATGGTGGTGATGCTGTTTGGTACCGATAAACTTCCAGAAATTGCACGAACTTTGGGTAAAGGAATGCGTCAACTGCGCGATGCAACCAACGATATAAAACGCGAAATAAATGCCAGTGCCAATACCGATTTAAATATTGATGTGGCTTCTAAAATGCGTGATGAAATTCAAAATACCATTAAAAAAGAAATTGACGAAATTACCGGACCTGTTAAGCGTAAATTTTAATGGAATTGCTCGATTTTATTATTCAAAAAGATAAAGAACTTCTTATTTTTCTCAATAATTTAGGAACAAAACAGTGGGATACGTTTTGGCTGTTGGTTACCAACAAACGCACTTGGATTCCGTTATTTTTATTGCTTATTTATTTAATCATTAAATCGTTCGATAAAAAAAGAATACTTGTTATACTTATTACCATAGCCATTTTAGTAACATTTACAGACCAATTTACCAACCTCATTAAATATAGTTTTGAACGACTACGGCCTTGTAATGATTTATCGATAACTAATCAGCTTAGAATTTTAAAACAATCACAAAGTTTTAGTTTTTTCTCGGCCCATGCATCCAATTCATTTGGGGTAACTACATTTTTGTACTTATTATTGAGAAAAAATTTTAAATGGATTGGATGGCTTTTTATTTGGCCTGTTTTATTCGCTTACAGTCGTGTGTATATTGGCATGCATTTCCCAAGTGATATTTTAGTAGGAATGCTATTCGGACTTTTAAGTGGGTGGGGTTTTTACAAAATTACCCTCAAAATTCTCAACAGAATTAAGTAATTTATTTTACCCTACTAATAGTTAAACCATCTCTAATTGGCAGCAAAACTGTTTCAATTCGCGGATCTTCTTTAAGCAATTTATTATAAGCCATGAGAGCTGGTGTATCTTTATCGTTTTTCTTAAGCGGCTCAACTACTTTGCCTTTCCACAATACATTATCAGATAAAATCAATCCTCCTTTATTCATTTTATTGATAATTGCATGAAAATAATTGGCATAGTTCGGCTTATCGGCATCAATAAAAACTAGGTCAAATTTGGTATCAATACCTGAAATTATATCCAACGCATTTCCTAAATGCGATATAATTTGATTTTTATAAGGAGACGCATTAAAATATTTTAACTGAATTCTTTGTAATTCTTCATTGTTATCAATAGTATGAATGTAGCCTGTTTGTGCCAGTCCTTCGGCTAAGCATAAGGTGGCATAACCTGTAAATGTTCCAATTTCCAAAATGGTTTCAGGTTGTTTTATTTTAGAAATTAGAGATAATATGCGACCTTGATAGGTTCCGCTTATCATTTTAGGATTTAAAACCTTTTGCCAGGTTTCTACATCGAGTTCCTTTAACAACGGAGGTTCTTCGCTGCTGTGCTGTTCAATATAATTTTCAATTTGCTCATTTACTAATTCCATGGCGTGCTAATTTTTGCTACTTACAAAAATAAGTTTTATTTAACGTTCCAAAAAACTGTTGTTTAATCAATAATTTAAACTCAAATACATATGTCAAAATTTCACTACTTTTACAATACCTAAAACACAAAATCATGTCAACAGCCAAAAAAGATTACAAAAAAATTACTACCAAATCATTGGTAGATATGAAAGCAAATGGTGAGAAAATTGCCATGTTAACTGCATATGATTTTACCATGGCTAAAATTTTAGACCATTCGGGTATTGACGTAATATTAGTTGGTGACTCGGCGTCTAACGTAATTGCCGGACACGAAACAACCTTGCCTATTACCCTTAATGATATGATATATCATGCCAGTGCTGTTGTAAGGGCCTGTCAAAGAGCTTTAATTGTGGTTGATATGCCTTTTGGAAGTTACCAATCGGATGCTAAAGAAGCGTTACGGTCAGCTATCAGAATCATGAAAGAATCGGGCGGACATGCGGTAAAGCTTGAAGGCGGAAAAGAAATCAAAGATTCTATAAAACTATTGTTAAAAGCTGGAATTCCTGTAATGGGACATTTAGGCTTAACCCCACAATCCATCTATAAATTCGGAACCTACACCGTTCGAGCCAAAGAAGAACAAGAGGCCGAAAAATTGATGAACGATGCTAAATTACTGGAATCATTAGGGTGTTTTGCCATCGTATTAGAAAAAGTACCTGCAAAATTAGCCGAAGAAGTTGCAAAAAGCTTAACCATTCCAATAATTGGCATTGGTGCTGGAGGCGGTGTTGATGGTCAGGTTTTGGTAACACATGATATGCTTGGAATGACCCATGAGTTTAGTCCAAGATTTTTGCGTCGTTACCTGCATTTATACGATGAAATGTCGAGTGCTTTTTCAAGGTATGTAGAAGATGTAAAAAGCAAAGACTTCCCGAACGAACAAGAGCAATACTAGACATTTTGATGAAAATTCTTCAGTTAGACAGCAATCATCCCGTCTTAAAAGAACGTTTAATCCAATTAGGATTTAAGGTTGATGATGATTTTACCTCATCAAAAAATGAAATTGAAAAAATAATTGGCAATTACGATGGTATCATTATTCGCAGCCGATTCAAAATAGATAGAGTTTTTCTTGAAAAAGCAATTAACCTAAAATTTATCGGGCGGGTTGGTGCCGGACTAGAAAATATCGATGTTGAAACTGCCCAACAAAAAGGAATTCATTTATTGGCAGCCCCAGAAGGAAACCGAAATGCGGTGAGTGAACATGCTTTAGGAATGCTGTTGGTGCTGTTTAATAAACTTAAGAAAGCCGACCTTGAAATAAGAAATGGTAATTGGCTACGTGAAGACAACCGTGGAATAGAACTCGATGGCAAAACCGTTGGACTTATTGGTTATGGAAATATGGGAACTGCGTTTGCTAAAAAACTACAAGGTTTCGAAGTTAATGTACTATGCTACGATATAAAAGAAGGTGTTGGAAATGAACATTGCAAACAAGTTTCATTAGATGAACTTCAAGAAAACACTGATGTGTTGAGTATCCATACCCCACAAAATGAGCTGTCTTATAAAATGGTTAATAAAACATTTATCAATCGGTTTAAAAAACCTTTTTACCTTATTAATACCGCCCGCGGAAGTGCGGTTGAAACTGCTGATTTAGTAGAAGCACTTAAATCAGGTAAAATTTTAGGCGCTTGTTTGGATGTGTTGGAATATGAAAAATCATCCTTCGAAAATTTTTTTGATAACAATAATTTGCCTGAAGCCTTTCAATATTTAATTAATTCCGATAAGGTGTTGTTAAGTCCGCATGTTGCCGGCTGGACGGTTGAATCGCACATCAAATTAGCAACCACCATAGCCGATAAAATAGAAGCCATTTATTTTCCAAAAGAAAGTAATCAAACTGAAGACATTAAACGTGTAACTGGTATAGGTGGATTGTTCTTTAAATCAAAAGATCCAAAAAAGTTGAAAGCCTGGTATCAAAAACATTTAGGATTTAATACCGATGATTACGGTTGTACGTTTTGGTGGAAAGACAACAATCATCAAATTTCATCTACTCAATGGAGTCCGTTTGAAGCTAAAACTACTTATTTTAATCCAAGTCCAAAAGATTTTATGTTTAATTACCGAGTTGATAATCTCGATTTATTATTAACAAAACTTAAAGAGGAAGGAGTAACAATAGTTGGCGAACCTGAGAGTTATAACTACGGAAAATTTGCCTGGATAATGGACATTGAAGGTAATAAAATAGAACTTTGGGAGCCAATTGACAGGGCTTTTTTAACTTAATTTTTTTCAATTTTTAATTATTTTTTCTGCTTCATGCAACCTTTTTGCATTTTAAAGCGTCTTTATCAATAGAAACCTATTAGATTTTGAAAATAATCGACATTCATCAGGAAGAAAAAAAACTTATCGCTTTGGCTATCGACCAAAATCGAGTGGCACAAAAAAAGCTTTATGCAAAATTTTCTTCTAAAATGCTGGGAGTTTGCAGACAATATATAAAGGACCTACATCACGCGGAAGACCTTATGATTTCGGCCTTTTTAAAAGTGTTCTTAAATCTAAAAAACTTTGAACACAAAGGCAGTTTTGAAGGATGGATTCGGAAAATTATGGTAAACGAATGTATTTCTTTTATCAGAGCTCAAAAAAATATTTCATTTTTAGAAGATGAATATTTTTCTGAAGAAAGTATAGATACTACAGATATTAACTTAACTGTTGAAGAAATTCAACTTATGATAGACAGTTTACCCGATGGTTGTAAAATGGTTTTTAATCTTTATGCAATTGAAGGATACAAACACAAAGAAATAGCAGAAATGATAGGAATTTCTGAAGGGACCTCAAAATCTCAATTATCGCACGCTCGTAAAATGCTGCAAGAACAATTACTTCATTCTAAAATATACCGTCATGAAATCCAATAGTTTTGAATCTAAAATAAAAACCGCAATGCATAATCGGAGCATACAGCCTAAAGATAATTCTTGGGATCGATTGAATGCTATGCTAACAGTTGCTGAAAAACAGCCAGCTAAAAAAAGCTTTAGATGGTTTTATGTAGCAGCAAGTTTTATTGGGCTTTTTCTTGTTGTTACTGTTTTTTGGAAAAGCAATAACCAGATGAATGAACCAATAAATTCTGTTGTAATTGAAAATAACACTCCTGAAATTCCAACAGAAACTAATAACAATAAAGCGATTGAAATCCAACAAGATGTATTGAATCAAAGCTCAAAACAATTAGCAAAAACACATATAAAACCAGCAATAAAAAAATCTGTATTTGAAGACCAACTAGAAAATACTTATACAGAAAAAAATGTAGAAATAGCACAACTAGTTAGTTCTTTAAATAAAAATACCATAATCAAGCCTGTAACTGAAACAGAAGTTAATTTACTTCTTGCTGAAGCACAATCATCAGTTAACCAAGAAAAAGCTACATCAGTAAAAATAGATGCTTTACAGTTATTAAATCAGGTTGACGAACCTGTTTTACTAACTTTTAAAGACAAAGCATTGCATGCACTAACCGAAAATTATAAAACAATACAAACAGCTGTTTCCAATAGAAATCATTAAAAACAACCATTTAAAACACCAATTATGAAAAATAAAACTATTTATATCTTATTGTTTACGTTTCTATTTTCAATAAGTAATTATGCTCAAGAAACGTTTGAAAGCAAAGTAAAAGCTATTGCAGAAAAAATTAAAACCATTACTAAAAACGAAAAAGATTCTTTAAAATTAGAAGTAGAAGCTGTAAATATTGATTTTAAAAACGGTTTACTCACAGAGTATCAGGCTGAGGAAAAAAAATTAAAATTAGCAGAAAAAAGAGCGCAAACTATTGAAAATAAAATATCAGGTTTACAAAAAGAACTTAATACTTTAGTTCAGCAAAAAGTTGATGAATCTGTTAATAATGATGATAATAGCGGCAGGTATTCATTTCATTTTCCGAGTATGAAAGTAAAAGATAAAGTTAAAGAAAAAGAACATAAACCTTCTAGAACAACTTCTCAGTTTGTCTTTGCCTTTGGACTTAATAATTTAATGACTGATAATACGGTAGATCATTCGGATTTTCGCTATTGGGGATCGCATTTTTACGAGTTTGGAGTAACCTATAACAAAAACTTGTTTAAAAATGATAATTTATTGCATTTAAAATACGGACTGTCTTTAATGTACAACAACCTTAGACCAGAAAACGATCAGTATTTTGTTGATAATGGAAATCAGACAACATTAGTAACTCATATGTTAGATTTAAAAGAATCTCGTTTTAAAAATGTTCATCTAGTAGCACCGGTGCATTTAGAGTTTGATTTTTCAGGTAACAATCGCAAAAGTGAGCACCATCGATTTAAAACTCATGAAAGTGTACGAATTGGTTTAGGCGGGTATTTAGGTACTAATTTAAAAACAAAACAAATTTTAAAATACCGCGATGTGGCAGATAATAAAGTTGTTGAAAAAACAAAAGGAAACTATAATGTAAACAATTTTATATACGGGTTAAGCGCTTATGTTGGGTATGAAGAAACAAGTTTGTATGTAAAATATGATTTGAATCCACTATTTAAAAATAATGCTGTTGACCAAAACAATATCTCGCTGGGTATACGATTTGATTTAAATTAATCAACCTCAACAATAAAAATAGCCGCTGTTAGAACTAGAGTCTATAGCGGCTTTTATTTATAAAAGTCTTAAATTTCCTTACATTTCTTTTCTAATTCGGCTTGATATTCTTCTAATACCGGCTTAACCGTACTTTCTGGTAAGTCTGATACTCTAATATACATCAATCCATCAATAGCATTGTTAAAGGTTGGGTCGACATTAAAGGCTACCAATTTAGCATTTTGTTTTACGTATTTTTTTATTAAAACAGGTAGGCGTAATGCTCCCGGTTCAACCTCTTCAATAATTTTATCAAATTTATTTAAATCCGATTTTGTGGCATCAAAAACAAAATCTTTATCAGAGTCTTTTAATTTTACCTTGTATTCTTTTTTAGGTCTAACATATTGAGCAATAAATGGATCGTAATAATTAGAACGCATAAACTCAATCATCAGCGATTTAGAAAAATCTGAAAATTTATTACTAATACTAACGCCTCCCATCAAAAATTTATGATTTGGATAGCGCAACGTAACATGAACAATTCCTTTCCAAAGTAAAAACAGCGGCATGGGTTTTTGTTGGTACTCTTTAATGATAAATGCCCGACCCATTTCAATAGTATGTGCCATCATATCATATAGCTCTGGTTCTAAACGAAAAAGTGAGTGTACATAAAATCCTTCAATGCCAAATTTTTCATAAATTTCCTCACCAAGTCCCATTCTGTAAGCTCCAGCTATTTTATTGGCGTCCTTATCCCACAAAATTAAATGATGGTAAAAGGTATCGTACTGGTCAATGTCGAGAGCTTCATTGGTTCCTTCTCCAACTTCTCTAAAAGTAATTTCTCGCAATCGACCTAATTCATACATAATAGACGGTATTTGATCGCTTTTAGCAAAGTATACTTCGTAATTATTGCTTTCTAACAATCGGGCATCGGCTAATTTTAACAAGTCAATTTCACGAATTAATTCCTCAACACTTCCTTGTTTTACTATGTCTTTTGGTAATTTTTTTAAGCCCGGAATTTTTATTGTTGGTGTTCTAAAAAATTTGATGTTTTTATGATATGGCTGTGCCAACATATAAGTTTTCTTTCTGATAAACTTATAAAATTCGTTATATTCAGAGTATTCTTGTTGCTCTTTTGCTGTAATTACTTTTCCAATTCGCACTTTGATTATTCTGTTTTTTTGGGTAAGTAATTCAGATGGTAATTTAGCGGTTCGCAGTTTATCGCTTATTTTAGATAAGAAATAAAACAGCCAACTGTTCTTTGCATGGAAATAGATGGGCACAACCGGAACGTTCATTTTTTTTACCAATTTTACCATACCCGGATCCCAGGTTTTATCAATCACCAACTGTCCGTCCTTATAGGTTGAAACTTCGCCTGCAGGAAAA
Organism: Bacteroidota bacterium; assembly: GCA_018335575.1. Taxonomy (GTDB): domain Bacteria; phylum Bacteroidota; class Bacteroidia; order Flavobacteriales; family Flavobacteriaceae; genus JAGXRT01. The sequence goes on along the minus strand of JAGXRT010000065.1, from coordinate 130,393 downwards.
ATACCAAGAGAGTTACCTTGCTGAACATGCTTAATAGCGTCGCGCAAACCGCCAAAACTTGACTTATTACTGTCATCATTGTCAAATGGGTTTACTTGTAAAATGTAAGGCTGCAACGGTTCGATTTTATGTATCAGAAAATTTCCAATGAACTTAAAATCGTCTCTATTTTCGAGCATCAGTTTTAAAAGTAAAATTCCGTCAATACCGCCAAGTGGATGATTTGATATAGTTATTATAGGCCCCTCTTTTGGTATACGTTTTAAATCTTCTTCCGGAACTTCAAATTTTATTTTTAACTCCTTTAATGCAGCGTTTAGAAAAGCTAAATCTTTTAGATTTTTATGCTTTTGATACATTTTATCTATGGTAGACAGTCCTAATATTTTTAGCAAAACCCAACCAATAAGATTGCCAAAAATGCCATATTTATCAAATTTTATAGCCTTAGCTACTTCTTTTGCAGATACTAATTTCATTATACTTTTTAAAGTTTTATAAATATAGTAAAACTATTTTACAACAATTTGAACAGTTTCTTTGTTTAATTGTTTTAATAAAACTTCTTTATTTTGTTCTATATTTTGTAAAGCATTTTCATCAAAATGTCTGATGGTGTATAGTGTTAAATCTTTATCAAAACTTACTTTATATTTCTGATCCATTTCTTTTAACAAGGCATCGAAATTGTTAAAATTATCGTCAACACAAACAGAAAAGCTAATGGCAGAATTTTGAATAAGATTTACTTTTAACTGAAAATCGTGTAATAATTTAAATATATCGCTGATGTTATGCTCAACCATAAATGAAAAATCAAGTGCTGAAATGGAAATTAAAATCTGATTTTTCTTAACAATAAAACAAGGTACAAATGGTTCCAAAGTAGCACCTTTACTCACAGAAGTCCCCTCTTTTGTAATATCAACAAATGAACGAACATAAAGCGGTATTAATTTGTTTTCTAACGGTTTAAGTGTTTTTGGATGAATTACTGAAGCACCGTAAAAAGCCATTTCTATAGCTTCTGTATACGAAATTTGGTTTAATAAGGTAACATCTTTAAAATATCTAGGATCAGCATTTAATACCCCTGGTACATCTTTCCAAATGGTTACACTATGGGCATTTAAACAATAGGCAAAAATAGCCGCTGTATAGTCAGAACCTTCTCTGCCAAGTGTAGTTGTTAATCCATGCTCTGTAGCGCCTAAAAAACCCTGTGTTATTGTTAATTTATTGATATTTAATTTTTCGGATATGTTAGCTTGGGTCGTATGCCAATCAACTTTTGGATCGCGGTAATTTCTATCAGTTCTGATAAATTCTCTAACATCAATCCATTGGTTTTCAATACCAAAATCATTGAGGTAATTGCTTACAATTTTAGTCGAAATTAGTTCACCATAACTAACAATTTGATCGTATATATAATTATAACTGGTTGATTTATTCATCATCATAAAACCAGTCATCTCTACATAAAACTGTTCAATTTCATTTAGCGTAACAACAGCTTTATCGCCAAATAACTCATTGATTATTTGTTCATGATAAGCTTTAACATCATCTAAATTTTTTGAAATTTCTTTTGTTTTATGATAATACGAATTGACTACTTCTTCCAAGGCATTAGTCATTTTACCCATAGCAGAAATAACAACAACAGTTTTATCGCAACCCTCCTGCTTTAACACATTAGCAATATTTTTTACTCCAGCTGCGTCTTTCACTGATGCGCCTCCAAATTTAAATACCTTCATTAGCTTAATGATTTAACATAGTTAATTAAATTTTCTTCATTCATTTGAACTGTATCCCACGTTTCTAGAATAGTGGCACCGCTTTTTTTATAAAAATCAATAGCAGGTTTGTTCCAATCTAACACAACCCACTCTACTCTTCTAACGTTCTCATTTAAGGCATATTTTAATACTGCGTCGTACAAAGCTTTGCCAATTCCCAACTGTCGTTTATCTTCTTTTACTATCAAATCTTCTAAGTGAATTGTTTTCCCTTTCCAAGTAGAATATCGATTGTAAAATAAAGCCATTCCTACAATTTCACCTTGATATTCTGCAATAAATGTTTTAAAAAGGGGATTCTTGCCAAAGCCATCATTGATTAAATCTTCAACGGTAACAACTACCGCATCTGGTTCTCTCTCAAAAGCTGCAAGTTCTTTAATTAACTCTAAAACAGCAGGCATATCATTTTTAAATCCTTCTCTTATAACTACATTCATTTATACTTATTTTTTAACAAATTTAACGATATTTGTATTCAACAACACAAACATTTACAACAATGAAAAAGAATAATATCACATTAGGTGAGTTTATAATTGATAAACAAACCGAATTTCAATACTCTTCGGGTGAGCTCTCAAAACTTATAAACTCTATTCGTTTGGCCGCAAAAGTAGTAAATTACGAGGTAAACAAAGCCGGTTTAGTTGATATTTTGGGGGCATCAGACAATATTAATATTCAGGGAGAACAACAACAAAAATTAGATGTTTACGCCAACGAGGTGTTTATGCAAGCACTTATCAATCGTGAAATTGTTTGTGGTATTGCCAGTGAAGAAGATGATCATTATATTACTATCAAAGGAAAAAACAACGATCATAACAACAAATATGTGGTGCTTATGGATCCGCTTGATGGTTCATCAAATATCGATGTAAATGTATCGGTTGGAACTATTTTTTCAATTTACCGAAGAATCTCGCCAGAAGGTACACCTGTTCAGGAAATCGATTTTTTACAAAAAGGTAGCCAGCAAGTTGCTGCCGGATACGTAGTTTATGGAACCTCAACTATGTTGGTATATACAACAGGTCATGGAGTTAACGGATTTACTTTAAATCCTGCAATTGGTACTTTTTACTTATCGCATCCCAACATGGAATATCCAAAAGACGGAACTATTTACTCGATCAACGAAGGAAACTACATTCATTTTCCGCAAGGAGTAAAAGACTATCTAAAGTATTGTCAAAAAGAAGAAGGAGACCGACCGTATACGTCGCGATACATCGGTTCTTTGGTGTCCGATTTTCATCGTAATATGATAAAAGGTGGAATCTATATTTACCCAACTAGTACCAAAGCGCCCAAAGGTAAATTGCGATTGCTATATGAAGCCAATCCAATGGCATTTCTAGCAGAGCAAGCTAAAGGTGCGGCAACCGATGGATACCAACGTATATTAGACATACAACCAACTGCTTTACATCAACGTGTTCCATTTTTCTGCGGAAGTAAAAACATGGTTGCTAAAGCCGGAGAGTTTATGAAACTGTACCCACAAGACTCATCTTATTAACCCTAGTATAAGATTCTGCGATATTCATATAAGAAGTATCAATTAAAATTAAAATATTTAAACAATATTCTTAGCTATATTTGCGTTAAGAAATTGGAAAACAATTATATACAATTAATATGTCTTTTGAATTACCAAAATTAAACTATTCGTACGATGCATTAGAGCCTTATATCGATGCACGTACTATGGAAATACATCACTCAAAACACCATCAAGGATATACAAATAATTTAAACGCTGCGGTTGAAGGCACTGAATTAGAAGGAAATTCTATCGAATCAATTCTTCAAAATTTAGACATGAACAACAAAGCAGTTCGAAATAACGGAGGCGGATTTTACAACCACAATTTATATTGGGAGGTAATGAGTCCAAATGGAGGAGGAAAACCTAATGGTGAATTGGCAAAAGCAATTGAGACTTCTTTTGATTCTTTTGAGAATTTTAAAGAATTGTTTTCAAAAGCTGCTGCCACACAGTTTGGATCGGGATGGGCTTGGTTATGTGCTCAAACAGATGGTTCTTTAACAATATGTTCAACACCAAATCAAGACAATCCGTTAATGCCGGGTGTTGGTTGCGGTGGGTTTCCAATCTTAGGAATTGATGTTTGGGAACATGCGTATTATTTAAATTATCAAAACAAAAGACCCGATTACATTAGCGCATTTTTTAATGTGATTAATTGGGATGTCGTTACCAAACGATTTTTAGAAAGAAAGTAGTAGGTTAAAGTTGTAATGTTAGGAAGAGCCCCGACAAGTCGGGGTTTTTTCTTTTTTAGTAAGCCCGTTGATTTTTACCTTCATAAAAATTAATAAAAGCTTCGTTAACCACTCTGTTCCCTCCTGCTGTAGGATAATTACCAGTAAAATACCAATCGCCTAAATGATTCGGACATGCTAAATGTAAGTCTTCAACCTTTTGAAAGATAATTTCAACAGCGGCATTAATTTCGGTTGTTTTTAACAACTCGGCTATTTTTATTGATAATTGCTCAGGGGTAAATGTATCATATATTAATTTCACATAGTTTTTTACATCTTTATCCTCTAACTGTATTTGATTTTTACACAAGTCATACACTTCATCCAGCAAATGCATTTTGTTGGCGTCCTTTAACAATGCCAGCACCGCTCTAAACGCAATAAAATCGCCTAGTTTTGCCATATCAATTCCGTAACAATCCGGATATCGAATTTGTGGTGCCGATGAAACTACAATTATTTTTTTTGGATTTAAGCGATCTAAAATTTTTAAAATACTCTTTTTTAAAGTGGTTCCTCGCACGATACTGTCGTCAATAATTACCAAATTATCAGTTGGTTGAACAACTCCGTAGGTTACATCATAAACATGCGCTACCAAATCATCCCGACTCGAATCGGAGGTTATAAACGTTCTTAGTTTAGCGTCTTTGATGGCTATTTTTTCGATTCGAGGTCTTAAGGAGAGAATTTCTTGCAATTTTTCTTCTCTTATTTTTCGACCTTGCTTTATGATTTCATCAATTTTGTATTTATTTAAATATTCATCTGCAGCCTCAATTATCCCGTAAAAAGAAATTTCGGCAGTGTTGGGAATATATGAAAACACAGTGTTCTGGATGTCATAATCAATGTTTTTCAAAATTTGTGGAAAGAGGTGTTTCCCTAACGATTTTCTTTCTTTATAAATAGACTCATCGCTACCGCGTGAGAAATAAATGCGCTCAAAGGAACATGATTTTTTAGGTAATTGTTCAAGTATATTTTCAACACTAACCCTTCCGTCTTTTTTAATAATCAATGCGCTACCGTGTTCTAATTCTTTAACATCAATTGTCTTTACATTAAATACGGTTTGAATAACCGGACGTTCAGACGCAACAACCACAACTTCATCGTCTTGATAAAAGAATGCCGGTCTGATTCCGGCCGGATCTCGAAAAACAAATGCATCTCCGTGACCTAATAAACCGGCCATAGCATAACCCCCGTCCCAGTTTTTAGCGGCACGTTGTAAAATATTTTGAATGTTTAACTCCTTTTCAATTATTGGTGACGCCGCTTTTTTTGTAATACCCTGAACTTTAAGTTTCTGATATAATTCCGCCACTTCATCATCCAAAAAATGTCCAATTTTCTCCATTACTGTAACGGTATCTGTCATTTCTTTGGGATGTTGGCCAATTTCAACCAAATCATTAAACAATTGTTTGGTATTCGTAAGGTTAAAATTTCCGGCAACAATCAAATTTTTATGCATCCAATTGCTTTGCTTGATAAATGGATGTACGCTTTCAATACTGTTACTACCATAAGTACCGTATCTAACATGACCTAAAAATAAATTTCCAATAAAGGGTACTTCATGATGAATTTCATCAACAGAAGTAAATTCATTACTGCCAAAACTGGCATTTATTTGCTGGTGTACCTGATTAAAAACATCTTGTATAGACTGATGTGCGTTGGAGCGGGCGCGATCAATATAGCGTGTACCGGGTTTAATACCAATTTTAACACTTGCAATTCCGGCACCGTCTTGTCCTCTATTGTGTTGTTTTTCCATCAACAAATACATTTTGTCTATGCCATAAAAATAGGTTCCGTATTTTTCTTTGTAATACGATAATGGCTTTAACAACCTAACCAGGGCAATTCCGCATTCGTGTTTAATAAAGTCGCTCATGAGCAATAATTTGGGTTTAATTTAAACAAAAAATTCCGCTTTTTTGGCGGAATTCTATTTTATAAGTCGATGTCAAAGTGAGTAAGTTGCTTAAATAAAAACATACGATTTGAAATTTCATCATACGATAAATCTATCATACGTTCGGTTCCAAACTTTTCTACACAAAAAGAAGCTAAGTTTGAACCGTACATGATAGCTGTTCTCATATTTTCAAATGAGATGTCTTTAGTTTTTGCTAAATATCCTATAAAAGCACCAGCAAAAGTATCGCCAGCACCGGTAGGATCAAAAACAACTTCTAATGGTAAAGCAGGTGCGAAAAATACTCGATCGTCATTAAATAACAAAGCACCATGTTCGCCTTTTTTAATCACCACATATTTGGGTCCCAGCTCTTGTATTTTTTTAGCTGCTCTGGCAAGCGAATATTCACCAGAAAGTTGCCGTGCTTCGGCATCGTTTATGGTAATTACATCAACTTTTTTAATTACCTCAATAAGTAAATCCCAAGTATTGTCCATCCAAAAGTTCATGGTGTCTAATACTACTAATTTTGGTCTAACCGGTATTTGCTTAATTACTGCCATTTGTACTGCCGGATGCAAATTTCCTAAAATCAAAAAATCGGCATCTAAATAATCTGTAGGGACTTTAGGGTCGAAATCGGCCAATACGTTTAAATCGGTAATTAAAGTATCTCTAGTGTTTAAATCATTGTGGTATCTGCCGCTCCAAAAAAACGTTTTTCCGTTTTCAATTACTTCAATTCCATCTGTATTTATATTTCTATCTTCCAGCATTTTGATGTACTCTTTAGGAAAATCGCCACCTACAACAGAAACTATTGCGGCATCTACATCAAACTGAGAAGCAGATAAGCCTATAAAAGTTGCTGCTCCACCTAAGATTTTGTCCGTTTTTCCAAACGGTGTTTCAATAGCATCAAAAGCAACCGTACCAACAATTAACAATTTACTCATAGTTGAGATTCAATATTTTTTTGCAAATATACAGCTTCATTTTTTAGTTAGCTTACTTATACCAAAAAAGTAGGTTTTTTACAATTTTTATCGATTAAAGAAATCAAACTTTTACCTTTGTAAAAATATTTTTATCATGAATATTAAAGAATTACAAGAAGAAATTATTGATGAATTTTCATTTTTTAATGATTGGATGGAACGCTATGAACATCTTATCGAACTTGGAAAATCATTACCTCAAATTGAAGAATCGCATAAAGTTGATGAAAACTTAATAAAAGGATGTCAATCAAAAGTATGGTTACATGCCAATTTTGCCGATGGAAAAATTGTTTTTACAGCCGACAGTGATGCTATTTTAACTAAAGGAATAGTTGCATTATTGTTACGTGTTTATTCTAACCAAAGTCCATCAACAATTCTGGATACCGATCCGTTCTTTGTGGATGAAATTGGACTAAAAGAACATTTATCACCAACACGCGCAAACGGATTGGTTTCCATGATTAAACAAATTAAATTATTTGCATTAGCTTTTAAAACAAAACACACATAATACAATAATTTGTATATTTGTTCTTATTTAGAATGAATTTAAATTACATACGATAAATGACGGAAGCAGAAAAAAGAGCACTTGGAACAAAAATAATTGAAGTGCTTAAAACAATTTATGACCCAGAAATCCCAGTAGATATTTATGAATTAGGTTTAATTTACGACGTTTTTGTAAACGATCAAAAGGGCGTTAAAATTATCATGACACTTACCACACCTAATTGTCCTGTTGCTGAAACTTTGCCCAGAGATGTTGAAGAAAAAGTAAAAACATTGAAAGATGTTGATACGTGTGAAGTAGAAATAACCTTTGACCCTCCTTGGAATCATAGTTTAATGAGCGATGAAGCAAAATTAGAACTCGGTTTTTTATAATACAATGTTATGAGCAATGTTGGTATAGATGCAATCTCATTTTATGTTCCTGAGATTTTTTTACCTATCAAATCTTTAGCAGAAAAAAGAGGTATTATTTACGATAAATTAAATGCAGGTTTAGGATTAGAGAAAATGGCTATGGCAGATATTAACGAAGATGCCGCAACTTTTTGTGCAAATGCATTAATAGCACTTTTTAAAAACAACAACCTTAATCCTAAAGACATTGGTAGAATTTATTTAGGAACTGAAAGTGCAGTGGACTCATCTAAACCTACAGCAACTTATGCCGTTGAAGTTTTAGAAAAAGAATTGGCTATAAAATACGGAGAACGCTCATTAAGAAATTGTGACGTTTTAGATATGACATTTGCTTGTATTGGGGCTGTAGATGCTTTCCAAAACAGTATTGATTGGGTTAATTGTGGAGATAACAGAAGAGCTATAGTAGTTGCTTCAGACGTTTCAAAATACGAACTAAATTCAACCGGAGAATATACCCAAGGTGCTGGAGCAGTAGCTTTGCTAATTTCAAAAAACCCTTCAATATTAGCAATAAATAATGTTTGGGGTGTAGCAACTAAAAGTGAAAATGATTTCTTTAAACCAAGAAGATCATATAAAAAAAGTGTATTAATAGATGAATTAATCAATTTATTTAACCCGAATCTCGATAAAGAATCGACCTCTGATCTTCTATCCGAATCAAATTTTTGGAATAACGCTAATGAATTAATTGAAGTATATAAAGAAGAACCGATTTTTGATGGTCAATACTCAAATGCCTGTTATGCCCAACGAATGGAGGAAGCGCTTGATCATTTTAAATCACAAACAACTATAAATTTTTTAAATGATTGGAATCATCTAATATTTCATTTACCATATGCTTTCCATGGCAGAAGAATACTATTTAACTCATGGTATAATTGGGTAAAAGAAAATAATAAATTAGATATGCTTATTGATGAAATTGGTAAAATAGAAGATGATATAGATACATGGACTAAAAAAGCTGCGAAATCAAAAATGTATAGTAAATTTATTGAAACTAAAATTGCTGCTGGGGAAAAAGCATCTACAACAATTGGTAATATGTATACAGCTTCTATTTTTATGTCTTTGTTAAGTACATTATCAGTACATTTTGAAAATGATACTGATATTGTTAAGCAAAACATTGGATTTATAGCATATGGAAGCGGCTCAAAGGCTAAAGTCTTTGAAGGAATTATACAAGAAAATTGGAAATCTAAAATTAAAGACGTCTCATTGTTTCACTATTTAAACAATAGAATAGAAATTAGCATTTCAGATTATGAGAAAATTCATAAAAATGAATTAGAAAAACCAATTACTAATAAAAATACTAGATTAATCCATAAAGATTCTGAAATTAACAGTTTAGGGTATAGAAGGTATAATTACAATAAATAATGACAGACGAAATAATAAATAGAGTAGCAAACAGCCCATTAATAACCATTGATTTAGCCGATTTTGTCCCAAAAGGAGATCGTAAATCTATTTTTATTACTGATTGGCTTTATGAAGGATTAATTCTAAAAGAAGCATTATTTAGAGAAAAAATTTCTTCCCATAATTGGGCTCAATATAAAGATGCCTATGTTGCCATTCATACAACTACCGATGCTATAGTGCCAAGTTGGGCTTACTTATTACTTACCGTTAATTTAACTTCCATTGCAAAAAGGATTACTATTGGAACTGTCCAAGAAATGGAAGACAGTTTATTAATTGAAGCTCTAGAAAAAACAGATTTTTCTGTTTATAAGAATAAAAAAATAATCATCAAAGGTTGTTCAAAATTTAGCATTTCAAACAATGCTTATGGATTAATAATTCAAAAATTACAACCAATTGTAAGCTCGTTAATGTTTGGCGAAGCCTGCTCAAATGTGCCATTATATAAGCAAAAAAAGTAATTTTTTTGTATCTTAGTTTACTTCTATTTCAAATCTAAATTAAAACTTTATGAGGACTTTTATATTAATATTATTGCTTTTAAGCGGCATCAATTTATCTTACGCTCAAGTCGAAACCAATCAAGACGAAAACTCTAATTGGAAAAAAGGTGGTAAAGTAGCTATTATGTTTAATCAATCATCATTCTCTAATTGGGTTGCAGGCGGAGAAAATAGTTTAGCTGCCAATGCATTTATTAATTATGATTTTAATTACCGAAAAGGAGATTGGAGATGGGATAACAAAATTATTACAGCTTATGGTATGACGCGTACTAAAACTAATGGTAGCCGTAAAACAGACGACCGATTAGAATATAGTTCAGTAGTAGGTAAAAAAGCAACAAAATTTTGGTTTTACTCAGGTTTTTTAAACTTCCAAACGCAGTTTACCAACGGCTATGATTATAAAACTGATCCTAATGCAGACACACCCGTTTCTAAGTTTTTTGCGCCAGCATATTTATCATTTGGGCCTGGTTTGCTGTATAAAAAAGATGATCAGTTTAAAATTAATATAGCTCCAGCCACTTCAAAAATAATAATTGTATCTGATGATGCTTTATCTGCAATTGGTGCTTATGGCGTTGATCCAGGCGATAAAAGCAGGTATGAGTTAGGATTTAATGCCGCTCTTTATCATAAAAAAGATATTATGGTAAACGTATCAATGGAAAATATTCTTAATTTGTATGCTAATTATTTAGAAGAATTTAAAAATGTTGATGTAAATCATCAACTCAATATAGTTTTACAGGTTAATAAATACCTGTCAACTAACATTCAATTTCATACCATTATAGATGACAATACTTCAAAAAAACCACAATTTAAAGAAGTATTAGGAGTAGGATTAAATTTTACTTTTTAGAATGACAATGGCGAGATACCTCGCCATTTTTTATGATTCTTCATCAAATTCCTGATACAAAAAGTCATTGTAAGGGAAACGCGTTATGTGAATTTTCTTTACTTCATCAAACACTTTTTCTTTAAATGCTTCTATATTTTCTTTGTTGATTGCAGAGATAAACACACAATTATTTTGCATTTTATTCATCCAAGTTTTTTCCCAATCTTCCAACGTATAATGCTCTTTTGATTTCTGAGTAACCAAATCATCTGCTGCAATAGTTTCATGCGTATAATTATCTATTTTGTTAAAAACCATTACAGCAGGTTTGTCATTACTTTTAATTTCAGCTAATGTAGTTTCTACCGAAGTAATGTGCTCTTCAAAATTAGGGTGAGATATATCAACAACATGAAGCAATAAATCTGCTTCTCGAACCTCGTCTAAAGTAGATTTGAATGATTCTACCAATTGCGTTGGAAGTTTTCTGATAAATCCAACGGTGTCTGTTAATAAAAAAGGAATATTTCTAATAACCACTTTTCTAACAGTAGTATCTAAGGTTGCAAACAATTTGTTTTCTGCAAAAACATCACTTTTACTGATAACATTCATCAAAGTTGATTTCCCAACATTGGTATATCCAACTAAAGCCACGCGAACCATTTTACCGCGATTTTTACGTTGAATGGCCATTTGTTTATCGATGACTTTTAATTTCTCTTTTAATAATGAAATCTTATCGCGAATAATTCGGCGGTCTGTTTCAATCTCTGTTTCTCCTGGGCCTCTCAATCCGATACCTCCTTTTTGTCGCTCTAAGTGGGTCCACATGCGTGTTAAACGAGGAAGTAAGTATTGACACTGTGCTAACTCTACCTGAGTTCTGGCATAACTTGTTTGGGCGCGTTGCGCAAAAATATCGAGTATCAAATTAGTTCTATCTAACACTTTAATATTGAGTACCTTTTCAATATTTTTTAATTGCGAAGGCGATAACTCATCATCAAAAATGGCGGTACCAATTGAATTATCGGTTATGTAATTTTTAACTTCTTCTAGTTTTCCCGTTCCTAAAAAAGTTTTTGGATTTGGCACATCTAATCGTTGAACAAATCTTTTAACCACTTCACCCCCTGCCGTAAGTGTAAGAAATTCTAATTCATCCAAATATTCATCAGCCTGTTGTTCTGTTTGCTGACTGGTAATTAAACCAATCAACACTACTTTTTCATAAACTGTTTCTTTTTTTTCAATCATGCTTTAAAATCATCAAGTTGCAAATTTACAACAAAATAACAATTTAAAATTCTTATGAAATGGTGCAAATAAAAAACCCTCAATTTTTAATTGAGGGTTTAAAAAAGTAATAAAAAATTTATTTTTTTGCTGATATTTTAATGTCATCAATTCTCCACCTAGTGGTATGAGCTGGACTAAACTGATATCCTCCAGTATATTTAAAGGCAATGTGTATTTTTCCGGTAATCGCTTTTAAATCAACCGATACGGTGGAATAAACACGGGTTGCTGTTGGCAAAATAGCCGGTAATTTTACCCAGTTTGCAGTAGTAATTCCGGCAGTGGTTCCGTTCCAATTAGACGAGTAAAACACTTCTAAATCTGGTTGCCCCGTTACAGCAAAATCTTTTTCTGCTCTAAAGCTTAGCATCTCTTCTGTTTGTTTATCCATATCAAACTGAGGTGTAATTAACCATGCAATATTACTTTGGTCTCTAAAGGCAGTATTGCTATCATATGGATTGAATTCAGCTACCTGATTACCGCTCACGGTTGCTGTTCTCCAGAATTTATTGACCCCTGCTTGATTGAAATTAGTCCAACCTGTAAGTTGAAGTGGATTGGTGCCTAAAACGGTTGTAAAGGTTTCTTCAAATAAAGGAATACAAGCAGCTCCGGTTAATTTAACATCATTAGTATCTCTAATAAACAACTGATAATCGTTGTTATATTTGCTAAATACTGCAACTACACTTCCTTTACCTGTAGGTAATGAGAAGTTTTTAAAATCAGCAAAACCACTGTTTCGCATGATGATTTCACCTAACTGTGTACAATTGTTATCGTAGCTTACAATATATCTGTTTACAGAAAATGTATCGGTTAAATTGGCATACGCTTGTCCAAAATCTCCGGTTCTAAATTGCATATCATCTAATTGTACTAACATATCAAGGAAATTATCACTCATTTGAGCAAGTGTAATTACTTTAGGTACAATAGTAGCGGTTTCGCATGAGCGGAAAATATGCTTGCTTACATTTGGTGAAGGAATTCTGGCTAAGGTTGTTCCTTGTGGTAATCCAATTTCGAAAACTCCTGCGTTTTTAGAGATACCTAATCCTTTTAACTTTAAGTGAATTTTACGACCAACATTGTATTTTAGATAGGTGTCAGTTTCATCAATTGCAATTCTGATACCGGCAGTTGGGTTTTCCGGTTTATCTTGAATGGATATTGTTTTATAAATATTTCCAGATTTATCACTCGAAACCACATATCCCTCAATAATAATATCTTCGGTAAACTGAACCATAGTTGTAGTGTACATTGCTTTAACTTGAGTAATGGTATTTGTAGCAACAAGTCCCGGATCTTGGCAACTTATTACGGGTGTCTCATATTCTGAATCTTCAACACATGAAGTTAAAGTTCCTATTAGCAACGCTAATCCGATTAGGAACTTGAATGATTTTATTGTTTTCATTTTTTAAATATTTTCTGTTAATTAATTAAAACCTTAGGTATACATTTAGGTAATATGAAGTATCATTTCCATAATAATACTTAGGACCAAATGTTGGATACTGCAATTCTTTATCTTGCTTTAATTCTCTAAAATTAGCATTCCTAGACTGCTCATACCCTCCAGATTTAAATACTTCGCCTAAAACGTTGTTAATGCTGGCAAAGAATCCTAAATAATAATTGTTTTTTAACCTCCATGATTTACCTCCTACTACATTTACTAAGAAAGCATCATCAAAGCGCTCTTGTTTTAATAAAGCATCTATTTCTTGTTGAGTTGCTTCAGCAAAAGGCAATCCGTCTTTGTCTAAATAGAAATTATCTGTTCTTAATAATGGTGATATGTCTAAATAGTTATGCGACATTAAATTGGCATTTGCACTTATCCACCAGTATTTAGGGTCTCTGTATTCAAATCCAAAAGAATACGCTCTTTGTGGAGTTCCAGATAATTTATTGTCTTTAATGTATGCTGTTCCAAAATCACTTCTGATATCTGTAAATGTATCTGATTGAATGTATAGATTTGGATTGTTATTATAGGTATATTGACCTACGGCTGCTGCTCCAATCAATTTTAACGTTGGAATAACTTGTACTTCAATTCCAAATTCTCCACCGAAATGTAACTTTTCTGCACCAGTTAAAATTTCAGCAACAAAATCTGCTTCATCGCCTCGTAATCCTTCTGCGAAGTAGAATGAAGTTTCGGTTACATCTTCAAATTTGGTATAATATCCGGTTAATCTTGCTTGTATTCCAGGTGCTCTGAAAATATAACTAGCATCACCGGTAAGAATTTTTTCTGAAGTTAAATTAGGGGTAAAATCATTATTTACTCTTGAGTTAGCAAATGCGTTTCTAATAGTAGGGGCTTGATTTATATAACCTGCGTTAACATCAATTAAATGACGACCTGATATTTTATAAGTTACCCCTCCTTTATAGCTTACATCAGAAAATAGTTCTTTTTTACTTTTTCCAAATGAGTTTGCTGCATAGGTTCCGTTTTTATAAAAACCTTCTCTTTGGTAATCTTTAGAAGTAAAATTAGAAGCTACGTAAAAGTCAAATTTGTTTAATTTAAACTCAAATTGTAAAAAGGATGTAATTTCATTAGAAGTAATATCGTAGTGATACAAAAACTTATCGCCTTCTTTAACAATTCTGTTTGGATTGTTTAAATCGTTTTGTTGCGCATCGCCTGTAGCAAAATAATCTAAATCCATATAACCTACACCACCTAACATATCTAGCATTTTTGCGTAATTATTAGATTTTAGGTTTTTAAAATTAAATCCTGCGTTTAAGGTAATACGATCTGTTAAATACGATTTTAAAATGGTATTGGCAGTTAATGTTTTATCATCAACTCTGTCTTCGTATAAGTAATAGTTTGTTGATCCGTTTTCAATGTTGGTTCTGTATAAATTTTCCCAATTTATTTGTTTATAATTCGGGTCGTTTTTAAATGCTTCACCAGCCAAATAGGCACTGGCATAATCTAAATTATCAGCAAATCTGATAAAATAACTTGGTAAATTTCTGTAATAGGTTGGATCTGGATTTGATGCGTTGGCATAATTTAATCTGCTGTCACCAATGTGTCCGAACTGATACGCTACATTTGTGTTTAAATTAGTTTGATCGTTCAATTTCCAATAATGGCTTAAAACTACAACTGGCTCCTCGATTTCTTTAATTCTAGAATTGCGTTTTTCTCCATTTTGATATCCCCAGTATGAGTTGTATTTCAATCCGGCTAAATCGTATACTTCCTGAGTATTTGCAGATGATTTAGCTCTACGTACTGGTGTGTATATTGCTGTTAAATTTAAACTGTGATTGTCATTAAATCTTTTTTCGGCTGCTAAAAATCCACTCCAGGCATTGTAGGTAGTGCCTTCAAAATAACCATCGGTTGCATATCTGCGTGATCCTGAAACTGTAAAAGCCCATCCGTCTGCAGACAAACCAGTTGCGTGTGTTGCCATAACTCTACCGGTATAATTTGAATTGGTAGTTGCATACGAAACACTTGTGCCTGGTCTGTAATTAGACGCTCTTGTATTAATGTTGGTTGTTCCTAAAATTCCGCCAAATGTAAGATCTGATAGCGCTAATCCGTTTGAAAATTCTTGATTACGAGTGGCGTCGTTTAAACCTCCCCAGTTGCTCCATTGTGGTCTGCCGTCGCTCACTTTATTCATTGAAATACCATTCATTAAAACCTGACCGTTACTTGAATCATAACCCCGAACTCTAAATCGGGCTTGGCCAAAGTTAAAAGCAGCTGTTCTTAAGAAAATATCTTTAGATGATTGTAATAGTCCTGATACGTTTTCAGATCCTCCTTTTTCATCTTCAGACAATTCATCTTCAGAAAGCGAAATAATACTTGCGTCAAATTCTGTTTTAAAAACAGTATTCATAGACAAAATTCCCATATCTAGGTCTTTTGCTTTTTCTATAGCAATCGGAAAATAAAGTGTTTCAAACCCTTCAAAGCTTAACTGAACTACTTGGGCTCCTACGGGAACGTTGTTTAAAACAAATTCACCATAAATGCCTGTAAGCTGCTCAATTTCTGTACCTTGAATAGATACTTTTACACCTTGTAGTTGTTTTTCCGTTGCAGAATCGGTTACTGTTCCTTTAACCTTTTGTTGAGCATAACTTAGTTGTACGCTAAATGTAAAAAGTAAGAGAAACAAAAAAATAAAAGTTTTTCTCATAAAATAATAAGTTAGATTAGCTTTTTTTCTGCAAAAAAAGTGTGCTAATTTACAACTAATTTAGCATATTGTCATAATTTTAAGTTATTTAAGATTTGTTTAACAACAATTCTTAGTAGCTTTGCTTTCCAATTATATTAATATGAAAAAACTTAAGTATATCGTATTATTTTTAGCACTTTCAGCAGTTTCAACGACTACTGTTTTAGGGCAAAAAAATACAGAAAAAAAAGACCTTCAAATTCGCACAATCGCTTTTTATAATTTAGAAAATCTATTTGACACCATAGATGATCCAAAAAAAAATGATGATGAATTTACACCAAAAGGAACAAATAGTTACACATCAGCAGTTTATAAAGATAAATTAGAAAAATTAGCCCGTGTTATATCTGAAATTGGAGCTGATTTATCTAAAAACAGTCCGGTTGTAATTGGAGTTTGCGAAATTGAAAACCGAAGTGTGTTGGAAGATTTGGTAAAAACCGGTCCGTTAAAAGACAAGCGTTGGGGTATTGTGCACTACGACTCACAAGACTCAAGAGGTATTGATGTGGCGCTGTTGTATCAAGAAAAATATTTTAAACCCGTTAATCATAAAACCTACGAATTACCACTTTATGAAGAAGGAAAAAGATATTATACCCGAGATCAATTGCTAGTCACAGGTTATTTAGACGGCGAGTTGATGCATTTTATTGTAAATCACTGGCCAAGTAGACGTGGTGGCGAAGCTGCCAGCAGACCAAGTCGTGAAAAAGCCGCAGCACTCAATGTTCAAATCATAGAAGATATCCGAAGAACAGACCCTAAAGCTAAAATAATTTCGATGGGCGATTTAAACGATGATCCTATAAACTCGAGTTTAAAAAAGATTTTAAAAACAGAAGATGAGCGTAAAAAAGTAAAAGATGGTGGAATTTACAATCCTTTTGAAGAAATGTTTCAACGCGGATTAAATACATTAGGGTACCGAGATAATATCAATTTATTTGATCAGATATTTTTCACCTCTCCATTATTAACTTCCACTAATGACTATTCAACGTATCGCTTTTACAAAGCCGGAATTTACAACCCAAGTTATGTTATTAATAAAGAAGGACAATACAAGGGTTATCCATATAGAAGTTATTCGTTTAGCACGTATGCAGGTGGATACAGCGATCACTTTTCGGTGTATATCCATTTAATTAGAGAACTGAAATAAAATTCTAAATGCATAAAATCTAAAAATCCTGAATAGCTTCAGGATTTTTTTATTCAGGTTTGATATCTTTTAACATTAACTGAATCGTAGAATTTCCATTCCAAACATTTTCCTCCAGTGTATAAATTGCATTAAAACTTCCGCTTATTTCTTCATAAGTAGATGCCAAGCCAAAACCAATAGCTGGATATGTTTTGGGATCAACACCGTTTATGATGTTAAGTTTTATATGATTTCCATCGGCACCAACCGGTTTACCATACCCATTATCGCGAAGTCCGGTACTTAAAAATACGGGCTTCATATTTGCAGGTCCAAAAGGGGCAAATTGTTTTAAAATACGGAAAAATTTAGGCGAAATATCGCTGAGTTCCAACTCTAAATCAACTTCCATTTCAGGAATATTGGAGGTTTCAGTTTTGGTGTTTTTTACAACTTCTTCAAATTTGTTTTTAAACAATACGTAATTTTCAGATTTTATGGTAATTCCTGCGGCATGTTTATGTCCTCCAAATTGCTCTATAAATTCTTCGCACTGAACCAAAGCTTCGTATAAATCAAATCCATTTACGGAACGCGCAGAAGCCACGTAAAAATCATCGCTTTTGGTAAAAACAATGGTTGGTCTATGGTAGGTTTCAATTAACCTTGAAGCCACTATACCAATAACACCTTTTAACCATTTTTCGTTATATACTACCGTTGCACTGCTTTGTTCTTCGTTATTGTCAACAATTTGTTGAAGGGCTTGCTGGGTAATTTCTTTGTCGAGTTCTTTACGTTCGGTATTAAATTTTTCAATTTCTTCAGCAAAAAGCAAGGCTTGTTCAAAATTAGTCTCAATCATGAGCTCAACAGCATGTTGACCATGTTTCATACGTCCTGCAGCATTTATTCTGGGAGCAATTTGAAACACCACATCAGTAATGGTAATTTCTTTCTTAAGCTGATGAATGAGTGCTTTTATTCCTGCTCTTGGATTTTGATTTATTTGAATTAAGCCATAATAAGTTAAAATGCGATTTTCACCATCAATGGGAACGATATCTGCTGCAATGGCCGAAGCTACCAAATCGAGGTATGGAGTCAATTGTTCAATTGTTTGATTTCTATTAGATGCTATTGCTTGAACTAATTTAAATCCAACACCACACCCACATAATTCTTTATACGGATAGTTGCACGATTTTTGTTTAGGATTCAAAACCGCCACCGCTTTTGGAATTTCATCACCGGGAAGATGATGATCACAAATTATAAAATCAATATTTTTCTCTGTTGCATAAGCAACTTTTTTTGCTTCTTTAATTCCGCAATCAAGGGCTATAATTAAATTGATTTCGTTATCAGCTGCAAAGTCAATCCCTTCATACGAAATGCCGTATCCTTCCGTATATCGATCCGGAATGTAGGTAGTTACAAGGGCATTAAGCGACAATAAATACGAATACATTAGTGAAACCGCCGATGTTCCATCTACATCATAATCGCCATAAACCAAAATTTTCTCATTATTTTTTAATGCCAGTTCAACTCGTGCAACCGCTTTTTCCATGTCTTTCATAAGAAATGGATTGTGCAATTCTGTTAAACTGGGTCTGAAAAACTGTTTGGCTTGTTCGTAATTTTCAATACCACGTTGTATTAACAAACTTGCTAAAATGGTATCAATATTTAGTTCTTGTGAAAGCTGATTTACTTTAGCTATTTCCGGTGTTGGTTTTAGAGTCCAGCGCATGCCAATTTTTTTCTCTAAAATACTATTTTAAACCGATTATTGTTCGATGTATTTTATTTCAATAGAAACTTCAGCAAATTTTCTGAACATTTCCATAACACCACAGTAGCGGGTAGCAGATAAATCTACGGCTTTTTCAATTTTATCTTTTTGAAAATCTGTTCCATAAAATAAATATTCTACCAAAACTTTTGTGTACACTTTAGGATGTTCATCTGATAATTCTCCTGTTACATGTACTTCAAAACCAGCAACTTCAGCGCGCATTTTTTTCAGCATTGATACCACATCCATACTGGTACAACCGGCTAGTGCACTTAACATCATTGGTTTAGGGAGCACCCCTAAGCCCTGTCCTCCAAAAGCTTCATCAGCATCAATCGAAATTTCACCACCGGTTTGCGTGATGTTAAAATGCATGTCGGCTATCCACTTATTTTCTATTTTATGATTCATTTTTTAGGTTTTTATTATTAACAAATGTATTGTATTTGGCTTATAATATTTTGTAACATTGTTTGCTTTCAAAATGTTTTTAATCCAATTCTATCTTTTCATTACCCAATTTCCCTTTCACAACCAACACAAACTCACCTTTAGGTGCCTTCTTTTTAAAATGATTCAACACTTCTGAAACTGTTCCTCTTACTGTTTCTTCATATAATTTTGTCAATTCACGGGAAACTGAAATTTCTCTTTCTTCGCCAAAATAGGTTCCGAAATCACTCAAGGTCTTTAGCAATTTGTGTGGCGATTCGTAAAAAATTAGGGTGCGTGTTTCTTCAGCTAACTGCAAAAAACGTGTTTGCCGGCCTTTTTTTATGGGGATAAATCCTTCGAAAACAAATCGGTCTGACGGGAAACCCGAATTAACAAGCGCAGGAATTAAAGCCGTGGCGCCTGGTAAACATTCTACTTCTATCTGGTGTTGCAAACAAGCGCGTGTCAATAAAAATCCGGGATCGGAAATTCCGGGAGTTCCGGCATCAGTAATAACAGCAATTTGCAATCCGTTTTTTAATTTCCCAATAACGTTTTCCAACTGTTGGTGTTCGTTGTGCATATGAAAAGCCATCATATTGGTAGCAATCTCAAAGTGTTTTAAAAGTTTACCCGATGTGCGGGTGTCTTCTGCTAAAATTAAATCACTCTCTTTTAAAATTCTGATGGCTCGTAAGGTGATATCTTCAAGATTGCCAATAGGAGTAGGAACTAAATAAAGTTTAGACATGGTTTCACGTTTAGAATCAAAAACAAATGTACAAACAATTTACTGTTTGCGTTAAGGATGGAAGCGGCATCCTTTTTAGCATGCTAAAAAGATACAGCGGACAGACTGGCCATAGCAAGGCTATGGGAACGCCAAAAAAAAAATTGATGTACTCCATTCAATTTGTTTAAATTTGCTGTTTAATTTCAATTACAATGTACAGAACAACAACTTGTGGCGATTTACGCCTTGTGAATGTGAATGAAGAAGTTACGCTTGCCGGATGGGTACAACGAGTGCGCGATAAAGGATTTATGATGTGGATTGACCTCCGCGACCGTTATGGTATTACCCAAATTATTTTGGATGAAGCCCGTACTGATAAAGCTTTATTTGAATTGGCAAAATCGTTGGGACGTGAATTTGTAATACAAGTGAAGGGGACAGTTATTGAGCGCGAAGCAAAAAATAACCATATCCCAACCGGCGAAATTGAAATTTTGGCTACGGATATTCAAATTTTGAACACGGCAAAATTACCTCCTTTTACTATTGAAGATGAAACGGATGGCGGCGATGAATTGCGCATGAAGTACCGTTACTTGGATATCAGAAGAAATCCGGTGAGAGATAATTTAATTTTCCGACATAAAGTAGCCATTGAAGTGCGCAATTATATGTCGAATCAAGGGTTTATAGAAGTTGAAACTCCGTATTTAATTAAATCAACTCCCGAAGGTGCCCGCGATTTTGTAGTGCCATCGCGCATGAATGAAGGACAGTTTTATGCCTTACCACAATCTCCTCAAACATTTAAACAGTTATTAATGGTAGGCGGCATGGATAAATATTTTCAAATTGTAAAATGTTTCAGAGATGAAGATTTAAGGGCCGATCGCCAACCAGAATTTACACAAATAGACTGCGAAATGGCATTTGTAGAGCAAGAAGATGTATTAAACACTTTTGAAGGCTTAACCCGGCATTTGCTTAAAGCGATAAAAGGGGTTGAAGTGGCTGAATTTCCACGAATGACCTACGATTATGCCATGAAAACCTATGGTAACGACAAACCAGATATTCGGTTTGGAATGCAATTTGGCGAATTAAACGATCTTGTTCAAAATAAAGGATTTGCCATTTTTGATGCTGCAGAATTAGTGGTAGGTATTGCTGCGCCTAATTGTGCACAATACTCAAGAAAAGAGCTAGATGCTTTAATCGAATTTGTAAAACGACCTCAAGTGGGAGCATCGGGCTTAATTTGGGTTAAATGCAATGAAGATGGTACGTATAAATCATCAGTCGATAAATTTTACACCGAAGAAGACTTAAAACTTTGGGCTGAACGCTTACAAGCTAAAGCCGGTGACTTATTGTTGGTGTTGGCGGGCGAGACAACTAAAACCAGAACACAACTCAGTATGCTTCGAATGGAACTAGCTAAAAATTTAGGTCTGCGAAAAGCTGATGAATTTGCACCGCTTTGGGTGGTTGATTTTCCGTTGTTGGAATGGGATGAAGAAACCAAACGATTCCACGCCATGCACCATCCGTTTACCTCTCCTAAAAAAGAAGATTTGGATTTGCTTAAAACAAATCCGGCCAAAGTGCGAGCCAATGCTTACGATTTGGTGTTAAATGGCAATGAAATTGGTGGCGGATCTATTCGTATTCACGATAAAGCAACCCAAAAGATGATGTTTGATTATTTAGGGTTTACAGAAAAGGAAGCTGAAAATCAGTTTGGGTTTTTAATGAATGCCTTTGAATTTGGCGCTCCGCCACACGGAGGTATTGCCTTTGGATTGGATCGATTAGTGGCCATTTTGGGTGGGCAAGAAACCATTCGCGATTTTATTGCATTCCCTAAAAACAACTCAGGACGGGATGTGATGATTGATGCTCCGGCAGCATTAGACAATGTTCAGCTTAAAGAATTAAACATAAAATTAGATTTACTTAATTTTTAAAATGACATAAATCTTAATGCCTAAAAAACCGGCAACCATACTAACCAGAATTCTTATTTGGCGATATAAACATATTTCTGAACAACAATTTATTTATACCATTAGTATATTGGTTGGCTTTTTAGCCGGATTGGGATCGGTAGTCTTAAAAAATGCGACCCATTTTATCCAATCGTTACTCGAAGGAAAGATTATCCGCGATTATCACAATGCCTTTTACTTTATTTTTCCGATTATAGGTTTGTGTATTGTTTATCTTATCAAGAAACGAATTTTAAAACGTGACATTCCGCATGGAATTCCTTCAACTTTGTTATCAATCTCCAAAGAAAACGGAATAATAGAGCGCTATAAGATGTATGCCGCCTTAATAACGGCCCCAATTACCGCAGGTTTTGGAGGCTCTGTTGGGCTTCAAGGTCCGGCAGTTAGTACTGGTGCTGCAGTTGGTTCTAATATTGCACAGCTTTTTCATTTAAACATGAAAAATCGGATGTTGCTCATCGGATGCGCTGCTGCGGGTGCTATGGCGGCTATGTTTAAAGCACCCATCGCAGCCATTATTTTTGCGATGGAAATTTTTAGCTTGGATATTGCTTTTGCTTCGCTTTTACCCTTGTTATTAGCTTCCTTATCAGCTGTTATAACATCATACTTTTTCTTGGGAACCGATGTATTGTTTTCATATAGAATTCAGGATGTTTTTCAAATTAAAGACATTGGGTTTTACATCATTTTAGGAATCGGAACTGGATTGGCTTCCGTTTATTTTTCCAAGATATATTTTTGGATTACCCGTTTTTTTGAACAATTTAAAAGTCCGATGCAACGCTTGTTGATTGGGGGTGTATTTATCGGAGTGTTATTGTACTATTTCCCGTCATTATATGGTGAAGGATACGGATTAATCAATAATTTATTACACGATAATGTGATAGCAGCCATCGGTATAACTCCTTTAAATGCCTATTTAGAAAATATTTGGTTGGTTATTTTACTGCTGATTGGGATTACCGTTTTAAAAGCAATTGCCATGACAACTACTTTTGCAGCGGGTGGTGTTGGAGGAATTTTTATCCCAACGCTCGTAATGGGTAGCGCTATGGGCAATGCGTTTGCTAAAATTATCAACAATGTTGGCTTAGATTTTCATGTTTCAGAATCTAATTTCACGTTAATAGGTATGGCTGGATTGATTGCAGGTGTGCTTCATGCGCCCTTAACGGCTATCTTTTTGATTGCTGAAATTACCGGTGGTTACGAACTCTTTGTACCATTGATGTTGGTAGCAGCCATTTCATTTATTCTTACTCGTTACTTCGTGTCAAATTCGATATACACCTTGGAATTAGCAGAAAAAGGCGAATTGCTTACCCATAATAAGGATGAAAATGTTCTTATTTTGATGGATTTGGATAAAATTATTGAAACTAATTTTATACGTGTGAATCCAGACATGAAATTGAATAAAATGCTTAAAAATGTGGTTACCAAATCAACCCGAAACATTTTCCCAGTTGTTGACGAAGATGATATGTTTCTTGGAATAATGTTGCTTGATGATGTACGCGAAATAATGTTTGATAAAAAAACTTGTAAAAAACATTTGGTAGAAAATTTTATGCAAAATCCACCAGAGATTATTTATTATAATGTCGATTCGATGCAGCGGGTTATGGAAAAGTTTAAAACCAGTGGAGCATGGAATTTACCCGTAATTAAAAACGGTAAGTATTACGGATTTATCTCCAAATCTAAATTATTAACCGCCTATCGAAGAAAATTAGTTGAAGTAACTTCTTAATCATGAACTTATGCTAAAAACCATCGTTTATATCGTATTTTTTGTTGTGGTAACAACTATATCAGCAGGATATTATATCAAAGGAAATTCACCCGCAGATGGAGAAAAAATTATAGGAATTGGCGTATTACTCTTTGCATTTATTTTGATGCCTTTATTTATTTATCTACGATATAAAGACAAGGATTTATCAAAATTTAGATTGAATCAAAATCAAAAAGAAGAAGAAAATTCTTAATTTATTGTAAATAAACCAAATAAAAACTTATATTTGGCATCTATTAAAATAATTATTATACCCATTTTTAAAATGAACGGAACAGTTAAATTTTTTAATGAATCAAAAGGATTCGGATTCATTACAAACGATGACACAAAAAAAGATGTTTTTGTGCACATTACAGGATTAGCCAAAGGCACAGTTCTTGCCGAAGGAGACCAAGTGACATATGAAGAAGCAGACGGAAAAAAAGGTCTTATGGCTATTGACGTTAAAGTTGTCAGATAAAATTTCAAAAGATATATTATACTGAGTACTTAAAAAAGCCACATTAATGTGGCTTTTTTTATTAGTTTAAATTTCGTTTTTCAATAAAGAACCTTTTTATCAATTTCCCACACTCCTCTTCTAAAACTCCGCCAATTACTTGAGTTTTGGGGTGTAATTGTGTTTTAAAGTGCAAAAAACCGCGACGCTCATCACGGGCGCCATACACAAGTTTGCCAATTTGTGCCCAATAACTAGCACCGGCACACATTTGACACGGTTCGAGCGTTACATACAAAACACATTCATTCAGGTATTTTCCTCCCAAATAATCTGCAGCTGCGGTAAACGCCTGCATCTCGGCATGTGCTGTAACATCATTTAGGGCTTCTGTTAAATTATGAGCCCGTGCAATTATCTGATTGTTTAAAACCACTACAGCACCTACCGGTACTTCGCCTTTAGAAAATGCTATTTCTGCTTCGGCTAAAGCACGTTTCATAAAATAATAATCATCAAAAAGATTTTCCATATTGCAAAGTTATAATTTCTTAAATACAATCAAATGCTCTGAAATAGTTTTAAAAAGATGTACTTTTGCCATGTGAAACAATCCTTACTACAAGACATCAATTATCCGGCTGATTTAAAGAAATTAACTCCCAATCAGTTGCCGAAATTAGCTCAAGAGCTTAGGGATTTTATTATTGATATTGTTTCAACTAAAGAAGGTCATCTTGGTGCTAGTTTAGGCGTTGTAGAACTTACCATCGCACTGCATTATGTATTTGATACGCCTTCTGATTTATTGGTTTGGGACGTTGGACATCAGGCATATGGCCATAAAATTTTAACCGGAAGAAAATCAGAATTTCACACCAATCGCCAATTTGGAGGTATTGCCGGATTTCCTAATCGATTAGAAAGTGAATACGATGTTTTTGGAGTGGGTCATGCTTCAACTTCCATATCTGCAATTTTGGGCATGGCAATGGCATCAAAACTTAAAGGCGATTCAAATAAAAATCATATTGCAGTTATTGGTGATGCTTCCATAGCAGCCGGAATGGCTTTTGAAGGCTTAAATCATGCCGGTGTTTCTGAAGCTAATTTACTGGTAATATTAAATGATAATGAAATGGGGATTGACCCCAATGTTGGAGCCTTAAAAAATTACTTAACATCCGTAAAAAAAGGCGAAAAGTTAACCCATCAAAATTTATTTGAAGCTCTAAATTTCACCTATTCAGGTCCAATTGACGGTCATAATTTGCCTATATTAATCAATGAATTACAGCGATTAAAATCTTGTAAAGGTCCACAATTTTTGCATGTAATTACAACTAAAGGTAAAGGCTTAGAAAGTGCCGAAAAAGATCAGGTAAAATATCATGCCCCTGGAAAATTTGACAAAGTAACAGGTTTGGTTTATGAAAAAAAAGAAGAAAATGGTCCCTCAAAATATCAAGATGTTTTTGGACTTACCTTAGTTGAGCTTGCCGAGAAAAATGATAAAATAATAGGAATTACGCCAGCTATGCCCACCGGAAGTTCAATGAAATATATGATTAATGCTTTCCCAAACAGGGCTTTTGATGTGGGAATTGCCGAACAGCATGCTGTAACACTAGCAGCGGGTTTTGCAACCCAAGGTTTTAAACCGTATTGTGCTATTTATTCAACTTTTGCGCAACGCGCTTATGATCAAATTATTCACGACGTAGCCTTGCAAAACTTACCAGTCATTTTTTGTTTAGATAGAGCTGGGATAGTTGGTGAAGATGGCGCCACGCATCACGGTGTTTTTGATTTGGCTTTTTTGCGAATTATTCCCAATATGATTGTTTTTGCCCCCCTAAATGAAATAGATTTGCGTAATATGTTGTATACCGTTCAATTGGGAATTAATTCCCCAATTGCAATTCGATATCCTCGCGGAAAAGGTGTAAAACAAAACTGGAAACTTCCGTTTAAAGCCGTTGAAATGGGTAAAGGACTCTGTATTCAAAATGGCTCTGAGTTGGCGGTACTAACAATTGGAAGTATTGGAAATACAATAATTGAACTTCATGATGAATTTCCTGTGGGAAAAGTTGCCCACTATGACATGCGTTTTGTAAAACCATTGGATGAAGCTTTATTACACCAAGTTTTTTCAACTTATAAAAACGTAATCACGCTGGAAGATGGTTGTGTTAAAGGTGGTTTTGGCAGTGCTGTACTTGAGTTTGCCAATGAGCATAATTATACCAAAACATCAATTAAAATATTAGGAATTCCTGATGAGTTTATAGAACATGGAGCAACAGAAGAATTGTTCTCCAGTATTCAATTGTCAACAAATCAAATTAAAGATGTTATTTTAAAAACACTTTCTTAAAAGCTGTTCCCACTAATTTTTCGATGTAATAAAATCGCGTAACTATCAGACATACTTGCTATAAATGATGCTACAGCAAGTAACCGTTCGTAATGATTCTGAGGTAATTCTTGAAGTTTCTGCGGTAACAAGTTAAATATAAGTTTGTCATAACTTGTTTGCTGATTATTCAAATCGTTGATAACAGCCTTGCTAAATACTTCCAACAAATCGCCAATTATTTTATACCCAGCAATTTCCTTTTCGATTACCTCTTTACTTTGATATATTTTCTCTGTACTTAACTTAATAATATCTTTCATTTGTGCTTCATACGCACATCGATTCATTAAACTTGAATGAAATTCACCTGATAAAATAAGATGTTCATTTTTTATAAACTGTTCTGCCGCCTCATTAATTAACACATTAATAGACAACGCTCTAAGGTATTTAATGCGCTCTTGCTTATTTTTAAGGGTGTAATATTTTTTGGTATCAATAGTATCTTTTACCAGTTTAATAAAATACTCCAGCATGTGCTCTTCTTCTATCAATCCTAAATTGATACCATCTTCAAAATCAATTATGGTATAACAAATATCATCGGCTGCTTCAACAATAAATGCCAAGGGATGGCGATAAAATGCGATATGTTGATCACTTCGAGATTTAAGCATTCCCAATTCTTTAACCAGGTCTTCAAAATAGGGTAAATCAGCCTGAAAAATTCCGTATTTCTTATCCGCTATTTGATTCGTCGGTTTTTTTGGCAACGATTCTTTTGGGTATTTTATAAATGCCCCTAAGGTTGCGTACGATAAACGCAATCCGCTGCCAGCCCCGCTACTGTTATCAGTTAAAATTCTAAATCCATTGGCATTACCTTCAAAATCAATTAAATCTTGCCATTGTTTATCGGTTAAAAATTGTTTAAATTCTTTTCCTTGTCCTGAATTAAAAAATTCGCCAATAGCCTTTTCCCCGCTGTGTCCAAACGGTGGATTGCCAATATCATGTGCTAGGGCTGCAGCTGCTGTGATGGTGCCAAAATCGGTTTTTAAATATCCGGCATGTGCAATTTCCGGATATTTAGCAATCAAATGCTCGCCAACAATACGTCCAATAGATCGAGCCACAACTGCAACTTCTAAACTATGGGTTAGACGGGTGTGCACAAAATCTGTTTGAGAAAGCGGAATTACCTGAGTCTTATCTTGTAAGCTTCTAAATGAATCCGAAAAAAGGATTCGATCATTGTCTACTTCAAACCCAAGCCGAGATTCATCTTGTTTATTGCGATAACGAATATCAGTGTCTCCAAACCTTTTTAGCGATAATAATTGCAGCCAGTTCATGCTATAAATTTTACTGCAAGATACATTTTTGCGATAAAAACAAGGAAATTATCTTTTGGTAATTGCTTCTTTTTCTAGTTCTGCATACCACTTTTCACCAAATTTTATGATTAATGCTTCTTTAACAAATTTATAAACAGGTACTTTTAATTCTTTGCCTAAAGCACAAGCGTCATCACAAATTTTCCAATGGTGATAGTTTACGGTTGTAAAGGTTGAAAATTCTAATACACGAACCGGATATAAATGACAGGAAATTGGTTTTTTCCAATCAATTAATCCTTGATTATAGGCTTCTTCAATACCGCATTTGGCGGTATTTTTATCATCAAAAATAACGTAAGCGCAATCTTTCTCATCAATTAATGTAGTTTCAATATCGCCTTTATCATTAATTGTATATAATCCTTGTTCAGTTATAGCCTCAACGCCTTTGGGTAGCAAAAGATGTTTTATTTTAGGGTATATTGTTTCTAGAATTGCAAGTTCTTCTTTATTTAAAGGTGCTCCAGCATCGCCGTCTACACAGCAAGCTCCTTTGCATTTTTTCAAATCGCAAACGAATTGTTCATCAATTATTTCTTCAGAAACGATGGCTTTTCCTATTTGTATCATGCTTCAAAAATACAGTTTCTTTTTTGATGTTCTTTATTTTTTGCATTGATTGAATTGATTTAATTACTTTTGCAGTGTAAAATTTTAGCTTATGAGCGCTTTGGATTTTAAAGAAATTATTACAGCAAGTATGATTCTCTTTGCGGTTATTGATATAGTTGGAACCATTCCTATTATTATAGAATTAAGAGCAAAAGTAGGTCATATTCAATCAGAAAAAGCATCAATTGTTTCGGCTGTTATAATGATAGCGTTTCTTTTTGTTGGAGAACGAATACTATCTTTGATTGGAATTGATGTTAATTCATTTGCGGTAGCAGGTTCATTGGTGATTTTCTTTTTAGCATTAGAAATGATATTGGGTATTCAGTTGTATAAAGACGAAAGTCCGGATACTGCAAGTATAGTTCCGTTAGCATTTCCTTTAATTGCAGGAGCAGGAACCTTAACAACTTTGTTAGCTATTAGAGCTGAATACGAAACTATTAATATTGTAACAGCTATTTTAATCAACTCAATTTTTGTATACCTTGTTTTAAAATCATCTAAAAAAATTGAAAAATTCTTAGGAAAAGGAGGTCTTGGGGTAATAAGAAAAATATTTGGAGTTGTTTTATTGGCGATTGCTGTTAAGTTATTTGCCGCTAATATTCAAGGTCTTTTTATAATGTCTTAAAATACAAAACCACGCTTAAAGCGTGGTTTTAAAATTATTGTAAATCTTAACTTATTCTACCGTAACCGACTTAGCCAAATTTCGTGGTTGGTCTACATTACATCCTCTCATCACCGCAATGTGATACGATAACAATTGTAAAGGTATAGTAGTTAATAATGGTGTTAACGCTTCTTCTGTTGCAGGGATTTCAATAATATGATCTGCTAATTCTTTAACTATTTCATCTCCTTCGGTTACAACAGCTATAATTTTACCTTTTCTAGCTTTAATTTCTTGGATATTGCTCACAATTTTATCGTAATGTCCATTGTTTGTAGCAATTACAACTATTGGCATGTTTTCATCGATCAAAGCAATTGGACCGTGTTTCATTTCGGCAGCCGGATAACCCTCGGCATGAATGTATGATATCTCTTTTAGTTTAAGAGCTCCTTCTAAAGCCACAGGGAAATTAAATCCTCTACCTAAATATAGGAAGTTTGTTGCATCTTTATAGATAGTTGAAATCTTCTTTATTTGCTCATCCAATTTTAATAATGAATTTACTTTTTCTGGAATTACTTCAATTTGATGAAGGAATTTATTAAAATCTGAATTAGAAATAGAACCGTTTGCTTTACCAAGTCTCAATGCTATTAAGGTTAGCATTGTAATTTGAGTAGTAAACGCTTTAGTAGAAGCTACACCGATTTCTGGCCCGGCATGTGTATATGAACCCGAGTGTGTTTCTCTAGCTATTGATGATCCAACAACATTGCATATTCCATAAACAAATGCTCCTTTAGATTTCGCTAATTTAATGGCAGCTAAGGTATCTGCCGTTTCGCCCGATTGAGAAATAGCTATAACTACATCTTTTTCGGTAATTATTGGGTTTCTGTATCTAAATTCAGATCCGTATTCTACTTCTACCGGTACTCTTGCCAATTCTTCAAAAAGATATTCACCAACTAAACCAGCATGCCATGAAGTTCCACAACCAATCATAATAATGCGATTTGCATTTAAAAAACGCTCTATATGATCATCTATTCCAGATACACGCACTAGACCTTCATTTGCTAATAAACGACCTCTAAACGTATCGGTTATGGCATTGGGTTGTTCGTGGATTTCTTTTAGCATAAAATGCTCATACCCACCTTTTTCTATTTGCTCTAAATTTAACTTTAGTTCTTGAATAGAAGCCTCAACTAAGGTATCATCGGTAAGTTTTCTAATATTAATATCTCTGCCTACTTTTATAATAGCCATATGATCATCCTCTAAATAGATTGCATCTTTGGTATATTCTATAAATGGAGAAGCATCTGATGCTATAAAAAATTCCTTATTATCTTTACCTACACCTACTGCTAACGGACTTCCTAAACGGGCTACTACCAATTCGTCGGGTTTTGTTTTATCAAAAACAGCAATAGCATAAGCACCAACAACCTCATTTAAAGCTAATTGAACAGCTTTTCCAAGCTTGCATTTTTCTTTACGTTTGATTTCTTCAATCAGGTTGATTAGCACTTCTGTATCGGTATCGCTATGAAATTCGTAACCTCTTTTAGTTAACTCTTTTTTAATAGTGTCGTAATTTTCAATAATTCCGTTATGAACGATTACTAATTCTCCAGATTGCGAAACATGCGGATGCGAATTGACATGATTAGGTACTCCATGGGTTGCCCATCGGGTATGACCAAATCCAATTTTACCTTTCTGTGCGTTATCTGCTTCAAAAAGAGCTTCAAGCTCTGAAACTTTTCCTTTTGTTTTTAATACATTAATTGTATCTCCATCAAACAATACAATTCCGGCGCTGTCATAACCTCGGTACTCTAAACGGTATAAACCGTTTAAGATAATTGGGTAAGCATTTCTATATCCTATATAACCAGCAATACCACACATAGTTTTCTCTTTATATTAATTATTTAATTGGGTGTAATTTATCTCTAATCGAATTCTTTTATCGACATCTGATGTTTGATTTCCGTGCAATACTACTCCTTTTGGAGTCCAGCTAAAATCTTTTATTTTAGTATCTAATGTAGATTGAGGTAAATCTGATGAATTATAAACTTTAATACCAAATTTAAATAATTCATCATTATTCTCTTTTTTCAGAATGTCTGAAATATAATCGGTTATTTTAAAGCGATAACGGTACGGAACAGAATCTTTATCTTTTTCTAAAAAGCCTGATAAAACGCTATGACCTTCTGTAAATACGTCTTTAATTTGTTCGTTTGCGTCATAATTATACAAATACAAGCGTGATGGGTAATTCTTTGAACTTGCATTTTTATCTATATACAACAACAAGCTGGCATCATTTACCAACCAATTATTAATTCTTAAATTTTTAATTTGATTATCTAATTTAAAAACTGCATTAGAGCCGGCAGCACCTTGTACATAGAGTCTTGATTCTCCATTAATGGTGTTAGGATTGGAAATTAAGGGTTGAATATTGGATCCAGAATAATCTCTACTAATTTTATTGGCAATAATACTACCTAATGATAATTTATACGATTGCTTTGTTCGTGTTGTGGTTGTTACATTATTGGTTGTAGTTTCAACATCATTTGAATAATAAATTGTTACGGATGCATCACCCATATTTAAGGACATTAACGAACTGGCCGGATTGCTTAAAACATTTGCTTCTATATATAAACCTCTAAAATACTTACTAAAATTTTCTTGAGTTGAAAGTTCTGTGCTCCCAGCTTTATCTTGTATTTTTTGTTTAATAATTGCTGGATTTAACATCAATTTAATTGACGGTTTTTTATCTGTCTTTTTGATGGTATCACGTGTGTACGTTTCAAATCCTCCAGCTACTAATGGTTTTAATCTATCTACGTATAAAACCGTATCATTTTCGTTTGGTTTAAAATTACTAGTATGTAATTCTGGGGTAATTTTTTGATAAACTTTATCGGTATAATAAATATTATTTTGCGCTGGATTATTAGGATCTAAAAGGTTTAAAAAAGTTCCTAACTCGTAAACTTTAAACTGAAATTCAACATCTTTATCACCAATGATAGAGTCAAGTTTAAAATTTGGAACTTTTACATCTTTACCGGCAACCGAAACGGTTTTATTACCGTCACGAGTAGCATGGTAAGGAATGTCTAAAACTACCATTTCAATATGGGCATTTTTTCCAAAATCTATAGTTGCCTCACCTGGTAACGTTAATTGTGCTATTACTGAAGCATTTATCTTTCCAAAATCAGTATCGCTATAAACACCTAATAAATATTGACCAAGTGCATTGGCTCTATTTCTTTCAATGTTTTGGTTATAGGCAACAACTTCAACGATATGTTTATTTGTATTGAATTTATCTTCATTAACGAGGTTGCTCCCAATATTTTCAAGTTCTTTTTCACACGAAATTAAGCCTAGGGTCAACAACAAGTATACGGGTAATTGTTTTAAATACTTATTTATAGTCATAAAAAGGGTTATGTTTTATTGTAAGACTTGATTTAAATAAAAATCAGTTAAAGGCTCTTCCATTTCTTCAATTGGCACAAACTTTAAAACTTTTTTATTCAAACTTTTAATAAATTCTTCTAATTCAGACGGTATTGAATCACTTCCAAACATCACAGCATCAGAGTTTTGGATAGCCAATTTCTGAAGGTTTAAGTGGGTAGGTTCTTTTAAAATTGAAATTAAATCTTCTTCTTGAATGTCGAATTTGATTTTGTCGATCATTCCAGCTATCAACGATCCTTCAAATCCATTTTCATATACAGAGGTAACAATTTTACTTTCGTTAAATAGCGGCTCGTCTTTAAAATAGGCTTTTAAATACAGTGGCAATATAGAAGCCATCCAACCATGAATATGGATAATATCAGGCTCCCAGTTTAATTTTTTTACTGTTTCAACAACGCCCTTAGCAAAGAAAATTGTACGCTCGGCATTATCGTCAAACAGCTTATCATCTTCATCAGTAAAAATTGCTTTACGCTTAAAATACTCATCATTGTCTATAAAGTAAACTTGCATGCGTTCTTTTGGAATAGAAGCTACTTTAATAATTAATGGCATGTCCATATCATCTACTATGATATTCATCCCCGATAGCCGAATAACTTCATGCAGCTGATGCCTTCTTTCATTAATTAATCCAAATCTTGGCATGAATATTCTGGTTTGGCCTCCCAAATTGTGTACTGTTCTCGCAACTTCAAACGAAGCTACAGACATTTCCGTCTCTGGTAAATATGGTACTAATTCAGACGATACATACAGTATTCGCTTATCTTTCATAGAATACAATTAGTTATAGAATATGCAAAATTACGAAAATTTGTGTAGATTTCGGTATTAAAAAGTGTAAGTTTGCACCCTTTTAACAGTAATTAACAGTTTATTATGCATGTTTTTTCTGATATAAAATCAATACAAGAACACCTAGCTAAATTGCATTCCGATTTTAAAATAGGATTTGTGCCTACAATGGGAGCACTGCACCAAGGTCACTTATCACTTATTAATCAAGCTCAAAAAGCAAACGATATTGTTGTTGTTAGCATTTTTGTTAACCCAACTCAGTTTGATAATTTAGCTGATTTAGACAACTATCCAAGAACCTTAGACACTGATTTAGAGCTGTTAAATAAGGTTAATTGTGATATTGTATTTACGCCTACTGTTTCGGAAATGTATCAACCAAACGAACAAAAAATTCACTTTGATTTTGATGGAATTGAATATGAAATGGAAGGCAAGTACAGAGTCGGACATTTTGACGGTGTAGGAACAATCGTTAAAAAACTATTTGAAATTATTAAACCTTGCAATGCCTATTTTGGAGAAAAAGATTTTCAGCAACTACAAATTGTTAAAAAACTTGTTGAAACACTCAAACTACCTATAAAAATTGTTCCTTGTGCAATTTACAGAGAAGAAGACGGCCTGGCTATGAGTTCAAGAAACATGAGGCTTAATAAAAATCAACGCCAAGCAGCACCTTTGATATATAAAACCTTAACCTCTGCCAAAGAAAAATTTGGCACAATTAGTGTTGATAAGTTAAAACAATGGGTTGATACACAGTTTGCTAACCACCCTTTTCTTACATTAGAGTATTTTGAAATAGCTAGCGAACAAAGTTTAAAACCTTATGAAGTTTGTCAAGAAAATGAGCCATTTAGGGCTTTTATAGCTGTTTATGCTGATGATATTCGTTTAATTGACAACATAAGTTTAGGTAATTAACACAAAATCACTAATTTTGCGCCATGCAAATTGAAGTAGTAAAATCTAAAATTCATAGAGTTTCAGTCACAGGAGCTGATTTAAACTACATTGGTAGCATTACCATTGATCAGGATTTAATGGATGCCGCCAATATTATTGAAGGTGAAAAAGTCCATATTGTAAACGTTAATAACGGAGAACGACTTACAACTTATGTGATACCCGGTGCTAGAAACAGCGGTGAAATTAATCTTAACGGGCCTGCTGCTAGAAAAGTAGCCAAAGGAGATATCATCATTATAATTTCATATGCTTCCATGGATTTTGAAAAGGCTAAAGTTTTCAAACCTACTCTTGTTTTCCCTAACGAAAAAACCAATTCTCTAAGATAAATCTTGAGAAAAAATTATAAAAAAATTATTTTTACTTTACTTCCAATTGCCTTGGGAGTTTTTTTAATTTGGTTACCCTTATCAAAACTTAGCTCATCCGATTTTGTAACTATAAAAAACGCTTTTAAAAACGCTAATTACTATTGGATACTTTTGGCTTTGTTTTTAGGCTTTTTAAGTCATGCTTCCAGAGCCTATCGGTGGAAATATTTATTACAACCATTGGGTTATAAACTATCATTTATTAATAGTTTATTGGCTGTTTTTGCAGGGTATTTAGTAAACTTTGGCATTCCAAGAGCCGGAGAAATTACCCGTGCTGCAAGTATAGCCAAATATGAAAATATACCATTTGAAAAAGCTTTTGGAACTATAGTCGCAGAAAGAATTGCCGATATTTTTATGCTTATATTGGTTATTTTACTTGCACTTATTTTCCAATTTGATTTGATATGGAATTTAATTACTGCTAAACTTCCTAAAAATCCATTTAAAATAGTTCAATACTTTATTGTTTTAATGTTAGTATTACTTTTGTGCTATGCTGTTTTAAAAAAAATCAGTCCATCATTATTTATTAAAATTAAAAATTTTGCCCGTGGATTGATTGAAGGTGGCTTGAGTATTTTAAAAATGAAACATAAGGTATATTTTATCGCACATACACTATTTATTTGGATTTTGTACGTGTTGACTTTTTATTTTGCATCTTTTGCACTGCCAGAAACTTCTAATTTAAGTATCGAAGCGCTTTTTACCGGATTTATAGTGGGCTCTTTAAGTATTGCCGCAACCAATGGCGGTATTGGAACATATCCTTTAGGAGTTCAACAAGCCTTAATGTTGTATGGTATTTCAGCCTTGCCGGCATTAACTTTTGGGTGGATTAACTGGACAAGCCAAACAATTGGCATCATACTCTTTGGCGCTTTTTCTTTTTTCTTACTTCCGATTGTTAATAAATCAAAATAGCATATAATTGCATTTATATTTACATTCTAAAATTTGTATCTTTCTGAAAATTTTAGAAATGAAACAATTAATACTATCTATTTTTTTTATATTATCGATATCAAGTAGCGCTCAAGTAAAAAATGGCGCTCAAGAATTCTGGACAAATCTTAAAAAACATTGTGGCAAGTCATTTGAAGGTGAAGTAATTGAAGCTCCGGAAAACGACAGTTTTAGAGGTCAAAAACTCATCATGCATGTAAAACAGTGTAGTGAAAATATAATTAAAATCCCTTTTTTTGTAGGTAATGATAGGTCAAGAACTTGGGTTTTGACTTATCAAAATGAAAGAATTCAACTAAAACATGATCATCGGCATGAAGATGGATCGCCCGATAATGTAACCATGTATGGTGGCACCTCATCAAATTCTGGTTTAGCAGAAATTCAATTTTTTCCTGCCGATCAAGAAACTGCTAATTTAATTGGATACGCATCTACCAATGTGTGGTGGATAACTTTAAATGACACTTCATTTACTTATAATTTAAGACGCATAGGAACAGACCGCTTATTTTCTGTTAGTTTTGATATTACAAAACCTACTGAAACACCTGCCGATCCATGGGGTTGGAATATAAACTAATAAGTAATGGCAAAAACTAAAACTACTTTTTTCTGTCAGAGTTGCGGCACTCAATTTACAAAATGGTTAGGACAATGTACGGCTTGTCATGAGTGGAATACTATTGTAGAAGAAGTAATTCAGAAAGAACAAAAACGTGAGTGGACTAGCAATAATCAAACTAAAAAAGCATCAAAACCTCAGCTAATAACTGAAATAAAATTAAGTGAACAAGACAGAATATCAACCAATAGCGATGAATTAAACAGGGTTTTAGGCGGTGGATTGGTAAACGGATCGGTAGTTTTACTTGGAGGCGAACCGGGTGTAGGAAAATCAACCTTGCTGCTTCAAATTGCCATGTTGGCAAAACATAAAATTTTATATGTTTCAGGAGAAGAGAGTTTAACGCAAATTAAAATGCGCTCTGAACGCTTAAAAAAACACAATCCAAATTGCTTTATTTTAACCGAAACCAACACACAGCAAATCTTTAGATCTGTAGAAGAACTTCGTCCAGAACTTTTAATTGTAGACTCAATACAAACATTATTCACTGACACTATTGATGCTACTCCAGGTACCATTTCGCAAATAAGAGAAACTGCTGCTGAACTAATCAAATTTGCTAAAGAAACTGCTACCCCGGTTATCTTAGTTGGACATATAACAAAAGATGGACAACTGGCCGGACCAAAAATTCTTGAACACATGGTAGATGTTGTGTTGCAATTTGAAGGCGATAGAAATCATATCTATAGAATTTTAAGAGTCCATAAAAACAGGTACGGTTCTGCTGCTGAATTGGGAATTTTTGAAATGCAATCAGACGGATTACGAGAAGTATTGAATCCGTCAGAAATATTAATTTCTCAAAAAGAAGATGATTTAAGCGGCATCGCTATTGCTTCTATAATTGAAGGAGCAAGGCCATTAATGATAGAAGTGCAAGCATTGGTAAGCACTGCTGTTTATGGAACTCCACAACGTTCATCAACAGGGTATAATTTAAAGCGATTAAATATGTTGTTGGCTGTTTTAGAAAAAAGAGCAGGTTTTAAACTGGGTATTAAAGATGTTTTTTTAAATATCACTGGAGGTATAACTGTAGAAGATCCATCTATTGATTTGGCAGTTATTGCAGCTGTTTTATCTTCGAATGAAGACGAAAGTATTCCGCAAAATTACTGTTTCGCTGCAGAAGTTGGCTTAGCAGGTGAAATTAGACCTGTAAACAGAATTGATAATCGCATTAAAGAAGCAGCGAAATTGGGATATCAAAAGATTTTTGTTTCTAAGTACAATAAAATAAGCAAGCTTAATACAACTATACAAGTTATTGGAGTTTCTAAAATAGAAGAAATTTTTAAAAACCTATTTGCATAAAAAAACCGGATTGTTATCCGGTTTTTTCTAATATTTCTTTTGATGAACTTTTATTGACTTCTGTAATATATTTCTCCAAAGCCATTGTCATTGAAGGCGTTTCCGGTGTTGGAGCAACTATATTACAAACCAATCCGCGAGCCAGTGCAGCTTCTTGAGTAGTGTTTCCAAAAACCGCTATTCGAGTATTATTTTGCTTAAATCCAGGGAAGTTATGATACAATGAATCAATTCCTGAAGGACTAAAAAACACTAAAATATCGTAGAATACATTTTCTAAATCAGACAAATCACTAATTACAGTTCTGTACATCACTGCGTTGTCCCATTTTACACCGCTTTCATTTAAATCATCTGGTATGTTAGACTGTAACTTATCTGTAGATGGTAATAAGTACCTCTCGTCTTTATGCTTTTTGATAATTTTCATCAAATCGCAGAAGTTCTTCTCGCCTACATAAATTTTTCTTTTTCTGTAAACAATATATCGCTGTAAATAAAAAGCCACAGCTTCTGATAAACAGAAATATTTCATGTCTTGTGGTACTTTAAAACGCATTTCATCTGCAATTCTAAAGAAATTGTCTACTGCATTTCTGCTGGTTAATATTACGGCAGTATAATTTTTTAAATCAATTTTATGAGCTCTAATTTCTTTGGCATCAACTTCTTCAACATGAATAAAAGACCTAAAATCTATTTTAACTTTTAGTTTATCTGCTAATTCGAAATACGGATTGTTTTCTGTGGTTGGTGCTGGTTGAGAAACCAATATCGTCTTTACTTTCATTCTTTTTCTTTTTTATTAAAACACTAACTTCAGTATAATCAAAAAGGGAGCTATTTCAAGCGTGCAAATGTACAAAATAAAATAGAAAATATTGTTATAAATTATTTTTTTGTTATTAACCAAAATAAGGCCATATGTATAGAAAAATAAAAATAAAGTATAAACTAATGAGATATTAACAATGTAATTGTTAATAAATTTTCCATATACTAGAAATGCTGTTAAAGGCAAGAGGTATATAGCAATTAAATTTAAGTAGCTGATTTTAAAAAATATCAGGTCGTTTTGTAGTTTCTGAAAACGAAAAATAGCTCCAATAACTTTTATTGAAATTAGTTTTCCGATAAAAAAAATAGCTATAAAGAAAAAGAAATTCCAAAATGAAATTGAAAATTCCTGATTCTTAAATACACTCCACTTTTCCAATAGCACAAATCCAAGTAATGAAAAAGAAAGCAGCTGAATTATCTGAAATGTAATATTAAATGAATTAAAAGTTCTATTACTTTCTTTACTGTAGTTTAAAAAGTATCTATTGTTATAAAACAATTGCAACGTTTTGTTAAACTTATCTTGATGCTGCATCTTTGCAAAAATTAACATCGAAATAATTAATAACATTACAGCTGTTATCCAATCGTTATCATTAAAATTTCTGATGGTAAATTCAAGCATTTTTTAGGTCTTATTTTTCAAAAAGATGCGATGTATTATTAACACAAAATTAGAAATAAAAAACCTTAACTTTGCTAAAATTTTTAATATGTCTGATACTATAGTCATAATTCCTACTTACAATGAGAAGGAAAATATTGAAGCAATAATTAAAGCCGTTTTTTCTCAGGAAAAAACATTTGATATTTTAGTAGTTGATGATAATTCACCCGATGGAACTGCAGGGATTGTTAAAAATTTAATGGTTAAATTCCCCGAGAAATTACACCTCGAAGTTAGACAAAAAAAAACCGGATTAGGGGCTGCATATATTCATGGTTTTAAATGGGCTTTGGCAAAGAAATATGAATATATAATTGAAATGGATGCTGATTTTTCGCACAATCCGGCCGATTTAATTAAACTTTACAATGCCTGTGCTGTTGAGGGCGCTGATGTTTCTGTCGGTTCGCGTTATTCGGTAGGAGTTAATGTAGTAAACTGGCCCATGAAACGGGTTTTAATGTCATATTTCGCCTCAAAATATGTGCGATTTATAACTAATATCCCTGTTTGCGATACGACAGCCGGATTTGTTTGTTATAAACGAAAGGTGTTAGAAACCATAAAACTTAATAAAATTCAATTTATTGGATACGCCTTTCAAATTGAAATGAAATTTAAAGCATGGAAACACGGATTCAAAATTAAGGAAGTCTCCGTTATTTTTACCGACAGAACCAAAGGTACCTCTAAAATGAATGGCTCTATTATATCTGAAGCTGCCTTTGGTGTTCTTAAACTACGATTAAAAGGATTGCCAAAATAACAAACATGCATCAAAAAACACTCATAAAAAACGCTACTTTAGTTAATGAAGGTCAAATTTTTGTTAGCGATTTATTACTTGAAAATGAACTGATATCTAAAATTGACACCCATATTGATGCTGATGAATCTATACAAATAATCGATGCAACTGGGCTTTACTTAATACCAGGAGTAATTGACGACCAGGTACATTTTAGAGAACCCGGTTTAACACACAAAGCTTCTATTGCTTCAGAATCTAAAGCGGCTGTAGCTGGCGGAATAACATCGTTTATTGAAATGCCCAATACTAATCCACCGTGCATAACTCAAGAATTACTGGAAGATAAGTTTGAAATTGCAGCCAAAACATCGTGGGCCAATTATTCGTTTATGATTGGAGGAACCAATTTCAATTTAGACGAATTGCTAAAAACAAATCCCAAGATGGTTGCCGGAATAAAACTCTTTTTAGGTTCTTCAACTGGAAATATGTTGGTAGATGATGAGGAGTTTTTAGAAAATCTTTTTTCTTCAACCGATATGTTAATCGCTGTTCATTGCGAAGATGAGCAATCCATCAAAAATAATTTAAAACATTATTCAGAAAAATTTGGCGATGAAATCCCAATGGTATATCACCCAATTATCAGAAGCGAAGAAGCGTGTTATTTATCATCATCCAAAGCAGTTGCATTAGCTCAAAAAACCGGAGCGCGTTTACATGTTTTTCATTTATCCACAGCCAAGGAAACTGAACTGTTTACCAATAAAATTCCACTAAAAGATAAAAAAATAACATCTGAAGTTTGTATTCATCATTTATGGTTTAACGATTCTAACTATCAAGAAAAAGGAAGTTTGATAAAATGGAATCCGGCTATAAAAACTAAAAAAGACCAAGAAGGATTGCTAGCCGCCTTACTCAATGATAAAATTGATGTTATCGCCACTGACCATGCTCCACATACACTGGATGAAAAAAGTCAGGTTTACACTAAAGCACCAAGCGGTGGACCATTAGTACAGCATGCTTTACCAGCTATGCTGGAGTTGGTACATCAGCATAAAATTAGTTTAGAAAAAATAGTTGAAAAAATGTGTCACAATCCGGCAATTCTGTTTCAAATCAACAAACGCGGATTTATAAAAGAGGGTTTTTATGCCGATTTGGTTTTGGTAAATCTTAACGATTCGTGGACTGTAAATAAAGAAAACATCTTGTATCAATGCGGTTGGTCGCCATTTGATGGTACTGTTTTTCAATCAAAAATAACTCATACCTTTGTAAACGGAAATTTAGTATACCAAAGGGGTAAATTTTTCAATGAATTAAAAGGTAAAAGATTGGAATTTAATCGGTCATGAAAATTTTAAGCAACTTATTAATTGTTCTTTTTTTAATGGTTTCATGTACCAGCAATACGATATATGAAAAACCAAAAAACTTGCTGTCAAAAAATAAAATGGCAGACATTCTAACGGATATGTATATTGCAGAAGGAGCCCGATCTGTTAACAATAAAAATCTAGAACGATTAGTAGATTACATGCCTTTGGTGTATGAAAAGCACCAAATTGACAGCGTTCAATTTGCTGAAAGTAATTTTTATTACAACACTCGAATTGATGATTACGAGGCTATTTACAAAATGGTTGATCAACGATTAAAAAATCTCCACACCAAATACGACACTATTATTAAAAAAGCAGATTCTATTAATCGAAGTAAATTATACAGGAAAAGACTTCCAAAAGATAGTAATGACCCAAAAAGAATTTATCCTGAAGAGGAAGAAGACTTTTAATTAGCCATGTCTTTTAAATAACAACTACACGTTGCTGTAATTACTTTATTGATTGGTTCAAATTCAAAGTTGAGCTCTTTTTTAATTTTTTCTGATGAATATTCATACCTGTTAAGTGATGCCCTAGCTGATTGTTTAGAAAAAACTATCGCTTTTCCAGTTAATTTAGAACGCACAAAATCAGCTATCCAAGCTAATTCGGCCAAAAATGTATTCACTTTTATATAAGGTCTTTTGATATTAAAGGCGTCTGCCACTGAAAATAAAATCTCTTTGAAAGATTTGTTTTCGGAAACCAGTACATATCGTTCGTTTGAAATTTCAGATTCCATCAAGTGAATCATTGCTTTGGCTACATCGTTCACACCTACAAATCCGGTTACACCTTCTGTATAAAACGGAAATTTTTTATTGGTTTTAACAAACAATTCACCGGTGCCTTTTTTCCAAAATCCAGGCCCTAAAATTACCCCCGGATTTACTATCACAACCTTTAACCCTTCTTGTGATGCGCGCCAAACTTCCATTTCTGCGCCGTATTTAGTAATGGCATATCCATAGTTATTAGATTCTGGGTTCCATTCATTATGCTCTGTTATTAAATTGCTTTTAGCTGATTTTTCAAGAGTGGCAATTGAACTTACATAACATAACTTCTTTATCTGGTTATCAATGCATAAATTTACGATGTTGGCTGTTCCCTCAATATTACTTTTACGCATGGCATAATAATCATCTGGGTTAAAAGAAACCATTGCAGCAGCGTGATAAACCTCACTTACTCCCACAAAGGCCTGTTCTAAGGCAACAACATTTAAAATATCGGTCTGAATCCATTCGATTTTAGAAAAAAGCGGCTTAATATCATCCGTATAATACCCAAAAACTTTTTTAACAGCATCAATTCCCGATAAATCTCTGTATATGGCCCTTATAGTTTTGTGTTCTTTTGAAAGCCAAAACAATAAATGCGAACCTACTAAACCTGTGCCTCCTGTAACTAAAATCATACGGCTAAAGTAAAGAAATATTCAATAATCACTTCATATTCTGCATTGATTTTTATCTTTGTGAAAATTTAAATTGATGGAAAATTTTGT
This sequence comes from Bacteroidota bacterium, assembly GCA_018335575.1. GTDB lineage: Bacteria > Bacteroidota > Bacteroidia > Flavobacteriales > Flavobacteriaceae > JAGXRT01. The sequence goes on along the minus strand of JAGXRT010000065.1, from coordinate 86,951 downwards.
TGAAGAATTACGCTGGAGAGGTTTATTAAGCGATCTCATTCCTGAAACCGAAGAATACTTACTAAAAAATAAAACTACCGGATATATTGGTTTTGACCCAACCGCCGATTCATTGCATATTGGAAGTTTGGTGCCTATTTTATTGTTAAAACATTTTCAAAATGCGGGGCATAAACCCATTGCTTTGGTAGGAGGTGCCACAGGTATGGTAGGCGATCCTTCTGGTAAATCTACCGAACGAAATTTGTTGGATGAAGCTACATTATTAAAAAATATAGAAGGAGTAAAAAATCAGCTTGCCCGTTTTTTAGATTTTAATACTAAAGACGATAATGCAGCCGAGTTGGTTAACAATTACGATTGGATGAAAGATATCTCCTTAATTGATTTTGTGCGCGATATTGGAAAACATTTAACGGTTAATTACATGATGGCCAAAGATTCTGTCAAAAAACGATTGGAATCTGAAAACAGCGAAGGCATGTCGTTTACTGAGTTTACTTATCAATTATTTCAAGGATATGATTTCTTGCATTTGTATCAAACCAAAGACTGCAAATTGCAAATGGGAGGATCAGATCAATGGGGAAATATTACTACCGGAACAGAATTAATCAGAAGAAAAGTTCAAGGAAAAGCATACGCCATTACGTGTCCGCTTATTACCAAAGCCGATGGAAGTAAATTTGGGAAAACCGCCGAAGGAAACGTTTGGTTAGATGCCAACAGAACATCGCCTTATAAATTTTATCAATACTGGTTAAATACCTCGGATGATGATGCCGAAAGTTATATCAAAATCTTCACTTTTCTAACTAAAGAAACGATTGACACGCTTATTAACGAACATAAAAATGCTCCACATCTGCGTTTGCTTCAAAAGAAAATTGGTGAAGAAGTAACCGTAATGACTCACGGACTTGAGGCCTATGAAAATGCTGTAAAAGCCTCATCAATCTTGTTTGGAAACTCAACTGCTTCTGATTTAAGATCGTTGGATGAACAAACCTTTTTAGATGTATTTGACGGAGTTCCGCAGGCCAATATTGCTGCCGATCAAATTAAAGTCGGAATGGATATTGTTGCCGCTTTTTCCGATACCGGATTTTTAAAATCAAATTCTGAAGTGCGACGAGCTTTAAGTGAAAACTCCATTTCAGTTAACAAAGAAAAAGTGAGCGAAGGGTATCTAATAACCGCTACTGATTTAATTTCAGGCAAATATGTGCTGTTACAACGAGGTAAGAAAAGCTATTTTATTCTTAACGTAATATAAAAAAAGGGAGCAATTAGCTTCCTTTTTTTATCCTATTAACAAGTTACAACCGCGTATATCGGAGTGGTCAAACCTACCTAATACTTCAAAAGTTGTGTCTGAAAACTTTTTTCCCAAATCCTGTGTAGCAATAAAAGCACATGAATTGTAATTGGCTAAATCAATAACATTAATTCCGCCACTTTTTAAATTTGGAATAAAAGAAGTGGCATCTTCGGTATCTCTAATCATAACCTTCATCCAAGGAGGTGTTTTAAAAATTCCATTTCCGCGAGAATAGGCTTGACTCAAAAGTTCGGTCATTCCATATTCAGAGTGTATAACATCAACTCCAAATCCTTGACACAAAATACTGTGTAATTCTACACGTATCAACTCTTTGCGTCTGCCTTTCATCCCTCCGGTTTCCATGATAATAGTATTTTTTAGAGTAAACTGATGTTGTTCAATTAAATCGAGTAAGGCATAGGTTACACCAATCAATAACACCTTGGTTTCGTTATTATTAAGTTCAACTAACTTTGAAATTAAATCATCCATATTATTTAAATAAAACCCACTGTTATGATTGTTTGATTTTTGAATTAAATCGGCAACCATGTAAATCAATGATGAACCTTCACGTTCAAGATACGATGGTAATAAAGCAAGTACAGTATATTCTTTAATATCGCCGTAAAAATGTTCAAAGCCTTTTAAATAACTTTGCTCATAAACCGATATGTCTGTAACTGCATGTTTGCTTTGTTGCATTCCGGTGGTGCCACTGCTCCAAAATACATGTGTTGGTTTTTTAGTGCCGCTAATAATTTCAAAGCGTTTAAAAAATTCGATGGGAAAAAATGGAATATCCGTAATGTTTTTTACGCAGGATGGAGTTACTTTTAAATGATTCAGATAGTTCTTATATACTTCACATTCATCTGCTTGATAACGAAAAAGGTCAAGTGCCAATGAGTTAAATTCCTCATCAGTAGAAATTGAAAATATCCGGTTACCAAACATAAATTGAAATAAGTGGTAAAGTTACAAAATTGTTTTGCACATCAGCAATTGCAGCATTTTTAGGTATTTTAATTTAAATGAAGCCATAAAAAATTTGTATTTTTGAGCATCTTAAAAATATATTATGTCAACTTCTACAATACAACCCGTAATAGCCAGTGCTTTATCAAAATTAGGAATTCAAGCTGTTAACCAAGGAACTTCAACAGGAAGTAATTATTTTGGAAATGGAAGCTTGATTGAATCGTATTCTCCGGTTGATGGAGCCCTGATAGGAAAAGTTTCAACAACCACAGCCGATGATTATAAAAAAGTTATAACAACTGCTCAAAATGCATTTTTAGAATTTAGATTAATCCCTGCTCCAAAAAGAGGTGAACTCGTGCGTCAGTTTGGTGATAAACTGCGTGAATTAAAACAACCTTTAGGCGAATTGGTTTCTTATGAAATGGGAAAATCATTGCAAGAAGGTCTTGGCGAAGTTCAAGAAATGATTGATATCTGCGATTTTGCGGTTGGTTTATCGCGTCAATTACACGGATTTACCATGCATTCAGAACGTCCTGGACACAGAATGTATGAGCAATACCATCCACTGGGTATAGTTGGAATCATTTCAGCCTTCAATTTCCCTGTAGCCGTTTGGGCATGGAATACTGCTCTAGCGTGGGTCTCCGGAGATGTATGTGTTTGGAAACCATCCGAAAAAACACCATTATGTGGTATCGCTTGTCAAAATATTATTGCAGAAGTTTTAAAAAACAACAATCTTCCTGAAGGAATTTCATGCTTAATTAATGGCGATTACAAAGTAGGAGAACTGATGACATCCGACAAAAATATCCCATTAATATCAGCAACTGGTTCCATTAGAATGGGGAAAATTGTAGCACAAAAAGTAGCTGAACGATTAGGAAAAAGCTTGCTAGAATTGGGTGGGAACAACGCCATCATTATTACACCTAATGCCGATTTGGAAATGACGATTATTGGAGCCTTATTCGGAGCTGTGGGTACCGCCGGACAGCGTTGTACTTCTACCAGAAGACTCATTATTCATGAAGCTGTTTATGATGAAGTAAAAGAAAAACTGATAAAAGCATACAAGCAAATCAGAATTGGCAATCCTTTGGATTCAAAGTTTCATATGGGGCCTTTAATTGATAATGATGCTGTAAAAACCTATTTAAATGCTATTAAAAAAGTTAAGGAAGAAGGCGGAAAACTATTGGTTGAAGGATCGCAATTACAAGGAAACGGATTTGAAAGTGGTTGTTATGTAAGTCCGTCAATAGCCGAAGTAGAAAATCATTTCGAAATAGTACAGCACGAAACGTTTGCTCCACTGCTTTTTCTGATTAAATATAGTGGGTCGGTTGAAAATGCCATAGCACTTCAAAATGGCGTTGTTCAAGGACTTTCTTCTGCAATTATGACTACTAACATGCGCGAAGCCGAATTGTTTTTATCGCATGCGGGCTCTGATTGTGGAATTGCCAACGTTAACATTGGCACATCAGGTGCCGAAATAGGTGGAGCATTTGGAGGTGAAAAAGAAACCGGAGGTGGTAGAGAAAGCGGGTCTGATGCTTGGAAAGTTTATATGCGCAGACAAACCAATACTATTAACTATACAACCGAATTACCTTTAGCTCAGGGAATTAAATTTGATTTTTAGTAATTTAATTATAAATTTTTGTATATTTGAGGTCAACTCCCAAATTTAGAATTTAATTTAAACCACTTTTATTATGAAGCAACAACGTTTTTTATTAATGATGTTGGTATTTGTTGCATCCTTATTTTTTTATAATTGTAGCAATGAATCCACCAACACAGCACGTGTTCAGGTACTCTTGGTTGATGCACCTGGCGATTACGATGAAGTTAATATCGATATAAAAGATATTTTAATTAACCGAACCGGAGAGGAAAACGGTTGGGAGAGTATCGGAAATGTTCAACAAGGAGTTTATAACTTATTAGAATTTACTGGAGGAGCCGAAGCTTTATTGGCAGATACAGAATTACCATCCGGCGACATAAAACAAATCAGATTGTTGTTAGGTGATAATAACACGGTTAAAATTGATGGTGAAGTTAAAAAATTAGATACTCCTAGCGCACAGCAATCGGGTTTAAAACTTCAATTAAATACCACTTTGACTGATGGAATTTTATACACCTTTATTCTTGATTTTGATGCCGATAAATCAGTTGTAAAAGCAGGAAATTCTGGTAAATACAATTTAAAACCGGTAATTCGGGTTACCACCGAAGCTACTACCGGCGCTATTACTGGAAAAATAAATCCATTTGAGTATTTAGCAAGTGTTTCGGCATATAATGAAACTGACTCTATTTCAACTCAAACCGATAGTCTTGGTAAGTTTTTCTTAAAAGGTGTGTATCCTGGAACCTACAAACTTAAAATTACTCCAGACACTTTATCTGGTTTTGAACCTAAGGAACTCGAAAATGTTGTAGTGACACTCGGAAATGTTACTGATGTTGGAACAGTTAACTTTGAATAAAAACAAAAAGTCCTGATTTCTCAGGACTTTTTCGTAATTGGCTATTACTAACCAATTAAAAATCAACTAACCAAACTTTATTTTTAACTAAATATTTCTATGCTATTGCTCAACTAAGAACTTTTTATGATATTTACCCATTATAATCAATTGCTAAAACCTTTCTAAAAATATCAACTTAAAAAATAAATCAATTATTGTGCCAAAATTTAATATTATGAAAAAATATTTTTTTGTTTTGATGTTCACGTGCTTTGCCTCTTCGGCTTTTTCACAAGTTGAAAATTATGGCGGATCTCAAAGTTTGCGTATTGGAGCCAATTTCTTTGGAAATGACAACAACTTAAAACTTGCCTATAACTACGGTATAAATGAAATGTTCACGGTAGGTGCAGGAGTATACACTTTTAATGATTCCTATGCCTTTGTGCGAGGCGATTTTCATTTGGGTTCTGTAGTTACTTTACCCGACAATTTGGGAGTTTTTGCCGGTGTTGAACTAGGCGTAATTGGAATTGATTTTTTAAATTTTGATCCACAGCTAGGAATAGCCTATTCACTTACCCAAAATATGGATGTATATCTCGAATTTGGAAACACAGGAACCATTGGAGTTAGTTTTTCCTTCTGATGTTAAATAAAAAAAGAGCTCGATGAGCTCTTTTTTTTTATGATAAACTATTTTTTAATTGTTAAGCGCTTCCGCTCCTCCCACAATTTCCAAAATTTCGTTGGTAATTGCGGCCTGACGTGCTTTGTTATACGTAAGTTTAAGTTCGTTTTTAAGCTCATTCGCATTATCTGTTGCTTTGTGCATAGCAGTCATACGAGCGCCGTGTTCTGCAGCGAAAGAGTCTCTAATTGACTTATAGAGCTGCATTTTTAATGATTTAGGTATTAATTCCAGCACAATCTCTTCCTTCGATGGTTCAAATATATAATCTAAACTAGTGGTTTCTTTTGATTGAGCAGGAACAATAGGTAAAAATTGTTCTAAGGTAGGAATTTGATTCGCTGCGTTTTTAAACACATTATAAAGCAAATCAATTCGATCATATGTTTTATTAGCAAAACTATCCATCAGGTAATCGGCTATTTTTGCACTGTTTTCAAACGTTAAATCGTCAAAAATTGCACTGTGATTTTGAATTACTTGATGGGTTTTAGCAAAAGAATCATTTCCTTTTTTACCTATTGCTAAAATGGTAACATTTTTATTTTTGTAATTAGATTCAATATGACTGTGAGTCATTTTAATAATCTGACTGTTAAAGGCGCCACACAATCCCCTGTTTGATGTAACTACAACTAATAAGACATTTGAAATTTCGCGTTGATCTGCATAAACCCCTCCTGTTTCGCTTTCTAAAGTACTGCTTAAACTTTGCAATAACTCTGTTAACTTTCTGGAATAAGGTCTCATTTGAACGATGGCATCCTGAGCTTTTTTCAACTTAGCTGCCGACACCATTTTCATAGCACTGGTAATCTGCATTGTTGATGAAACCGATGCAATCCTATTTCTAATTTCTTTTAAGTTTGCCATTCTTTATGTAGAATTAACTTTTAAATCGAGCAGTGGTTTATGCCTCTGCTCGATTTATTTGTTTTAGTTTAAATATTTTGCTGAAATTTCTTTTGCTACCACTTTTAAGGTATCAGTAATTTCGTCGGTAAGTTTACCTGCTTTTAAATCGTTTAACACATTTTTGTGTTTTGCATTTAAATACACTAAGTAATCTTTTTCAAACTCCTTAACTTTTTCTACCGGAACATCTCTTAACAAGTTATTTGTTCCTGCGTAAATAATTGCCGTTTGATCTTCTACCGTGTATGGATCGTTTTGTGCTTGCTTTAAAATTTCAACGTTTTTACGACCCTTATTAATTACATTTAAGGTAGCCGAATCTAAATCAGAACCAAACTTTGCAAACGCTTCTAATTCTCTATATTGTGCTTGGTCAAGTTTTAAAGTTCCGGCAACTTTTTTCATCGATTTTATTTGAGCAGAACCTCCTACGCGCGAAACTGAAATACCTACGTTAATAGCTGGACGAACACCTGAGTTAAATAAGTCTGACTCCAAGAAAATCTGACCGTCTGTAATTGAAATTACGTTTGTTGGAATATATGCAGAAACGTCTCCTGCTTGCGTTTCGATAATTGGCAAGGCAGTTAATGAACCTCCTCCTTTTACTTTACCTTTTAATGAATCTGGCACATCATTCATCTGTTGTGCAATAGTATCGTTATTGATAACTTTTGCAGCTCTTTCTAACAATCTTGAGTGAAGGTAGAATACGTCTCCAGGATATGCCTCACGTCCTGGTGGTCTTCTTAAAAGTAACGAAACTTCGCGGTAAGCAACTGCTTGTTTAGATAAATCATCGTAAACAATTAAAGCCGGACGACCGGTATCTCTAAAATACTCACCAATAGCAGCTCCTGCAAAAGGCGCATATACCTGCATTGGTGCAGGATCTGATGCATTTGCAGCAACAATAGTTGTGTACGCTAAAGCTCCGCGTTCTTCTAGCATTTTAGCAATAGCAGCTACTGTTGATCCTTTTTGTCCAACAGCAACATAAATACAATATACAGGTACTCCTGCATCAAAAAATTCTTTCTGATTTAAGATAGTATCCAGTGCAACGGTAGATTTACCAGTTTGACGGTCTCCAATAATTAACTCACGTTGTCCTCTCCCGATTGGAATCATGGCATCAACTGCTTTAATACCTGTTTGTAAGGGTTCGTTTACCGGTTGACGAAAAATTACTCCTGGAGCCTTACGCTCTAAAGGCATTTCAAATGTTTCTCCTTCAATTGGACCTTTACCGTCTATTGGATTTCCTAAGGTATCAACAACTCTTCCAACAATACCTTCACCTACTTTTATAGAGGCAATACGTTGGGTACGTTTTACAGTTGCTCCTTCTTTAATCATTGTTGATGGACCAAGTAATACAACTCCTACATTATCTTCTTCTAAGTTAAGTACAATACCTTCAAGTCCATTTTCAAACTGTACTAACTCTCCGTACTGAACTTTTTCTAGTCCGTATACACGTGCAATACCGTCTCCTACTTGCAATACTGTTCCTACTTCATCAAGTGTAGCATTTCCTTGGAAACCTGTTAATTCTTGCTTTAAAATTGCTGATACTTCAGCTGGTTTTACTGATGCCATTTTTTATAATTTTATCTGTTGAGATACTATTTTTTAATAATTTGGTAAATATAAATTTTTATCAAATTCTCTTTTTAATGATTTGAATTTACGTATGATACTAGCGTCGTATTGTACATCGCCTAATCGTAATATAAATCCTCCAATAATTTCAGGATTTACAATATTTTTAATACTAACTTCTTTTGTTGTTAGTGAAGCAACTTTTGATAATACGGTTTTTTCCATTTCTGGAGTTAACGGTATGGCAGTTGTTACAGTTGCAACTTCATATCCCATTAAGTAATCAAAAATAATGGTATACTGGTTTGCTGTTAACAATAAAAGTTCAATACGTTTGTTCTCTATTAATAAATCGATAAGTCCTCTTGATAAGTCGTTTATTTGTGTGTTAAAAATTTCACCTAATGCTTTCTTTTTAACTTCAGACTTAATGATAGGACTTTTTAGCATCACTTGTAATTCTTTGCTTTGGTTTATGGTAGAAGCAATGAAAAGCATATTTTCATTTACTTCTTCATGCAACCCGTTTTCTTTAGCAAGATTTAAAAGTGCTTTAGCGTATCGTAATGCTGCTCTAGTTCCTTTCATGGATTTAGTTTAACTTCATATCTTTTAACATATCATCAATAACTTTTAGTTGTTTTTCTTTTGATGATAATTCGTCTTTTAACACTTTTTCAGCAATGTTAATTGACAATTCTGCTACTTGATTTTTAAGCTCAACAATTGCTGCTTGCTTTTCATTTTCAATGGTGTGCTTAGCTTGTTCAATTAGTTTGGAGGCTTGTTTTTGAGCTTCTTCCTTGCTGTCTGAAATCATTTTGTCTTTAATTTCACGTGCTTCTTTCAACATCGCATCGCGCTCTGAACGTGCCTCTTTTAAAATTCTTTCATTATCTGCTTGTAAATTTTGCATTTCTATACGCGCTTTTTCTGCAGATAACAATGCGTTGTTAATAGAATCTTCTCGTTCTTGTACTGCTGTTAAAATTGGTTTCCAAGCAAACTTTTTAAGAAAGTAAACTAAGATACCGAAAAGCAGTAACTGCCAAAAAAACAATCCAAATGAAAACTGTTCTATTAATTTTTCCATGATATTATATTATGTCTTTTAATTAAATCTCATTAAAATCAGCAGCAGTAACCAACCGTTACTGCTGCTGATGTGTTGTTATGCTGCAAATAAAGCAGCAAATCCAATACCTTCAATAAGCGCCGCTGCAATTAGCATCGCTGTTTGAATTTTTCCAGAAGCTTCTGGTTGACGTGCAATAGCGTCCATTGCTGAACTACCAATTTTACCGATACCTAAACCGGCACCGATTACGATTAAACCTGCTCCTATAATGTTTGGAATTGTCATGATATATATATTTATTAATTAAACATTCAATTTTTAATGGTGCTCATCATGTTCTTCTACAGCCATACCAAAATATAAGGCTGATAACATGGTAAAAATATACGCTTGTAATGCTGCTACTAATAATTCTAATAATGCTAATGCAAACGCTAAACCAAATGAAAGCGAACTTCCTATCCAGCTTTTAAATACAAACATTAACCCAATAATACTCATTAACACAATATGTCCTGCTGTAATATTTGCATACAAACGTATCATTAATGAAAAGGGTTTGATAAAGGTTCCTAACAATTCGATTGGGGCTAATATTACTTTCATTGGAGTTGGTACTCCTGGCATCCAAAATATATGTTTCCAATAATCTTTTGTGCCAGAGAAAAATGTTATTAAATATGTTAATAACGCTAAAGCAAACGTTACGGCAATATTGTTTGTTACATTTACTCCAAGTGGTGTTAACCCAAGTAAATTAATTATCCATATAAAGAAAAATATAGAGAGTAAATAACTCATATATTTCTGATAATGTTTTTTACCTATGTTTGGAATGGCTATATCATCTCTGATATATAATATGATTGGTTCTAAAAACTTACTAATTCCTTTAGGGGCTTGATTGCTATTGTATGATTTGGCCATTCTGCCAAAAACTACAATCATTAACAAGCTTACTAAAATAATAAATACCACGTTTTTAGTGATAGAAATGTCAAAAGGTTTTTCATTAATTGTATGATGTTTATCATCGTAATTAATAGTGCCAGCAGCATCAGTTTTATATATTTTACCGTGATATAACTTATAGAAATTCCCGTTAACTTCTGCAACACTTTCTCCGTGATGCAATTTTGATGATGAAAAAACAACTAAACCATTATCCCATAAAATTACAGGAAGCGGCGCCCCTACATATTTATGTTCACCCGAATCTGTTGTATAAGAATACAAGCTAAAATCGTGCGAATCTAACAAGTGATGATTGATATATTCTTTGATTTCGGTTTTAAGATCGCCTGATGCTGCGTGTTCTTCTTTTTGGTTGGTTTCAACTTCTTTAGCGTTTAAAGAAACGTTAAACATCAACAGTAAAATGGCACTTAGTTTTATCAATTTTATGTTATTCATATCACCTAAAAATAGTGTTTTCTAAAAATGTTTTGCAAATGTACAGTTTTCTGATAGAATCCAAAAAATTATTTTTAACGATTCTAAATACTAATTGGCTAAAAAATATCAGTTTAACTTTTATTATTGAGGATTTCACTTACAAAATATACTTCTATTGCTAAACAAACAAAATAAGGCACTAAAAAAGAAGATGCTTCAATTGTTGTTATATGATCATCAATTTTAAATTTAGGGTGAATAAAAATAAAGTACGCTCCAAATTTTAGTAAACTGCCTGCAATGAAAACGAATCCGAGGTAATCAAAAAATCGTTTTTGTAAAAAATTGATGAGTATCAGAATTAAAAAAGCCAACAATATATTGATGACATATGATGGTATTAGATAAACTTCTTCTGTGTTTATTTGAAGATTTTTTAGGAAAACTGCATGGAAAACAAACGTAATTCCTGCTCCAATTAAAAGCGTTAATATATACCTTTGAACTGATTTAATCATACTTGTCATTTATTCTCTTTAACTGATTTATCAAACTATAAATTGACAATACCAATGCCAGTAAGGTGCCAATTATTGTAAAAAGTTTGTTGTTGTTACCAAGCGAGGCGTCTATTTTTTTACCCACGAAAACACCCAAATAAATAGTAATGCCCATTTGAAAGGCAACGCCCGTTAACTGAATGTACTTATTAAAATTATTCTTGTCCGGAAGCTTCATGAGTTGATTTAGCAGCGTAATTAACGCCTTTCATGTTGCACGACGCATTAAAAGTAGCACCCGGCTCTACCGCTAATTTTGCAATATTCACTTCGCCATTGATAACTGCATTTGATTTTAAAGAAAGGGTGTTGTTTACAAATAATTTTCCGGTAAAAACGCCTTCGATATCGGCATCGCCACAAATAATGGTGCCTTTAATAATACTGTCTTTTCCAACTACTACTTTGCCTTTAATATTAATTGTTCCTTCTACATTGCCATCAATTCTAAAATCGCCTTCAGAAATTAAATTACCAACCAATGAAGTGTTTTTACCAATTACATTGCGTTCTAAAATCTGGATTTCGGGCTTGGGTTTTTTATCTGAAAACATAGTTTTGCACTTATTTTTTATTAATTGTATTTACAAGTTCTAGGGCCTTTTTCCCTTCTTCGGTATTTGGATACGTAATTGAAACGTATTCCAAGGCTTTTTTGAAAGAATCAATGCCTTGAAGTTTACCCAAAGTATACGCTTTAAGCAATTCAAATTTTGGCATTAAAGCAGATTGACCAAACTGTTTCAAATCGTCATCTAACAATGTTAATACCGATTGATATTCTTCTTTTTCATACAATAAATACAGTTTTTTATACGCTTTTTCGGACGCATCGTTATCTGATATTTCAGTCATGTTCTCCGAATTCTGAACCAATGATGCGTATATTGACTGTGGATATTTTGCAATAATTTCGTTTTTATACTCCTGAGCTTTGGTATTTTTAGTCTCTGTATGAATGCGATATAAATGGTAGGTTGCCGGCAAATAAAATGCACTTTTAGCACCAAACTCTAGTACCTTGTTAAAACGTTCAATGGCTAAATCGTTTCTTAAAAATTGCTCTTTGTATATAATTCCCAATTTGTAATAGGCCTCATTGCGCAAAGCAGCAATACTGTCAATTTCTGATTGTTTTGTAGGAATATTGGCTAGGTAATATTCTTGTGTTATTTCGGGTTTAACAGCTTCTGCTTTTTCGTCAGCTACAAAAGACGATTCGTATTTATTAAATTTCCAATTGTCTGAATGCGATTTGGCTCCCCATTTTTTCTGAAATTCAATCATCCCCGATTTAACAACTTCAGGATTATAAAAATACCATTTACCAGAATTGTTTTTTGATTTTTCGATTGATTTTTTCGCAGTACTTTGGGCGCTGTTTTTAGCTTCAGTTGCCTTTAATTTGCTTATAATTTCGCCTATTGCATTGGTTCGTTCAGTATCATTCATTAAAGCGAATTTTAAAATACTGTCGTTGGTAGCAACAATATTTTCATTAAAAATAACATCGTCTAAACTTTTTCGGATGCGTTTAATTCGGATGTAGCGTTTGGTATTAAAATCGGTTGAAGTATTTAAAACGCTGTCGTAATAATTTCCGGCAGCCATATAGTTTCCTTTGTTAAAATGAATATTGCCTAAGGCTTCATACGATAACACTTTTTGAAAACGTTCGCCGTTTTTAGCAGTAACCGATTTTTTGAATTGCTGTTCAGCTTTATCAATTTCATTGTTTTTTAAATAGACATCCCCCAAATGGTAATACAGTTTATCTAAATAAGCGCGGTTATCCCTGTTTTTAATTAAATCTTCCAGTTTTTCAACCATCAATTTAACATTTTCGGTCGATTCGACATTTTTTGCCAACTCAATGGAGGCATTTATCTTGTATTTAAACGGCGATTTTTTATTATTAACAATTTTGGTAAACGCATAGTTGGATGAATCCAATTGCTTTTGTTGTCGGAATAATTGCCCTAAAATAAAGGTGTTTCGGGCCGATTGTTCTTTGGTTTCATCAACAATAACGGCCTTTTTTAAATGATAAATGGTTTGTTTGATGCTGTCTAATTGCAAATACGACATTGCCATTGCAGTATGTGCATCAAATTTGTCGTTTTCGTTTAAGTTTTTGTTTTTTAATAAGGCTTTAAGCGAAGCAATCGATGTTTCTTCGTTTTGTAAACGGAGGTTTGTTTTTGCGTGCCAAACTTTGGTTTCATTAATCAAATCGGCATCCGGATAATTTTTTATCACATAATTAAATGCTTCCAATGCCGGTACAAAGCGTTGCGAATAATAACGCGATTTACCAAGCAATAAATACGCATTATCTATTTGCGGATTTTTTTCTTTGTTATAAAACCGCATCGAGTGTTTTTGAATCGCTTTTACAGCTTTTTCTTCAGCTTTGGCAAATAAATCGTTTGATTCGTCCTCGGAAGCCATCATCCCGGGCAATGCGAGCTGATCAACCTTTAATGGTTCAATAGGCAATAACTCCCAATAATTATCGGCATAATTATCGTTTAATTGTTTTAAGCCCTTTTCAAAAGCAATTTGTCCGTTGTACAATACATTAAACTTTGTTGTAGTAGCGTGGTATGTTCTGTTAACAAAGGTGTTTTTTTTGGTCGAACAACCTATTAATAAAAGTAAACCAACAAATGGTAATGCAATTTTGATTGTTATTTTCAAAGCCTATTGATTTATATATACTTAACGCAATCTTGATGAAAGATTGTGTAAGGTTCGTAAAAATACGAAATTAGCTTAAAAACAACTGCTACTTTTTACTTCTAATTACATTTTAAATAAACCTTTTAACAATTTCAGATACCGATTCAATTTTTTTGGTATGTTCTATAGAGGGTCCTGCAACCCAAACTGTTTTGTAAGTTGCTTTGGTAGCTGCATTGGTTACTGCCGAGGTACCAATCATAAATCGCAGCATTTTAACCCATTTTTTAAGTGATTTGTTTTTGTTTAAAACCGTCTCTAACCACGTTTGTTTAGTCCCTATTTTCTTAACATAATCGGTATTGATTACGGTACATGGAGTACCAGAAATTTTTTCGGTCATTACTATATCATCTTCACCATAACTAACACAGGCATTTTTGTATTCTTCAGATATATCGGCTTCTGTGGATGCAATAAAAGGACTTCCAACCGAAACGCCTATAGCGCCCAATTTCAGCATTTTCTCTAAATCATTTTTATTGCCAACACCTCCAGCAGAAATTACAGGAATGCTACAATTTTTCACCAACAACGGAATTAATTCTTCTGGCGATAAATTTCCTCTATGTCCTCCTGCTTGATTGTTTACGGCAATGACCGCATCACACCCTAACGATTCTACTTTTTGAGCAAATTCAAGATTTACTACATCACAAAAAACCTTTATTCCTTTGGCTTTTGCTTTTTTTATAGTTTCTTCGGGGCTTCCCAAAGAGGTAATAATAAAATCAGCGCCATACTCACAAATAACATCGAGCTGTTCTTTATATTTAATGTTTGATTTGTTTACAATTAAATTAAATCCGAATGAACCTCCTTCGGGTTTTGCTGCTTTTAGCTCTATTATAGCCTCTTTCAACAAATCAGTATTTCTATAATTTAAAGCTGGAATACAGGCCGCAACACCGCTATTCATGCCTGCTATACTCATTTTTACATTAGACACCAAAAACATAGGCGCCATAATAATAGGGTGTTTAATTGATAGCATTTCGGTTAATGCAGTTTTTTTAGAATCCATTTTAAAAAATTTTAGTCTCCCAAATATAATCAATTTAATATGCATGCATAACAAATGATATAATTTATTATAAGCTAAAACTCAACAAAAAATGTAACTTTACCGAGCATTTACGTATTATGATAAACGACATATTAAAAGCAATTCCAATTGGTATCAGCTTGGCATTTATGATTGGGCCAGTGTTTTTTGTTTTACTGCATACCAGTATCGTTAAAGGTATAAGAGCCGCTATAGTTTTTAATTTAGGGGTTGTTTTTGGTGATATTGTTTTTATACTAATGGCCTACTTTGGCAGTCATCAATTGTTGGAAAGGCTAAAAGATGATCCTAATTTATTTTTGCTGGGCGGTATGATTTTGTTTGTCTACGGCTTAACCATGTACATTAAAAAAGCAACGATTATTGTACAAGATGAAGATTTAGTAATTCCAGAATCAACTAATTATTTCCGTTTGTTTATTAAAGGTTTCTTGCTAAACTTTATCAATATTGGCGTTTTGGCGTTTTGGTTATTGTTGTTGGTAGGATTTGGCTCCAACCTCGAAATGGAAGAGCGTAGAATTTTCAACTTTTTCCTAGCAATTCTAATAACCTATTTTATTGTTGATTTAGGTAAAATTATTTTAGCAAAACAATTGCAAAAAAAACTTACCCCAACCATCATTTATAAAATAAAGAAAGGTATGGGGCTTTTATTGATGTTTTTTGGCTTATTAATGATTTCTAAAGGATTGTTGCCAAAAGATTTTTTTGATGTTGATGCCTTGTTAAACTACTTTTCAATAACTTAATAATAGGGATAATAATTGTCTGCTCTGTTAACATCAGCCATTAACATAGAAGGGTCAATTATGACGCTTTTAACTTTTTTGGCTGTATTTATCTCATAGGTTTGATGCGTTCCTGTCCATGCATTCAAAACTTTAGCAACTGTTTCTTTTTGTCCTCTCATTAAGGTTAGTGGGATATACAATTGCTCAATACTTCCATCTTCATATTCAACTACTAAATCAACAGGCATGGGAATAATGCCTTTTCGTTCTAATATTATTTTATTTTCTGTAACCTCTTTTATACCATAATCGATAGTATTAGTTGTTTGTATCCATTGATAAAGATACCAATCGAGCTGTATACCTGAAATTTTTTCTGCTACTCTTATAAAATCTTGAGGATTGGGGTGTTTAAACTTCCACTCATCATAATATACTTGCAACACTTTTATTAAGGTATCTTCACCTATAATATACCCTAATTGTGATAAAAAGATAAGTCCTTTATAGTAACTAGCAACAGTAAACGCTGAGTTGATTTTAAAATGATCTGCATGTGTTGATAAGGCTCCTTCTCTGCCAGAATCTACCATCCTAAAATAAATTTCGTATTCTCGTTCAAAGAGAAAATCGTCATTTTTTTTATAAACAGCATTGGAAGTAATATTTTCAATAAAAGAAGTAAATCCTTCGTCCATCCAAGAATATTTTAGCTCGTTGTTGGCTAGAACGAATTGAAACCATGAATGGGCCATTTCGTGTATAGTAACTCCAACTAACCCGTCTAAAGAACCATTTCCACTAATTAATGTACACATGCCATATTCCATACCTCCATCTCCTCCTTGAATTATTGAGTATTGTTCATACGGATACTGACCAACAATATTGCTTAAAAACTCCATTGATTTTGCTGCAATAGGCTGCAACGTTTTCCAATTGTCTTTAATGTCTATTTTGTTTTTATACAGAAAATGTAAGGTAACACCATTACTTGTTTTAAATATATCATGCACATAATCAGGATCTGCAGCCCAAGTAAAATCGTGTACATTAGGTGCTTTAAAGTGCCATTTAAGTTTTGATCCTTTAGGTAAATTTAATGGTTTAGATACATCTTCATAACCGTGTCCAACTTCTTGTGGGTTTTGTAAATAACCCGTTCCGCCTATGGTGTATTTTTTATCAATGTTGATGGTAACATCAAAATCGCCCCAAACACCGTAAAACTCTCTTCCCAAATAAGGATCAGTGTGCCAGCCTTCTTCATCGTATTCGGCTAATTTTGGATACCATTGTGCCATAGATAAAGCAACTCCTTCTCTATTATTTCTTCCAGATCGTCGAATTTGGACAGGTACTTGTGCTTCAAAATGCAAATCAAATTTTGTTTGTTCTCCTGCTTTTATCGGTTTATCTAAAAATACTTCTAATATGGTTCCACTGGCTTTAGTCTTAAGTTGTACTTCATTTTGTTTAATTAAGGTAACATTGGTATAACCAATTTCATTGGGCTTTAAATGTAAAATTCTATCTCTAACCCTTTTGTCTGGATCTTCGATGGTTCTTGACTTAACATCCATTTCTGAATTCGGTTGAAAAGCATTGTTGTACAAATGAAAGTAAACTTTATTAAGTTCGTCGGGAGAATTGTTTGTATACACTAATTTTATTTTTCCTGTATACTTATAGCTTTTTACATCCATATCAATTTCCATGGTATAATCAACTTTTTGCTGCCAATATCCTGAACGACCAAAATTTGATGTTTGTGAATACAACTGAATTACAGTTACAAAAACTACTAGAAATACATAAAAGGATTTTTTCATCGATACATTTTTTATAAAAAGAAGGATAAAATCAGCCGATTTTATCCTTCAATAAATCTTGTTTTAATTATTTTGTTTTTTGCTGTGCTAATAACAATGCGTTATAGGCATTAACAACTTTACCAGAAACTGAAAGGTTGCTGAATGAAACTTTTTCTGAATTTGATCCGGGTAAATAAACACTAAATGGAACTTCAATACCCGAATCCATAATAATCTTTTTAACTTCTGATGCTTTTAATTTTGGATAATATGAGCGAATTAAGACTGCCAAACCTGCTACTTGTGGAGAAGCCATTGAGGTTCCCTGACTTATTTCGTAGGTGTTATTTGGAAACGTTGAGTAAATCTCTAAACCTGGCGCAAAAACATCTACATTCTTTTTTCCGTAATTCGAAAAACGAGCTACTAAATCTTCATTAAAGTTTCTGGTAGATGCGCCAACCGTAATTATATTATCGGCAAATTCTAAAATTTTATCTTCAGAATCGTTTGGATAATTATCTTCATTGTCGATATTTTTTGCATCATTACCTGCAGCATGAACCAATAAAACATCTTTACTTGCGGCATACTTTATAGCTTCAAAAACCCATTCTTTTTGTGTTGAATACGATTTCCCAAAACTCATGTTCACCACTTTTGCTCCATTATCAACAGCATAACGTATTGCTAAAGCAACGTCTTTATCGTACTCATCACCATCAGGAACGGCTCTTATGGCCATAATTTTAACATTGTTTGTAATGCCATTCATGCCAATTCCATTATTTCGTAGTGCAGCAGCAATTCCTGTTACATGTGTACCATGACTTTCTTTGTCTTTAAAACCGATTACATCGTTATTACCGTAATTTCTATCGTTAAAATCATCCGGATTATCTCCAACAATGGCTCTGCCATCAAAATTTATATCGTAATTAGGTGTATCATATTGCTCTTTAAAATACGCTATTCCTTCATCTAAATATGCAAAAGCTTGCTCAATTGAGCCTTCACCATCAATAATTCGCATTAAATTGTACAACTGGGGTTGCAAATCTTCATGTACAGTTCCAAGTGAATCTAGCTCTTCTATTGAGTACACTTCCTTTTTTAAAATATCAACAATAGATTGATGTGCTTCTTTTAATGAATATTTATAGGACTCATAATGGACTTTATTTTCATACGCTTTTTCTCTTCTGTTTTTGATTTCATTTGAAAGTTTGGTGTACAATTCAAAATCTTTTTTATCAGCGTCTGAAATTTGAACAGCTGTTTTCCCTTCAAATCTTGGTTTTAATTTTTTTACAATACGAGTCATTTCTAACTGCTCTGGATAGGCATTACCTTTTTTGCTTCCCAAAAAATTCCAACCGTGTATATCATCAACATAACCGTTTTTATCGTCGTCAATACCATTGTTTGGAATTTCTTTAGTGTTAACCCAAACTAAGCCTTTTAAATCTTCATGTTCAATATCAATTCCAGAATCAATCACCGCTAAAATTACTGTTTCACCTTTTTTATCGGCAATAAACTCATAGGCTTTTTTAAGACTCATGCCGGGTACAGAATCGGTATATATATCCATGTGGGGCCATGATTGAATTTCTAACTCAGACATATTGCCTTTTTTAGCAACTACATTTGTTGTTTTGGTATTTATGTTCAAATTTTTCTTAACTGCTGGTTTTGATTGTGCTATTGAACTAATTGAAAATAAAAACGATATTGTTAGTATTGACAAGAATTTTGATTTTTTCATAGTTTAGAATTTTTAATTAAATACTTCGTTTAAGGTATATATTTGTTTTAATCGTACTCCTTTTTCTGTTTTTTCTACGGTACACAATTCGTTTACAGGGTCGTGTTCAAAGAAAATGTAATACTCATTTTCTGCTGCCAAGTTCATAAATTTTTCCTTTTCGTCTAAGGTTAACAGTGGTCTGGTATCATATCCCATTACGTACGGTAACGGAATATGCCCCACTGTAGGCAACAAATCAGCTGCATAAACAATGGTTTTATCCTGATATTGAATATGTGGTATCATTTGTTTTTCAGTATGTCCATCTACAAATAAAATATCAAATCCTAACGCTGATTTTTTAAGCATATCCGATGTTGGAATATCAACAAATTTTAATTGTCCACTTTCTTGAATTGGATTTATATTCTCTTTCAAAAATGATGCCCTTTCTCTTTTGTTTGGTTCAGTAGCCCATTTCCAATGATTTTGATTAGACCAAAAATGCGCATTTTTAAAAGCAGGTTCAAAACCGATTTTATCTTTATTAAACTGAATGCTTCCCCCGCAATGATCAAAATGCAGGTGTGTTAAAAACACATCGGTAATATCATCTCTGTGAAATCCTGCTTTTTTTAATGATTTATCTAAAGAAAAATCGCCATGCAAGAAATAATGGCTGTAAAATTTTTCTGATTGTTTATTCCCTAAGCCGGTATCAATAAGTATTAATCGGTTGTTGTCTTCGATTAACATACAGCGTATGCTCATATCGATTAAATTATTGCTGTCAGCCGGATTTGTTTTTTGCCAAATTGATTTAGGTACAACGCCAAACATAGCGCCACCGTCTAATTTAAATTTGACGGTTTCTATTGAGTATATTTTCATTGATAGCTTATTTTAATAAAGTCTTATTATTAAAAAGTTTGTTTGAAAAAGTTGATTTGTGCTACAAATATGCATAAAATATGATTATTTTATGTTAAATAAAACAAAAAACCGCTCCTGTGAATTGGAACGGTTTAGAGGCGTCAAGCGGATTCGAACCGCTGTACAAGGTTTTGCAGACCTCTGCCTAGCCACTCGGCCATGACGCCTTGTAAGGAGTGCAAATTTACATATTTTTGCTTGCTTAACAAGAACTTTTTTTTATTTCCTTTTTTTTGTCATTTCAACCGTTACTTTGGCAACATTTCCTCCTATGGGGGGATTTATTTTTGAAATCCAAACGGTAGTTTTTTTCACCAACTCTAACTCGCCTAAAATTCTATCTATAATTCGTTTTCCAACATGCTCTAATAGTTCTGAACGCACTGCCATTTCTTGCTGCACAATTTTTGTTAGGTGTACATAATCTACCGTATCAAGCAAGGAATCTGATACTGATGATTTTGATATATCGGCTTTAACTTCAACATCAACTAAATAATCCGAACCTATTTTAGCTTCTTCTATCATGCATCCGTGATGTGCATACACCGCTATTTGCTCAACTTTTATTTTTCCCATGGTGTCTATTTTACAACAAAAATAAATAATCAATTGCTGTATTAAGCTTTTCAGCAAAAAAAACAATAATTTTGTTGATTGTATTAATTATCGAAATCAATTTTTGAAAGCAAAAATAAAGTAGTATGGAAGAAAACACAAAATCATTGAATTTTTTAGAACAAATTATAGAAGATGATTTAGCCAGTGGATTGCCACAATCTAAGTTACGTTTTCGTTTTCCGCCAGAACCTAATGGCTATTTACACATTGGACACGCAGCGTCTATTTGCTTAAATTTTGGGTTAGGTCTAAAATATAACGCGCCTGTGAATTTACGTTTTGACGATACAAATCCAGCCGCAGAAGAGCAAGAATATGTAGATGCTATTAAAAATGACATTCAGTGGCTAGGATTTAAATGGGACAAAGAGCTGTATTCTTCTGATTATTTTCAACAATTATATGATTGGGCCATTGTAATGATTCAAGAAGGTAAGGCTTATGTAGATAATCAATCTTCTGAAGATATTGCTAAACAAAAGGGAACTCCTACCCAAGCAGGAACTAACAGCCCGTTTAGAGATCGAAGTATTGCTGAAAACATGGATCTTTTTTTAAAAATGAAAAACGGCGATTTTCCTGAAGGTTCTTATGTTTTAAGGGCAAAAATTGATATGACATCGCCCAATATGCACATGCGCGATCCAATTATGTATCGAATTATTAACGCATCACATCACCGTACCGGAACCTCTTGGAAAATTTATCCAATGTATGATTGGGCACATGGAGAATCGGATTATTTAGAACAAATTTCGCACTCTATTTGTACGTTAGAGTTTAAAAGTCATCGCGAGTTATATGATTGGTATTTAGATCAGGTTTATGCTGAAAATACTATTAGACCTAAGCAACGTGAGTTTGCGCGCCGTAATTTGAGTTATACCGTTATGAGTAAACGTAAACTCCTCAAATTAGTAGAAGAAAAACACGTTGCCGGTTGGGACGATCCTAGAATGCCAACTATTTCAGGGTTGCGCAGAAGAGGATATACGCCTCAATCAATTATTAAATTTAGTGAAATAGCAGGTATTGCTAAACGCGATAACGTAACTGATGTTGCCTTGCTTGAGTACTGCATTAAAGATGATTTAAATAAAACAGCTCCTAGAATAATGGGGGTTATTGATCCTGTAAAATTGGTTATAACCAATTATCCTGCTGATGCTGAAGAGTGGCTTGATGCAGAAAATAATCAGGAAGATGAAAATGCAGGATATAGAAAAGTGCCTTTTTCAAAAGAATTGTATATAGAGCGTGAAGATTTTAAAGAAGAGGCGCATAAGAAATTTTTCCGTTTATCAATTGGTATTGAAGTTCGTCTAAAAAATGCCTATATAATTAAGGCCACGCATGTTGTTAAAGATACCTATGGATTAATTGCTGAAATTCATTGTACGTATGATACTGATAGTTTAAGCGGTAGCGGAACTGAAGCAAGCAAACGAAAAGTTAAAGGTACCCTGCATTGGGTTTCTGTAAAACATGCTGTAAAATCAGAAATACGATTATACGATAGGCTATTTAACCACGAAGCACCAGATAGCCAAAAAGATAAAGATTTTAAAGAATTTATAAATCCTGATTCCTTAAAAATTGTAACAGGTTTTATAGAGCCCAGTGTAAAATTAGCCGCAATTGGAGATCGTTTTCAATTTCAACGCTTAGGGTATTTTTGCCTCGACAAAGACTCGTCAAAAGATTCACTTATTTTTAACCGAACTGTTACCTTAAAAGATACTTGGGCAAAAATAAGTGCTAAAGAATAATTAAACTATTTTAAATTTCTATGGTCTATATTAAAAACATCAGCATATGAAAACTTTTATTACTACCATTGCTTTTGCATTTTTCCTTTTCACAGTATCTTCTTGCGGAATAGTACATGTGCACACACCAGGAACCGATGTTGTGGTAATAAAACATCGCCCAGCTCATTATAAAGTAGTGCATATCAAAGGGAAAAAATATTACCACTGGAACAATAACCACTATCGAAAAGTGCGTAGAGGTTATATACTTGTTAGATTCTAAATAAAAATTCCCGACAAATCGGGAATTTTTATTAATATTTATAAGCTATACCTTTTTTAATACTTTGAACAGCGCCTAAGGTGGGGCCTTGAGCACCAGATTGATTAATATCTTTATCTGAAGTTAGCAATATAAAGGCACATCCTAATTTTGCAGCATCTTGTTTTAATTTCATTTCAGCTTTTCTGTTAGCTGTATTCCCGGTATGAAAACTTACAAATCCGGTTTTCCCTTTTATTTCTCCTTCTTTTTTTAACCCAGCAATGTATGATTTCTCTTCAAGAATTACTACTTTTTCCCAATCATCTTCGCTGTTTATCTCAATTTTATCCGTTACTTGCTCAACTCTACCGCTTTTACCATAAACAATTTTTTCAATTGCATATTTTCCTAGGGTATTTTCAGCATCTTCACCATCATACTTAAAAGTAATTGTATATTCCTCAACTCTTACTATCTTTCCTTCAACTGTTTCTCCACTATGTTTTTTAATAACATCTAATTGTGCAAAACCATTGCCGTAGCAAATAAATAACGCAAAAAATAAAATAAGTCTTTTCATATAATTGATTTTTAAATGTTTATAAACACAATTTTACGAAAAATATTAAATCGAATGGAATTTTAATTAATTTTTAATGTTTTAAGTATTGCTTCCAGTTCAAACATATAGTCGCGTTTATCAACTGCAGGAGCATAGGTAAATCCTTCTACTACAATAAACCGATTGTTTTTTTCATCATAAACAGTGTAATTTAAAAATGGTCCAGCCATAAAATCGCCGAAAACTTCCCATTTTCCACGAACTTCAAAGGCTTTTTTCCCAATTAATTGAATGTCGAAAATATGTGGTGAATAGGCGGCTTCGGTAATCATATATGAACCTTCCGGACCACCAGGAATGAATTTCTTTCCTATTGAATCACGCATGGCTACAATATTCATCCCTTTTAAATCGTCTTCAGAAGTAACAGGAACTGTATAAGCAATAATGTTCATACTACCGCTTGATATAGGATTTCTAACCCATAAAAACTGACCGTTATCATCAACCAATCGGTATTTTTTTGGAATATTTAATTCAAATCCTAATGATTTAAATGTTTTAAATTTATCTTTTGGCCATAAATCTTTATTTAGTACTTTTTGAGTACTGTATAAGTCATTATTTTTAAATACGTTGATTAATTCTTCTTGATGTTGATCTATTAATTTTGCTATTTCCAAATTATTTGTGCCCACTATTTGAATAATTCGTTGTGGTTTTGAATAAGTGTCTTTACTTATAGTAAACTTGTTTTCTTTTCCATTAGTAATGTATAAAATACTTCTACTAGTTTTAAACATCGGTCCAAAATACTCGGGTGCAACTTGTGAGATGTTAAACTGCGTCTCGGGTTGTGGTAATCCTAAAACGGGTGAACCTAAAATTTTTCTAATTTCATCACCTACTTCTCCTTGCCATTGTGTGTTTTTAATAACTATTAGTAAGTGGTTTATTTTTCCGGTTGATTCGGCTAAAATCAATTCATTTTTCTTTTCCGAACAGTTAACGAAAAGAATTACAGCCAGAATTAGTATACTTAATTTCTTCATTGGTTTATCTTTAATTTCTAAACAGCAACATCAATTATGCCATTTTAAAATTCTTAAAACTTACGATTTATAAATGGTTAAATATTGTCCAGGTTTTATCAGGTTGCCACGCAAATTATTCCATCGCTTTATTTGATTAACATTTACTCCGTATTTATTAGCAATTTTACCCAAACTATCACCACTTCTTACTTTATACCGCACACGATCATTGGCCACAGTGTTTTGAGGAAGAGGTTTTTCGCGTTTTTTTTCTTCTTCGGCAGCATAGGCATAAATAATCTCTTCATTTCCAACAAATCGGGCAGCAGTAGCTGTTGGTAAGGTTATAAAATTATTCTCACCGGCAATAAAAGGCACTATATCTAGTTTGTATTGTGGATTTAAAAACTGTAGAAGTTCAACATCAACATCCAGCATTTTATTTATTTGTTCAAACGTAATTTGCCTTTTAACATGAACCGTATCAGTTTCAAAAAAATTGGTCTGCACTTTATTAATTTGCAAATTATGTTCTTTTGAAAATTCCATGATGTAAAGTGTTGCATAAAAAGCAGGAACATAATTGGCGGTTTCTCGAGGTAAATATGGTCTTAGATTCCAATAATTTGTTTTACCTCCTGATCTGCGAATGGCTTTTGTTACATTTCCTGGACCTGAATTGTATGCTGCTAAGGCTAAATCCCAATCGCCAAAAACATTATATAAAGTAGTTAAATATTTACTGGCTGCTTCGGAAGATTTAATTGGATTAGATCGATCATCAACATAAGAACTTACTTTTAATCCATATTGTAAACCTGTTTGATACATAAACTGCCATAAGCCTTTTGCGCCAACTCTTGAAGTAGCCTTTGGATTCAATGCAGACTCGATAATAGCTAGGTATTTTAATTCTAAAGGAGCATTGTATTTAGCCAAATTTTCTTCAAACAATGGAAAATAATACTGCGCTCTTCCGTTAATGTTGGCCAAACTTTTTCTTCTCTTCTGAAGGTGATATTTAATTAGTTTTTCTAGTTCAGGAGTATATTCTATTGTAAATGGTGTTTTGCTATTTAAATACGATAATCGCTCTTTTAAAACTTCTGTTGGCAGTTCAACATCTTCAGTTAAGCTAATACTATCAACATCAATTACATAATCTGTCGTGTCAAAAAGTTGTGATTTATACAGTTCTGACAACCAAAGGCTGTCGATACTCTTAGCTGTTTCATAGGACCTGAGATTTTGCTTAAAATATTGATAATCGAGTTCTTGAATTTCAACTATCGAATCTTTTTCTGTGTTTTTAGTATAACCAATAATTGATAGTAGTATACTAATTATTAGGGGGATATGCTTCATTCGGTTCAATTTATTCATTTAATAATTTTGAAACTTCGTCTAAATTTGGTGTTAAAATAATTTCAATTCTTCTGTTTTTAGCTTTTCCTTCCGCTGATGCATTTGAATCAATTGGATTGTATTCACTTCGTCCCGCTGCGGTAATACGTTTTGGTGACACATTGTTATCTTGTAAAATTCTTACAATTGCAGTAGCTCGTTTAACTGATAAATCCCAATTATCATTAATAACAGCTCCTGTATACGGAACGTTATCAGTGTGGCCTTCTATCAGCACTTCTATTTCTTTATTTTCTGCCAATACATTTGCTAATTGAACAACTGCTCGGTGACCTTCTGATCCAACAGCCCAGCTTCCAGAACTAAACAGCAATTTATTTTCCATTGAAACATAAACTTTTCCGTTTTTATGAACCACTGTAAGGCCTTTCCCTTCAAAACCGGATAACGCATTAGAAATTGCATTTTTAAGCCTTTTCATAGCTTCCTCTTTGGCGGCAATTAGTCGTTCTAATTCATTAATTCTGTTTGAACGGGCATTCATTTCGCGTTGTAAATTTTTTAACCGTTCATTTTCTTCGCTTAATTCGCGTTCTTTTTCTTCGAGTTGGGCTAATAAATTTTGATTCTTTTTAGCATTTTCCGCTAACGCTGCAGAACTTTGGGATGATAATAACTCATATGATTCGGTTAATTTATCAATCTCACTTTGTAACAATCCAACTTTATTTTTTAAATGATCGCGTTGTAATTCTAAATCAATTAAACTGTTTTTAAGTTTTGTTATGGATGCTTCTTGATTGGATTTTAACTTTGATAATGCTGTATTCTCATCGGTCAACAACATATTTGCTTTTCTTAGTTTATCGTAATTATTTTCGAGTTCTGTATAAACTTTTTTAGAAACACAAGAGGTTAATAAACTTACAGAAAGTACGGTAATTAAAAGTTTTCTTAACATATAATTCGTTTTTAATTGTTATCAATTTCTACTACTACAGGACAATGATCAGAATGTTTTGCTTCTGGTAAAATATACGCGTTTTTAAGTTTGTCTTTAAGCGGTTTACTTACCAAATTGTAATCAATACGCCAGCCTTTGTTGTTATTTCTGGCGTTGGCTCTATAACTCCACCAACTGTATTGATGTGGGTTTTGATTAAACACTCTAAATGAATCTATAAAACCACTTTTCATAAAATTATCTAACCACTCGCGTTCTACGGGTAAAAATCCGGATACATTGGCATTGCGAATTGGATCATGAATATCAATGGCTTGATGGCAAATATTATAATCACCACCAATTATAAGGTTGGGAATTTCTTTTTTTAATTGATTGATATACCCTTGAAAATCATCCATATACTTCAGCTTAAGGTCTAAACGATCGCCGTTTGTGCCTGAAGGTAAATACATGCTCATTACAGAAAAATTATCAAAATCTGCTCTCAGATTTCTGCCTTCAAAATCCATATACTCAATACCCGTTCCGTAAACTACTTTGTTGGGTTTAATTTTAGATAAAATAGCTACACCGCTATACCCTTTCTTTTCGGCAGAAAACCAATAATTGTAAGGGTACAGTTCCTGAAACAAAGATAAATCTAGTTGTTCTTTTTGAGCTTTGGTTTCTTGTAAACAAATAATATCTGCGTTACTTGCTTTTGCCCACGTCAAAAATCCTTTTGAAAGTGCTGCTCTAATTCCGTTTACGTTATAAGAAATAATTTTCATCTATTAATCAAATTTCATTTCAGGAATTTCACCATCAATAATTAATTTACCTTCTGTGGCATTTTTAATTTCTTCAATTGTAACTCCCGGAGCACGTTCTATCAATTTAAATCCATCAGCAGTAATTTCAAGAACAGCTAAATTGGTTACCACTTTTTTTACACATTGTACACCGGTTAAAGGAAGGCTGCATCTTTTTAACAATTTAGACTCGCCTTGTTTGTTGGTGTGCATCATGGCAACAATAATATTTTCTGCAGATGCCACTAAATCCATGGCCCCTCCCATTCCTTTAACCATATATCCCGGAATTTTCCAGTTTGCAATATCTCCGTTTTCAGACACTTCCATAGCTCCCAATACGGTTAATTGTACGTGCTGACCACGTATCATCGCAAAACTCATCGATGAATCAAACAATGATGCACCGTCCAAAAGGGTCACCGTTTGTTTCCCTGCATTTATTAAATCTGCGTCTTCTTCTCCTTCAAAAGGAAATGGTCCCATACCTAAAATGCCGTTTTCACTTTGAAATTCAACATTGATTCCTTTTGGAATATAGTTGGCTACAAGTGTAGGTATTCCAATACCAAGATTTACATACCAACCATCTTGAAGTTCTTGTGCAATTCGTTTTGCTATTCCAATTTTGTCGAGTGCCATAACTTATGATTTAGATCTAACGGTTCGTTGTTCAATTCGTTTCTCGTAATCCTTACCTTGAAAGATGCGTTGTACAAATATTCCCGGTGTGTGAATTTGGTTTGGATCAAGTTGTCCTACTTCTACTAATTCTTCAACCTCGGCAACGGTAATTTTTCCGGCCATGGCCATCATAGGATTAAAATTTCTGGCAGTTCCTTTAAATATTAAATTTCCAGCAGTATCTCCTTTCCATGCTTTTACAAAAGCAAAATCTGCTTTAAAAGCATGTTCTAAAACGTACATTTTACTGTCAAATTCTCTAATTTCTTTACCCTCTGCTACTTCTGTTCCATAACCAGCCGGTGTGTAAAAAGCAGGAATACCTGCTCCGGCTGCCCTGCATCGCTCTGCCAAGGTTCCTTGAGGAATTAGCTCTACCTCTAGTTCACCACTTAACATTTGTCGTTCAAACTCATCGTTTTCACCAACATACGAAGAAATCATTTTTTTTATTTGTTTCTTTTGTAATAGCAATCCAAGTCCAAAATCATCTACACCGGCATTGTTAGAAATGCAGGTTAAATTTTTAACCTCTAATTTTACCATTTCTGAAATACAATTTTCAGGAATTCCACATAATCCAAATCCTCCTAACATTAATGTCATTCCGTCTTTTAAGCCTTCAAGCGCTTCTTGAACATTTTTAACAGTTTTATTTATCATCGGATATTATATTAAAATTCAATTTTAGTTTGTACTTTTTTAACAGACGTTGCATCCTCATCGCTGTCATCGCCTTCGGGCTTATTACAGTCTAAATTAACTGTTAAATCTTTTGGTTTTTCAAATTCACCTTTGCTTAAATTCAGTGAGGCGTCTTCGTAACATTTTTTATAAAACAATGCCCAAATTGGCAATGCCATGGTGGCGCCCTGACCTCTGCTGATTCCATAAAAATGGGCTGCTCTGTCTTCGCCTCCTACCCAAACTCCTGTAGCTAAGTTCGGAACCATTCCCATAAACCACCCATCAGATTGGTTTTGGGTAGTACCGGTTTTACCTGCTATTGGATTGGTAAATTTATACGGAAAACCGGTAACCATATTATCAGGATAACTTCCTCCGCCACTTCTTAATCGGGCTCCTGAACCGTATAGGGTAACTCCTTCTAGTAAGTTTAAAATCAAATAAGCCGACTCTTCATCCATTACTTCTTTGGTTTTTGGAGTAAACTCTTGCAATACCATGCCGTTTTTATCTTCAATTCTTAGAATAGTCATTGGCTCTACTTGCAACCCTTTACTGGCAAAAGTTGAGTAGGCTCGGGTTAATTCAAAAAGACTCAAATCAATGGCTCCCAATGCGATTGATGGATTGGGTTCAATTACAGTTTCAATTCCGGCACTATTAGCTAATCTTACGACAGTAATCGGCGAAACTTTATCGATTAGTCGCGCAGAAATAACGTTAACTGAATTGGCTAATGCCTGCTTTAGTGTTTGTTCTCCTCCGTATTTATTATCTGAATTTTTCGGAGTCCAATCTTCCGGCATTCCGTATTTTTCTTTTGGAATTGTGTACGGAGTGTTTGGTAATTTATCACAAGGTGACATATGCAATTGATTAATAGCAGCAGCATATACAAACGGTTTAAATGTTGACCCTACCTGACGTTTTCCCAATCGTACATGATCGTATTGAAAATGTTTGTAGTTTGTGCCACCCACCCATGCTTTAACATGGCCTGTCTGAGGCTCAATAGCCATTAAACCAGAGCGTAAAAAATGTTTGTAGTAGCGAATTGAATCGTATGGTGACATTATGGTATCAAACTCCCCTTTCCAAGAAAAAACTCGCATTTGCGTTTTTTCTTTGAAGGATGCTAGAATTTCATCTTCCGATTTACCGTTTTGTTTCATTCGGTACCAGCGATCTGATCTTCGCATCGCCTGATACATGGTAGTTTCAATTTCTTCAGGAGTTAGCTGGTAAAAAGGAGCTGTTCTATTTTTCTTGTGTTCTTTAAAAAATAAACTTTGTAAATTGCTCATGTGCTCAACAGTAGCTTCTTCAGCATATTTTTGCATACGCGAATCAATGGTTACATAAATTTTTAATCCATCACGGTATAAATTGTATTCACTACCATCGGGTTTTGGATTTTCTTTTATCCAGTTTTTCATATAATCGCGCACATATTCTCTGAAATAGGTTGCAATTCCTTCAGCAGTATCTTCTTTGTTTATGTTTAAATTGAGTGGTAATTGTTTTAATGAATCGCGCTCCTGACGGTTTATAAAATCGTTTCTATACATCTGAATAAATACCTGATTTCTTCGTGCTTGAACCATCTCGGCTCTACGAATCGGGTTGTACAAGGATGAGTTTTTTAACATCCCAACCAACATGGCCGATTCGTGCAACTCTAATTCAATAGGTTCTTTGCCAAAGTAAATTCTAGAAGCAGAACGAATACCTACTGCATTGTAGTTAAAATCGTATTTGTTAAAATACATCACTAAAATTTCTTGCTTAGTATACTGTGTTTCAAGCCTGATAGCAATAACCCATTCTTTAATTTTTTGAACGATACGAAGTACAATATTTCCTGATGCTTTTTTAGTAAATAGGTTTTTAGCTAATTGTTGGGTGATAGTACTTGCACCACCACCTTTACCCATCATAACAACAGCTCTTAAAGTTCCACGAGCATCGATTCCTGAATGGTTGTAATAACGTTCGTCTTCGGTAGCAATTAATGCATCTATTAAATTTTGAGGTAAATCTTGATAGGTTACAGGCGTTCGATTTTCATGAAAAAATTTTCCCAAGGTTTTACCATCGTATGATATTACTTCGGATGCCAAGTTATTTTCAGGATTTTCTAACTCCTCAAAGGTTGGTAGTTTACCAAAAACTCCCCAAGAGGCGAATAGAAATATGAAAATCATAAATGCGGTTCCGCCGAAAATAAGGATCCAAAACCACTTGATGTATTTTTTAAATTCTTTGTTTTTTTGTGTTTTAAAAATCATAGATTCTTTAAACTATTTATTTATTATTACTTTTTCTATTCTTAATCCTACTGATTCTATGCCTTCTAAATAATCCATTCCTTCTGTTTCATTAACTTTTCTCATAGCATGTATAATTTTAATTTGATAATTTCCTGCTTTTTTAAAAACATAATTTTCTTTAAAAAAGAGTTTGTTTTCTTTTAAATCAGAAAAACCTTTACCTAAAAAATTGCCTGTAGCATCTGCCATTTCATATTCTAACGTATCGATGGTAGCGAATTGATTGGGTGCTAAAATCTCTGTTATTAAAAATAAATTACTGTATTTATAGGTGCCATTATTTCTAATATTTATAAACAGATTTTTGTAAGAAATCGTATCAGAATTATTAAAATTATAAAAAACAGTATCGTTTTTATTCCATTGAGCGTTGCTAATGGTTTTATATTCATCAAATTCTTGTCTTGAATTACACGAAATAACAATTATAGCAATAGCTATTAAATAAAAAATCTTATTCATTGTTATTAGTTCTAGGCTTCTTTTTTACTACTATTTTTCTTCTGTTTTGTGATTTTTGCTCTTGATTTACATTGGCTTGAGCAGCGTTGCCTTTTTTCTTGTTCTTTCGTTTGTTCGATCGCTGTTTTTTAGTAGCTTTTTCAAATCGATCAATGCTGTCTTGCATTATTACATCTTCTGTAGTCTCTTCTTTATCTTCAATTAATTCAGCCTCGTAATCTTCAATAGAAATATTAGTAACTTTATTATTATTAGCTTCTATTATTGATTTTACTTGTTCTTTGGTAAGCTTTATTAATTTACTAAACTCGTCTTTATGCTTGTATGAATACCACATGATCCCTTTAAAGATGTCCATCTTAACAAAATCGGCATGACCGGTATCAGTTAAAAGTCGTACATCCTGACTTGGGAATTCTTTCAACGCCTCTAGGTATGAATCCAACTCATAATTTAGGCAGCATTTAAGTTTGCCGCATTGTCCTGCTAATTTTTGTGGATTTAATGAAAGTTGCTGATAACGAGCCGCCGTTGTATTTACTTTTCTAAAATCAGTTAACCATGTTGAACAACAAAGTTCTCTTCCACACGATCCTACACCACCTAAACGAGCTGCTTCTTGGCGCAATCCTACTTGTTTCATTTCTACCCGAATTCCAAAAGCGGTTGCATAATCACGAATTAGCTGCCTAAAATCAACCCGTTCATCGGCTGTATAATAAAACGTGGCTTTGGTTCCATCGCCTTGATACTCTACATCTGATAATTTCATTTTCAGATTTAATTTCGACAATAATTCGCGACCCTTACGTTGAGTTTCTTTTTCTTTAGCTCTGGCTTCTTCCCAAACTTCTATATCTTTTTGGGTGGCTTTTCGGTAAATCTTTTTTATTTCTTCACTATCGTGCGGAATATTGTGTTTTTTTAATTGAATTTTCACCAACTCACCTGTAAGAGAAATAATTCCAATATCGTGACCCGGTGATGATTCTACTGCAATAATATCACCAATACTCAGCCTTAAGTTTGCAGTGTTTTTATAAAAGTGTTTTCTTCCGTTTTTAAAACGTACTTCAACAATGTCAAAAGGCGTAAAATGTGCCGGATAGGTCATATTAGATAACCAATCGTATACATTCATTTTATCGCTACTACAGCTAGAGCAAGCGGTTGCGTTAGAAGTATTGTTTGTTGAGTTTTTATTTTTAAAAGAGCAACTTGTACAGCCCATATAATTCTATTTATAAATCTATTTACATTTAAATGAGGTAAAAAAACGATTAATTTCGTTCGCACCATCACAAAATGGTAAAGATAATTAATCTACGCTAATCAATTGCTTTATAGCTATTTTTTTACGTTTGTTTAACACTAATGATTTTAACAGGACAGGCTGCAGAAGCTTTTAAGTTAGCTTCTAAAATATTTTCATCGGTAGATTTGATGGTATGAAATCCTTTTTTTTCAACAGAATGTAGTAAAACAGATTTTCCATCTTTTTTTGACATTTGAAACTGTGTAGGTGCCAACTCTACACAATAGTTGCATCCAATACATTTAGCCCGTTGTAGCGTTATAATTACCATTTCTTGTTGATTAATGATTAATTAATCTCACTTTTAGCATCTACTATTTTGTACAATTTATCCGATGGACGAATTCTAAATGGTAATTTAATGGTAATATGATCTCCTTTTTTGGCTAAAGTATCGCTTTTGTCATTTACAAACATTTCTTCAACTACCAATTCTTGTGCGCCTGTTGTTGGGCCGGTTATTAAAATTGTGTCTCCAGTTTTTAAATCGTAGGCTTCTACTTTAAATTCTCCAACAGCGGTTTTAGGAAAATAATGCATTCCTTTAGCGATGTATACTTTTTTCTGTGTGGCTTGCGAACCTGGGCCGTCGCTCCATGATCCTAATTCTTGACCAAGATAATAACCGCTCCAAAATCCTCTGTTGTATACTTTTTCTAGTTCAGACATCCAATAGGTAACTTTTTCTACAGAATAAGATCCGTCTTCTAAACTATCAATAGCTTCTCTATAGCACTTAACAACTTTTGCAACATACTCAGGGGCCCTTCCTCTTCCTTCTAATTTCAACACTTTTACCCCTGAATCTTTTATTTTATCTAAAAAATCGATGGTGCATAAATCTTGAGGAGACATGATATATTCATTGTCAATTTCCATTTCAAAACCAGTTTCCTGATCAATAACCTTATACGGTTTTCTACAGTTTTGTTTACAAGCTCCACGATTAGCAGAAGAATTAAACGCATGCAAACTCATATAACACTTACCTGAAACTGCCATGCATAAAGCCCCGTGTCCAAAAATTTCAATTTCAACCAAATTGCCTGACGGCCCTTTAATTTGTTCCTTTTCAATCTGCTCTGCAATTTTTTTAACTTGTCGCAGACTTAATTCGCGACTCAAAACAATTGTATCGGCAAATAATGCATAAAACTTAACCGTTTCGATATTCGTAATATTAATTTGCGTAGAAATATGAACTTCAATTCCAATAGTT
Organism: Bacteroidota bacterium; assembly: GCA_018335575.1. Taxonomy (GTDB): domain Bacteria; phylum Bacteroidota; class Bacteroidia; order Flavobacteriales; family Flavobacteriaceae; genus JAGXRT01. The sequence continues at coordinate 52,818 of JAGXRT010000065.1, read as the reverse complement.
CGAGCCGCCATAATTACTGCTTGATCCATAGCTATAACTGCAGTTATTCCAGCATCTTTTGCTTTTTGAAGTAAGGTTTTTATGATGGTTAAATCATGGTCATAAATTATGGTGTTTAACGTTAAATACGTTCTAACACCCTTGGCTTTACATCTGTTTGCTATTTCAGGTAAATCGTTTAATTCGAAATTGATGCTTGCACGTGCGCGCATGTTTAATTGCTCAACTCCAAAATAAACAGAATCACAGCCATTATCAAGTGCTGCTTGTAATGATTCAAAATTTCCTGCAGGAGCCATTAATTCTATTTTTCCGTCTTTCGTCATTGTTTCAAAAATTAATTAAGGGGCAAAAGTACAAAATTTGAAGGTTTTTTATCAACTTTGCATTTTAAAACAATTAATTAAGAAGATATTATGAGAATAGCCGTTGTTGGAGCTACCGGTTTAGTTGGAAAAGTAATATTACAGGTATTGGCTGAAAGAAATTTTCCGGTAACTGAATTAATTCCAGTTGCTTCTGAAAAATCGATAGGGAAAAAAGTTGAATTTAAAGGTGTTGAATATTCAATTGTTGGGATGCAACAAGCAATAACTCTAAAACCGCAGATTGCTATTTTTTCTGCTGGAGGCAGTACATCACTTGAATGGGCTCCTAAATTTTCAGAAGCAGGTATTACCGTAATTGACAACTCATCGGCTTGGAGAATGGATCCGACAAAAAAATTAGTTGTTCCTGAGATAAACGCTTCTGAATTAACTAAAACTGATAAAATTATTGCCAATCCAAATTGTTCTACCATCCAATTAGTAATGGCATTAGCGCCACTTCACAAAAAATATGTCCTAAAAAGGGTGGTGGTTTCAACCTACCAATCTGTTACCGGTACTGGTGTAAAAGCTGTAAATCAATTAGAAAATGAGTACCAGGGGATAAAAGGAGAAATGGCGTATAAATATCAAATTCACAGAAATGCTATACCGCAATGTGATGTTTTTGAAGCTAACGGATACACTAAAGAAGAAATGAAATTAGTGCGTGAGCCTTTAAAAATTTTAGGAGACTCTTCTATTCATTTTACGGCAACAGCAGTTAGAATTCCAGTAGTTGGCGGTCATAGTGAAAGTGTAAATATTGAATTTAAAGATGATTTTACAGAAAGCGATATTCGTACTCTTTTGAGTCAAACACCTGGTGTAAAAGTACAGGATAATGTCGATACCTTTACTTACCCAATGCCGATGTTTGCCGAAGGAAAGGATGAGGTTTTTGTTGGAAGAATTAGAAGAGATTATTCGCAACCTAACTCTTTAAATATGTGGATAGTTTCTGATAATTTGAGAAAGGGAGCGGCTACAAATGCTATTCAAATAGCCGAATATTTAGTAAGCAATAAATTAGTATAAAATAAAAAAGCCACTTATAAGTGGCTTTTTTAAAATTGGGGGAAAAGGAGTTTTATTTTGACACACCTAATACTTCAGAAAATAATTGTTCAAACTGATGTTTAGGTAATGCTCCTTGAGCCATTTGAGGCTCTGCATTCATTGGTACAAACAATATAGAAGGAATACTTCTAATTCCAAAAGCTGCTGCTAATTCTTGCTCTGCTTCTGTGTCTACTTTATATATATTAACCTTCCCTTGGTATTCTTTTCCAAGTTCTTCTAAAACAGGGGCAACCATTTTACACGGTCCACACCAATCAGCATAAAAATCTATGATACATGGAATATCTCCTTCAAATTTCCACTCTTTATTTAGTTCGTAATTAAACACTTTGTCTAAAAATGTTTGCTTTGTTAATAATTCTGTCATCTTTTTAAATTTTATTTTTAATAATTAATTTGTCAAATACTTTTTTTCACACTGCAAAGTGACGATAAATATACTTAGATTTATGTAACAGAGGTTACATTGAATTATTTTGCTATATTTATAACACACTAACAATGTTTAACTTAATTTTAATTTTTATGAAAAAAAATGTATTTATGGGATTGCGAATCCTGCTGGGATTAGTTTTCTTAATTTTTGGTGCTAACAAGTTTTTCCAATTTATTCCGATGGAAATGCCTGATGGAGCTGGTAAAGATTTTATGATGGCATTAGGTGCCACCGGCTATATGTTTTATTTAATAGGAGCGGTTGAAGTTATTGGAGGCATTAGATTGGTATTAAACAAATGTGTTCCTCAAGGATTATTATTACTTGCTCCAGTAGTTGTTAACATCTTTTTGTTTCACACTTTTTTAGACCCTGCCGGATTTGTTATGGGCGCCGTTGTTACACTAATTTATGTGGTATTAGTTTATGATAACTGGAAAGCGATAAAACCAAGTTTACTTCCTTAATTTATTTAGAACACTATATATAATCAATAAAGACACGGTAAAATGTGTCTTTTTTTGTTACTTTTGGTAATCAAATCAAACAAATAAACAATGAAAAAAATTAGCATATTATTTATGGCAGTATTACTTTTTACCGCCTGTAAAGAAGAACCCCTTATGTCTGTAACCTATCCTGAAACAAAAAAAGTTGACACTGTTGATGTGTATTTCGACACCAAAGTAAATGATCCTTACCGTTGGTTAGAAGACGACCGTTCTGCAGAAACTGAAGCTTGGGTAAAAGCACAAAACGAAGTAACTTTTGGTTACTTAAATGCAATTCCATTAAAAAATGAACTTAAAACTAGGTTAGAAAAAATCTGGAATTTTGAAAAAGTAGGATCGCCTTTTAAAGAAGGAGATTATACGTATTTCTACAAAAATGACGGACTCCAGAATCAATATGTATTATACCGTAAAAAGGGAGAAGAAAAAGCTGAAGTATTTATTGATCCTAATACTTTTTCTAAAGACGGAACTATATCTTTAGGCGAAATGAGTTTCTCTAATGATGGTAGTTTGGTGGCTTATTCAATTTCTGAAGGCGGTAGCGACTGGAGAAAAATTATCGTTTTAAATACCGAATCTAAAGAAATTGTGGGCGATACTATTAAAGACGTTAAGTTTACCCGTATTTCATGGAAAGCTAACGACGGATTTTTCTACTCGAGCTACGACAAACCCAAAGGCAGTGAGTTATCTGCTAAAACAGACCAGCATAAATTATATTACCACAAATTAAATACACCACAAAAAGATGATAAGGTAATCTTTGGCGGCATCGAATCTCAAAAAAGACGCTATGTGGGCGGAAGTGTAACTAATGACGACAAATTTTTATTTATTTCTGCAGCGATATCAACTTCAGGAAACGAGTTATATATGCTAGATTTAACAAATCCAAAAGCAGCAATCATTCCTTTAATATTAGGTTTTGACAACGATAGTTTTGTGTTGGAAAATGATGGAGATAAACTTTACATTGTTACCAATTTAAATGCACCTAATAAACGCATTGTAACGGTAGATGCTAAAAATCCATCTATCGAAAACTGGGTTGATTTTATCCCGGAAACCAGTAATGTATTAAATCCTTCTAAAGGATCTGGATATATATTTGCCAACTATATGGTAGATGCCGTTTCGCAAGTTAAACAATACGATTACCAAGGAAAATTAGTGCGCGAAGTTAAATTACCTGGTATTGGTACAGCAAGCGGATTTAGCGGTAAAAAAGCTGATGAAACCTTATATTTTAGCTTTACCAATTATATTACTGCCGGTACTAGTTATAAGTTTACACCAAATTCTGGTGATTCTGAAGTGTACATAAAGCCAGCCGTAGATTTTAACCCAGATGATTATGAATCTAAACAAGTGTTTTACACATCAAAAGATGGAACAAAAGTACCGATGATTATTACCCATAAAAAAGGATTAAAAATGAATGGCAAAAATCCAACTTTACTGTATGGTTATGGTGGATTTAACATCAGCTTAACCCCTTCATTTAGTATTGCCAACGCTGTTTGGTTAGAAAATGGCGGTATTTACGCTGTACCAAACTTACGTGGTGGTGGCGAATATGGTAAAGCATGGCACGATGCCGGTACTCAGCTTAAAAAACAAAATGTGTTTGATGATTTTATCGCAGCAGCTGAATATTTAATTGCTGAAAAATATACTTCATCTGATTATTTAGCCTTACGCGGAGGTTCAAACGGAGGGTTGCTGGTAGGAGCCGTGATGACTCAACGTCCTGAATTGGCTAAAGTTGCATTACCTGCAGTGGGAGTATTAGATATGTTACGTTACCACACCTTTACAGCAGGTGCGGGTTGGGCGTATGACTACGGTACCTCAGAACAAAGCAAAGAAATGTTCGAATACTTAAAGGGTTACTCGCCTTTGCACAATGTAGTAGCTGGAATTGAATATCCTGCTACGTTGATTACTACTGCTGATCATGATGACCGCGTAGTTCCGGCACACTCATTTAAGTTTGCCGCCGAATTACAAGCTAAACAAACAGGAGTAAATCCGGTACTTATCCGTATTGAAACCAATGCCGGACACGGCGCAGGAACTCCGGTAACCAAACAAATAGAGCAAGCTGCCGATATGTTTGCTTTTACCCTGTACAATATGAAGGTTAAAAAATTGAATCTTAAAAAATAAACTGAAATAATTTATTAAAAAAGCCACGCAAAATGCGTGGCTTTTTTATTTATTCAAATTTTAAAGGTCCGAAATAGCCCATTTGCCTTAAAATCCAGCTCTTGCGGCGTTCTACATAACTAGAGGATCCTTTGGCTTTATATTTTCTGGGATTGGGTAAAATAGCAGCAATAGAAGCCGCTTCGTACTTGGTTAATTTGGCAGCCGGTTTTCTAAACCAATGCTGTGCGGCCGCTTCGGCTCCGTAGATACCATTACCCATTTCGATGCTGTTTAAATATACTTCTAAAATGCGCTCTTTACTCCAAAAAACTTCAATCAAAAAAGTAAAATACATTTCAAAACCTTTTCTGATATAACTGCGCTGTGGCCACAGAAATACATTTTTAGCGGTTTGCTGCGTAATGGTGCTTCCGCCTTTTATTTTCTTACCTTTCTGATTGCCTTCAAATGCTTTTTCAATGGCTTTAAAATCGAATCCAAAATGCTCTATAAATTTTTGATCTTCGCTTACAATTACCGCTTTGGCTAAGTTGTTAGAAATTTCATTTAAGGGTTTCCACTGGTGTTCAAAAATTGCTTTTTCACCTTTTGATAATTGCTCAACACTGCGTATAACCATCAAAGGAGTAAACGGAACAGGAATCCATCGGAATAAAATTACAGAACCCACCGACGCAATTAAAAAAACAAAAATCGCCTTTATTATAAATCGTTTAAAGTGCTGGAATCGACTTTTCATTGATATCTATTTTAAAACAAAAATATTCTTTTTCATATTTCAAACTATAATTTATGCATATAAAATAGATTTTTACTATCAGGATCAATAAATTACATCCGTAAGTATTGTTATTTTTGCCCTTTACTTGTTGCAATGTTTAAAACAACCAAACGATATAACGATTATAGCACGTACATAAAATCTATATTTTCTGAGCGTATACAGAAAATATCGTTGGATACGGGTTTTACCTGTCCAAATCGTGATGGAACCAAAGGTTTAGGTGGATGTACCTATTGCAACAACAACACTTTTAATCCGGATTACTGTGAACCTGAAAAAAGTATACCTCAGCAACTGGAAGAAGGGGTTTCATTTTTTTCAACAAAGTATAAAACCCAACAATACCTGGCTTATTTCCAGGCTTATACCAATACCTATTCTGATTTAGACCAGCTGCGAAAAATGTATACCGAAGCGGTAAATTATCCAGGGGTAATTGGATTGGTTATTGGTACTAGACCCGATTGTGTTAATGAAGAAATTATTTCGATATTGGAAGAAATTGCCAAAACCAAGTACGTTTCACTGGAGTTTGGCGTTGAAAGCCCCTTGAACCGAACACTGGAACTCGTTAACCGTTGCCATACGTTTGAAGAAACTGTAGACGCGTATGAATTGGCTAAAAACAGAGGTATTCATTTAGGTGCGCATATGATCTTAGGTTTGCCAGGAGAAACACGCGAAGAGATGTTAAATCATGCTGTTGAACTCTCTAAATTGCCTATTAATTCACTTAAATTACACCAGTTGCAGATTGTAAAACATACCCTTATGGCGTTTCAGTATAAAAACACACCTGAGATGTTTAATTTGTTTAAACTGGATGATTATATTGATTTTATCACCGATTTTGTTGGGTACCTGCGCCCTGATATTATTATTGAACGCTTCACCAGCGAATCGCCTACCGATTTATTGATTGCTCCCAAATGGGGCGGACTCAAAAATTTTGAAGTGGTTGCAAAAATTGAAAAACGCCTCGAAGAAAAAGATACGTGGCAGGGAAAATTTTATAAATCATTATAAAAAAAAAGTCCCACTAATTGTGGGACTTTTTAATGTTTTATGAATAAATTAGATAATTCCCTGATCCATCATGGCATCAGCCACTTTTAAGAATCCGGCAATGTTGGCTCCTTTTACGTAATCTACATAACCATCTTCACGGGTTCCGTATTTAACGCAAGCCGCATGAATATCTTTCATGATTTGGTGTAATTTAGCATCTACCTCTTCACGGGTCCAGTTCATTTTGTTAGCGTTTTGAGTCATCTCTAAACCAGAAGTTGCAACACCACCAGCGTTTGATGCTTTACCTGGCGAGAATAACACTTTATTGTCTTGGAATACTTTAATAGCTTCTTCGGTTGATGGCATATTAGCACCCTCACCTACTAAAATACATCCGTTGGCCACTAATTTACGAGCATCGTCTCCGTTTAACTCATTTTGAGTAGCGCAAGGCAATGCAATATCCACTTTTTGCTCCCATGGTTTTTTACCTGCAAAGAAAGTTGATCCAGGGAATTCATCAGCATATGGCGCTACGATATCGTTATTTGATGCACGCAACTCTAACATATACTCAATTTTTTCAGCATCTAATCCGTTAGGATCGTATATGTATCCATCAGGACCTGAAATCGTAACTACTTTACCACCTAATTCTGTAGCTTTAATAGCAGCTCCCCATGCAACGTTACCGAAACCTGAAATAGCTACGGTTTTTCCTTTAAACGAATCGCCTTTGGTTGCTAACATTTCCTGTGCGAAATATACGTTACCAAAACCGGTTGCTTCTGGGCGGATTAATGATCCACCCCAGTTAAGACCTTTACCAGTTAAAACTCCGGTGTGCTCTTTGGCTAATTTTTTGTACATACCGTATAAATAACCAATTTCTCTACCACCTACTCCAATATCTCCGGCAGGAACGTCAGTTTCTGGTCCAATTAATGACCATAATTCTAACATAAATGCCTGGCAAAAACGCATAATTTCTTTGTCTGATTTTCCTTTAGGATCGAAATCTGAACCTCCTTTACCGCCACCCATTGGCAAGGTTGTTAATGCGTTTTTAAAGATTTGCTCGAAACCTAAGAATTTAAGAATTGATAAGTTTACAGATGGGTGAAAACGTAATCCGCCTTTGTATGGCCCAATTGCACCATTGAATTGTATACGGTATCCTAAGTTAACATGGGTATTTCCCGCGTCGTCTATCCAAGTAACTTTAAAAGTTAAAATACGATCTGGTTCAACAATACGCTCAATAATTTTATTAGCAGCATATTGCGGGTTTTGGTTATAAATAGTCTCAATAGACTCCAAAACTTCATGTACTGCTTGTAAGTATTCTTTTTCTCCTGGATGCTTCGCCTCCAATCCATTTAATATTTCTTGAACATTCATAATATTTGGTTGTTTAAATGTTTTTTAATGATATGTAAAACTCTATTAAAGTATGTAATTTGAGCGCAAATTTACTAAATATATTTTCATATTTAAGCAATTTTAGTATCACAAATTATTGAATTGTAAATATTACATCGTTTTCGATTGCGAATTTATCAATAAAACAATAAATACATGATTTTTATAATTTAGTAGCAACACTAAATCAAAGTCATTACATTTTTAGTAAAAAAATATATTCAAATAACTTACTAAAATTCAATTTTTTACATAAATCCCTCCGGCGGAAGTTCGTCCATTTCGTCATCGTCGAATTTATTTAATTCAAAACCTTCTTTAAAAATTGCTGCTCTGTTTGATTTTCCTTCAATTACAATAGTTAAAGGCTCCTTAAACTCAATATGTCTTAAATAGTGATCTTCGTATACTGCTTCTATACTGTTTAAATAATCAATGTTGTAAAATCCTTCATTTATAAATGGATTGATGGTTAAATACCCTACTTTGAAAGAAGTTAAATTCTGAAAGAAATGGGTTCCCTGACTCGGATCAATTCTAAACTCATCCAATCCCGATTCTATTATAACTTTTGCCTGAGAAATTTGCGACCATTTTACCGGTATCCCCAACCATCGATCGCTCGATCCCCAACGTCCTGGTCCAACCAAGACATACTTTTTACCCAACTCTTCAAATTTCTTATTAATTTTTTCAACTGCAGCAGCAATTTGAAGGGTGTTGGCAGAGTTGAACGTTTCAGGCTTTACATAAACAAAATCAGTAATGTTATCAAATTTACCATTCCCTAATGCTGATTCAGAATACACAATAGTGTCGTTTACATCAAAATCATCGGGTAAATAATTGGCAGCATCGTTGGTTTCAACAATCGGTCTTATTTGCAGAAAATTAAACGTACAAGGTTCGCCTTCGGGAACGTCAAGTTTAACAGCAAATTCTATTTCTACCGGATTTTGCATTTCGCGTTGTGATATCCGGAGTAAATCTTTCAGGATTTCAGCCAGTGGAAAGGTGTTATATTTTAATATATTGTCAAAGGTAATTACGCGCAAACCATCGTGTAAAATTCCTGGTCTAATAATGTTGTTTTGCAAATCATACGTTGATGCAACAAATTTTAACGAATCATGGTTTTTAGCTTGACGTAAAGATATTTTTCGCTTATTAACCGATTCGCTGGTAGAAACGTGGTATTTTTTAGGGTCCATTTCTAAAGCATAGAAAAACTTCTGTGTATCGCGTTGGGTTGAACCTGGTGATGAAAGTTGTAAAACTTTTTGTGGATGATACGGTGAAAACTGAAGCGTTTGTCCTCCGGCAACAACAATTTCTCCTAATCCAAGCGCAATGTTTGCAATCCCTTCGTGTGGTTTTTCATCACCTATTGGATAAAAATTAATAGACCTTGCAACGCCTGAAATATTTGGGTAATAAACGTCATCGTACTGTTTACCAACAACTTCCTGCAAAATTACCGCCATTTTATCTTCTTCAATAGAATGTCCTATTGCCTTAATATATGCTTTACTATTTTTAAAGTAAGCAGATGCAATAACTGATTTTACGGCACTCGACACCATTTCTAGCATTTTTTCAATTTCAGTGTTGGGAACCATATAGGTAGCAAAAACACCGGCAAAAGGCTGAAAATGTGAATCTTCCAAAACACTCGATGAACGAATGGCAATGGGCATTTTAGTAGTGGTTAAAAACGCTCTGATATCTTCCATAGCCCAATTTGGAAGGGGCTTAGAAATAAATTCGTGTAAAATTACCTCGTCTTCATTTTCGTTGGCAACAAAAGAAAAGAGGTCATGTTTTTCCATAAATTCTTCAAAAACTTCGGTGCTTAAAACAACTGTTCGTGGAATAGATATAGTGACACCCTTGTATTTGTTAAATAAATTATGGCGTTTTAAAAATGAATTGATAAAAGCCAAACCACGTCCTTTGCCACCCAAGGCTCCTTCGCCTATACGGGCAAAGCCTAAATATTCATCGTATTTTGTTTTTTCAAATTTAACAATAACCCCTCGCGAAAGGAAAATTCGGAAATAACGTACGGCCTTTATTAAAAATTCTCGCACTTGATCTTCATCGGTAAAATCTTCATATTCAATAGGACTAAATAAATCGGCTAAAGGGAACAATGCTCTGGAGCGCAACCATTTTGAATACTCACTTCGTTTTGCGTGGTATACAATAGATTCTATGGTAACAACTCCCAAGGCACGTTGAAAACTTTTTAAATCTTTTGCTACTGCAACAACTTTCATTTGCTGGGGATCCCAAAACTCAAAATCGCCAAAAGAAAAATATTTTGTGATGTATTTTTTAATGTCCAATCCTAAAGTTTCTGAGTGCTTATACAAAAACATGGCTTTTAATTCTTTTGCCTTGGCTTCATTTTTCATTTCAGATGATTGAATCAACACCGGGAAATAGCGGTTATGGCTTCGGACATGTTCTAACAGTTTAAATCCGGCTTGCGGATCTTTGACACCGCCTCTGAAGTAACTGACGTCAGAAATAACCCCTAAAAGATTGCTCTCATAGCGTTTAAATAATTTAATCCCTTCTTCATAATTGGTTGCCAAGAGAATTTTAGGGCGACCTCGCATAAGTAGTGTTCTACGGTGCTCATTGAGCCCTTCCGACATAAAAGAACGCGTTTGTTTTAGGATAATTTTATATATCAACGGTAAGTAACGTGAGTAAAATCTTAAAGAATCTTCAACTAATAAAATGGCTTTTACACCCGTTTGCTCAATATCGCGTTCGGCGTTCATTTTATCTTCAACCAGTTTAATGATGGCAAAGAAAATGTCGATGTTTCCATTCCAGTGAAATAAATAATCAATAGTACTGGTATCTTCTTTTTCAATTTTTTTACTCAATTCAGAAGAGTAGTGACTTAAAGCTGCAATAGGAACATTTGGAAATTTTTCACGAATCAACTTTGACGTATCAAAAGAAGTAACATTACCGGCATCTAACCATACAATTACCAAATCAATCTTTTCTGATGCCAGCATTTGCAATGCTTTTTTAGGCGTATTAGCATGCGAAAAGCTTGGCGGGTGCAATAAATTTAACGCCATATACTCGTTAAAAATTTGTTCATCAATTCGGCCATCTTCTTCCAGCATATAAAAATCGTAGTTAGAACAAACTATTAAAACGTTGTATATTCTGTTTTGCATTAACTGTTTAAATGCAAATTCTTGAAATTCATAGGTTCGTAAATCGAGTAGTGGATTCTTTAACATGTTTTATGTTTTGTATATTCGATAATCGTTATAAAAATACTATATTTTATTGATGTTGATTGGTTAAAAATATTCAATAAATTGATTAATTGCGGTTTCTTTATTGCTTTATTTTATATCAGCATTTTGTTGCTATTTAAACTAAACAATTAAAAAATAGTAATGAAGCGTATCTTTTTATAAATTTGCCACCTAATTAATTTACAATAATGTTAGTAAAAGTTAAAGAACTTATAGAGGAAGTAAATCAATTTCAATCGACTAATATTGATGAGATTGAATCGTTTAGAATTAAATTTCTTGGTAAAAAAGGGATATTAAACGATTTATTTGCTGATTTTAAAAACGTTCCAAACGAAGAAAAGAAAGAATTTGGACAGTATATAAATACCCTTAAAAACGCAGCACAAGATAAAGTTAATACTTTAAAAGAATCTTTTGAAAATGCTAAAGGGTTTCAATTAAAATACGGCGATTTAACACGACCTGCCGAACCAATTGAGCTAGGAAACAGACACCCTATTTCATTAGTAAAAAATCAAATCGTTGAAATTTTTTCAAGAATTGGATTTACCGTTTCAGAAGGTCCAGAGATGGAAGATGACTGGCATAATTTTACCGGATTAAATTTACCAGAATACCATCCGGCACGTGATATGCAAGACACTTTTTTCTTGCAAACCAATCCGGATATGTTGCTTAGAACGCATACCTCATCGGTGCAAATGCGCTATATGGAGAGTCATCAACCACCCATTAGAACAGTTTCTCCGGGCAGGGTTTTTAGAAACGAAGATATTTCGGCACGCTCGCACTGTATTTTTCATCAAGTGGAAGGATTATACATTGATACCAACGTTTCTTTTGCCGATTTAAAACAAACTTTGCTTTATTTTACCAAAGAAATGTTTGGAAAATCAAAAATCAGATTGCGTCCATCGTATTTTCCGTTTACAGAGCCAAGTGCTGAAGTAGATATTTATTGGGGATTAGAAACCGAAGTGGATTATAAAATAACCAAAGGAACCGGCTGGCTCGAGATTATGGGTTGCGGAATGGTAGACCCTAATGTATTGAAAAATGTAAACATCGACCCAACAAAATATAGTGGTTTTGCCTTTGGAATGGGAATAGAACGTATTGCTATGTTGTTGTATCAAATTCCGGACATCCGCATGTTTTATGAAAATGACATGCGATTCTTAGAGCAATTTAAATCGGTTAAATAACATAATAAGAGTTTCATATGGAACTCTTTTTTTACATTTAAAAAGATGAAAAAAGATATTAAAATACCTCAGGTTGTAGATGTTTTTATGGCCATAGTTTATGAATACAATGAAGCGTTTAAGTGCTACGACTGGAACGCATACCTCATTAATCAACAAGAAAATGATTTAGAAATGGTGTTAATAGTTTCAAAAGGGTATTCTGATGAAAAATCTACAGCCGTTATGCGCAGAAAATTAGAACATTTGCCCGCTAAATCTTTTGCTAAAATTGAAATGATTCAAGAAGATGTTTTAGCTCTTAATAATGAATTTAACGTTACTTTTTTCTCTAACAACAAACTATACGACAAAACTTACTTATTTAAACAGCATACCATTTCTGAGAAAACCATTAAATTGATTCCCTTTTTAGATAAAAACGGAATTGTTTTAACTTAATCTAACAAATTGGTAAGATCTTTAAATTCCTTTTTAGGATCTTTTCCTTCGTAAAGAATCCTGTAGATCGTATCCAAAATGGGGGTACGGGCCTTGTTTTTTTCATTGATAATATGCGCACATTTGGTTGCATAATACCCTTCTGCCACCATACTCATTTCCATCATGGCAGATTTTACGGTATACCCTTTCCCAATCATATTTCCAAACATGCGGTTTCTACTAAAAATAGAGTAACCAGTAACTAATAAATCGCCTAAATAGGCCGAGTCGTTGATGTTACGCTTCATTTTGTACACTTTTTTAATGTAGCGTTTCATCTCGCGAATTGAATTAGACATCAAAACCGATTGAAAATTATCGCCATAACCCAATCCGTGCGCAATACCAGCTGCAATGGCATAAATGTTTTTTAACATCGCTGCATATTCAGTTCCAAATATGTCATCGGTAATTTTTATTTTGATGAAATCGCTTTCTAAATACTTACCTAAGATTTGCGTTTTTTCTTCATCTAAAGATGCTAATGTTAAGTATGATAATCGTTCTAAAGCTACCTCTTCGGCATGACAAGGGCCTGTTATAACTCCAATATTTTCAAAGGGCACTTTTAACACTTTATGGAAATGTTCGCCCACAATTAATCCTGTTTCAGGAACAATCCCTTTGATAGCTGAAAAAATTACTTTTCCTTTGAATGAAGTGGTAATTTTATCCAATTCCTCTTTAACAAAAGCTGATGGAATAGCAAAAATTAAATAATCAGCATAATCAACCATAGCGTTGATATCATCACTTAAAATTAATTGCTTTGGATTAAACTCAATAGAACTGATGTAATTAGGGTTGTGTTTATTACGTTTTATATATTCTACGGCATAATTGCTTCGCATATACCAACCAACTTGGTCTAAATTTTCTGTTAGCATTTTAACGATGGCTGTTGCCCAACTACCGCCACCAAAAACCGCTATTTTAATTGAATTACTCATCACTCTGGAATTTATATTACAAAAATAAGAATTAAAAAAGTTAAGCGTTTGAATTCTGATAAAATACTTTATGCTTAGTATCTTCAATTAATTATATTTGTCTAACTAATCAATTGGTTTGAGTACTTTAAAACATTTTTTGAAAGACACCCTAATTTACGGATTAGCCACCGTATTGCCTCGTGTAATCAACTTTTTACTGGTAAAAATTCATACTGTAGCTTTACTTCCTAGTGATTATGCAGATAATACCAATTTTTACATTTGGGCAGGATTATTAGCTGTGCTGTTAACCTATGGAATGGAAACTTCTTTTTTTAGGTTTTACAATAGTGAAAAAGACAAAGATTCATTAATTTCTACAGGATTTATTGCAATTTGTATTACTACAGCACTTTTTGTGTTAGTAGGATTTTTGGGTTCATCATTTTTGGTAAACCTCTTCGATTTTGAGGCAAATCCTTTGAGATTAAAATTGTTAATAGCCATTTTAGCGCTGGATACTTTGGCGGTTATTCCGTTTGCCTATTTAAGAGCGGTAAATAAATCTGTTAAATACGCTTCAATTAAGTTGATTAATGTAGGGGTAATTGTAGTTATCAATTTAGTTTTCTTAAAATTTATTCCTGAATTTATAAATGAAGGAAAAGCACTTCCTGCTTTAATTGAAAACAACTACGGATTTACTCCAATGGTTAATTATATTTTTATTGCCAATCTTGCTGGTAGTTTGATTTCTCTTGTGCTGTTGCTGCCGTACTTAAGTAAGTTTAAATGGTCGTTTAATAAAACCTTGCTTTATAAAATGCTCAATTACGGATGGCCTATTTTGGTAGCAGGTTTGGCTTATGTAATAAATGAAAATTTAGATAAATACCTAATAGGTAAATTAGTAGATAAAGAAGCAATGGGTTTATATTCTGCAGCTTATAAGTTGGCTATTTTTATGAATCTATATATCATGGCATTTAAATTGGGAGCTGAACCATTTTTCTTTAACCAATCTGCAAAAGAAAATGCTAAACAGGTATATGCTTTAATTCTTAAATATTTTAGTATTGTTGGGGCTTTTGCGTTTTTAGCTATAGTTGTATTTATTGATATTGTTAAATATTTTATCAATAATAATTACTGGGAAGCCTTAAAAATAGTACCGGTAATTTTGTTTGCCAATTTACTTTTAGGTATTTACCATAACTTATCGGTATGGTATAAGTTAACAGATAAAACTACATTTGCTATGTATTTTTCATGGTTGGCGGCGCTGGTTACTATAGTTGTAAACCTTACTTTTATACCTATTTATGGCTATATGGCATCGGCATGGGCTACCTTATTGGCTTACGGATGCATGGTTATTGCTTCGTACTTTTTTGGAAGAAAATATTATCCGGTTCCGTATGAAATAAAACAAATTACTTTTTATTTAGCAGTTGCCATTGTGTTAGCAACTACCTCATTTGTGTACTTTAGAAATCAATTGATTATATCCGTTTTACTCTTAATGGTCTACGGATGCGTCCTTTTAATATTTGAATATAAAAATCTAAAAACCATTATTTTAAAAAAATAATTATGCAAGTATCTATTGTAAATAAATCCAAACATTTACTTCCTAACTATGAAACCATTGCCTCTGCCGGAATGGATTTAAGAGCCAATTTAGAGAAAGCTATAATACTGAAACCGATGGAGCGCGTAGTAGTTAAAACCGGTTTATTTATCTCTTTACCCGTTGGATTTGAAGCGCAGGTTCGTCCACGAAGTGGACTCGCTGCAAAATTTGGAATCACTGTTTTAAATACTCCCGGAACCATTGATGCAGATTACAGAGGTGAAATAGGGGTGATTCTCATTAATTTATCCCAAGAAGAATTCACTATTAACGACGGTGAAAGAATTGCCCAAATGGTGATAGCCAAACACGAAAGAGTAGAGTGGAAATCAGTAGAAGTATTGGATGAAACAAGTAGAGGAGCTGGTGGTTTTGGAAGTACAGGAAAATAAAAAAGGGAGTTTTTAGCTCCCTTTTTAGTTAATTATTTTTGATGTGTTCAAAAATCTTAGTTTCTAATTCTTTGGCTAAATCCGGATTGTCTTTTAATAATCCTTTCACAGCATCACGACCCTGACCTAATTTAGTTTCGCCGTAGCTAAACCACGAACCACTTTTTTTAATTATTTCAAATTCAACACCTAAATCAATGATTTCTCCCAATTTAGAAATTCCTTCACCGTACATAATATCAAATTCTGCGGTCATAAATGGTGGAGCTACTTTGTTTTTTACCACTTTTACTTTAGTGCCAGAACCAATTACACGTTCACCATCTTTAATTTGTGATTTTTTACGAATATCCAAACGAACCGATGCGTAGAATTTAAGCGCATTACCACCGGTAGTTGTTTCTGGATTACCAAACATCACTCCGATTTTTTCGCGCAACTGGTTGATAAATATTACCGTACAATTTGTTTTACTGATGGTTGCTGTTAATTTTCGAAGTGCTTGTGACATTAATCGAGCGTGTAATCCCATTTTAGAATCGCCCATTTCGCCTTCTATTTCGCTTTTTGGAGTAAGCGCTGCAACCGAGTCAATAACAACAATGTCAATAGCGCCTGAACGTATTAAATTATCAGCAATTTCAAGAGCCTGCTCACCGTGATCGGGTTGAGAAATTACTAAATTATCTACATCTATTCCTAACTTCTCAGCATAAAAACGGTCAAAAGCGTGTTCGGCATCTATAAAAGCAGCAATACCACCTGCTTTTTGAGCTTCAGCAATAGCGTGTAAAGTTAAGGTAGTTTTACCCGATGATTCAGGACCAAAAATTTCTATTACTCTTCCACGTGGATAACCTCCAACTCCCAACGCAATATCGAGTCCTAAGGACCCGGATGGTATGGCGTCAATTTCTGAAAAAGGAGAATCGCCCAGCTTCATTACGGTACCTTTTCCGTAGGTTTTATCTAATTTATCTAGAGTTAACTGTAGTGCTTTTAGTTTTGCATCTTTTTCTTTATCTGCTGCCATATAAATTGATTTTAATTATTATTGATTTGCTAAAATACGTATTTTTTAGAGCTAATTTTTAATTATTTTCTAATCATGTGAATGTGTGGTATACCGTCTTCTATATACTCTTCATCCATCTGAACAAAGCCATGCGATTCGTAAAATTCTTTTAAATATTTCTGCGCTCCAATCTTGATGGGTTTGGTTAGGAAGTTTTTTTCTACTTCTTCAATAGCTTTTTTCATCAATTGATGTCCTAAACCAAACCGTCTGTATTTTTTCTTAACGGTTACTCTTCCGATTGATGCTTGCGGGTAATAATCGCCTGGTTGAAACAATCTTGCATATGCAATTATTTTATCTGTTTTTTCATCTTTGGTATAGAGGTGTAGTGCTAAAAAATCTTTCTTATCAATATCTTGATATGGACAGTTTTGTTCTACTACAAAAATTTCTGAGCGCAGGCGTAGAATTGTGTATAATTCTTCTCGCGTTAGCGAGTCAAAATTTTTTAAAATCCAGTTCATGTGTTAATCTTGTATTATGACTTCTTTTAAATCTTCACGTATAAATTCGGGTTGTATGTTGCAATGATTGATATGAAATTCATCATGTAAAATACCTTCAATTTGCTTACATAATTTATCAAAATCGGATAACCGTATATCTTCTTTAAATTCTGCATGTGCTTCAAAATAAGCGTCTACATCATTTAACTGCCAAATGTGGACATGATGAATGTTACGAACACCTTCGATTTGTTCCAATCTTTTTACCACATCGGTTACTTTAATATTTTTAGGGGCAAAAAGCATTAATATTTTTAAAGAATCCATAAAAATTTTAACACTCATTTTAATTAAATAGATTGATATTATTAAAGTTAATACACCGTCTATCCAATAAATTTGATAGTATTTCATTAACAATCCACCGATTAAAACACCTACAGACGTGAGCATATCAGCTAATAAATGAATATAAGCCGATTTCATATTGAGGTTGTGTGCCGCATCTTTCTTAAGTAGTAAAACACTAAATCCGTTAACTGCAATTCCTAAAATTGCTAGCCAAATCACCAGATTAGATTGGATAATTACAGGATTAAAAAAACGATCAACCGCTTCAATTCCTAAAAAAACAGCGATTACAATTAATGATGCAGCATTGAAAAAAGCGGCAATTATTTCGGCACGTTTATAACCAAATGTTTTACTAACAGTTTGTTTTTTATGTTGTGCTAATCTGTTTGCAACATAACTAACTACCAATGAAATAACATCAGAAAAATTATGAATAGAATCTGATATTA
Source organism: Bacteroidota bacterium (assembly GCA_018335575.1). Lineage (GTDB taxonomy): Bacteria > Bacteroidota > Bacteroidia > Flavobacteriales > Flavobacteriaceae > JAGXRT01. The sequence goes on along the minus strand of JAGXRT010000065.1, from coordinate 34,759 downwards.
ACGCTAAACTTCCTGATATTAATCCACCAATAAATTGTGCAAGAGTGATTATTAAATTTAGAATAATAGAAAAAAGTAAATTTTTTCCAGTGATGGTAGTTGCGTGGTGGTGATTTCCTCCCATTATAAATTGTTATTTAACAGGTATTTTATCAATTCTTTTTTGATGTCTTCCACCTTCGAAAGCTGTTGCTAAAAAAATATCCACAAATTTAAGTGCTTGATCAAGTGAAACAAATCTAGCTGGGATACTTAAAATATTTGCATCGTTGTGCTGGCGTGCTAATGCAACAATTTCTTCATTCCAACAAAGTGCTGATCTAATTTTTTGGTGATGATTAGCAACCATATTAGCTCCGTTTCCACTTCCACATAAAATAATACCTACAGCAGCTTCATTATTTTCTACCGCTTTTGCAACTTGATGAATAGTGTCTGGATAATCCATACTATCGGTAGTATCTGTTCCAAAATTAATTACTTCAAAACCATTAGACTTTAATTTTTTTACAATTTCAAATTTGTATTCGGTACCAGCATGATCGTTACCTATAGCTACTTTCATTTTATTATTTTTTAAGGTAAACAAAGGTACGTAATTGAATTATTAACATAAAAAATTAGTACTGTTAATTACTATTTTATAACTGCTTGAATATTAGTAATATTATAATAAATATAAAATGTTAATAAATTATAGTTAAGAATTAATATCTTTTTTTGTTTTATTCTATGTTTTTTAGTAATCAAAAATGATATTTACTAATGCAAGTTTTTTTATTAAAATTTAATGTAATTTTTTTAACAAGTTTTGACTGGATTATTAACAAATTTTATTATTGTTTTTATTAAAAATTGGAAAACTGGCATGCTTTTTATTTTTTGTTAATAACTATTTTTAAGTGTTGATATTTATTAATTTATACTACTCATAACTTTATAAAAATTGTTAATATTTATTAATAATTCTTATTTTTTAAATAAATTAAAAAAATTATTCAACATATTAACATTATATCATAACCATCATTTCTTTTTAAAATTTTTATAAAAGATTTTTTATTGTATTTATAGATGTTAATAAGTTTAATTTTTAAAAATTATTTTGGTACTATGTAAGTAACTGCTAAAGGAATTAGTTCTACCTGGTAACCACCTTTACCAAGCATTTCACCATCGGCTATAACAAATGAATCAGTATTATCATCTAACTCAATTCGTAACTTATCTGCTTTGTAATTAGAAACTAAACGATGATTTACAATTTTACCGTTGAATAAATTAAAAATATTTCCAATAATGGTAGGTTTGTTAATATGTTGTGCTATAGTTACATCTAATAATCCATCTTCTGAATTTGGATTCTTTGTCAGTTGCATTCCGCCGCCTGTATACCGTAAATTACCAACAATAGTTAAGAGCGATTTTGTATTAATAATTTCATCGTTTATATGAATTTTTAAGGTATTAAGTTTATGTCCAGCTAAACTTAATAAAGTACCTAAAGCAAACGAAAGCGGACCAATTTTTTTAATTTTAGTAGTTTTATGTACTACATGTCCTACAAAACCGGAACCAGCTAAAATATTGAAGTAAGCTGATTTATTTTCATTTAACAATTCAATATAACCTACATCTTGTTGAACGGTTTTTCCTTCTTTAATTATTTGTATTGCTTTTTCAAAATTTCTTGGAACTTTATGCGATCGGGTCCAGTCATTTCCGGTTCCAATTGGTATAACTCCAATAGAAATATCTATCGGATTGATATATTCTTGACTCATAACACCGTTTAAAATATTAAACAAGGTTCCATCACCGCCTATACTTATTATTTTTCTATAACCATTTTTAATTGCTTCTTTCGTTAATTCGGTTTCGTGTTTACTGTATTCACTAAATTTAAAATCAAATTCGAGCTCATATTGTTGAAGCAAGGCATGAATTTTTTTCCAATTTCTTTTTGCTCTTCCCATTCCGGAAGTAGGGTTTACTATAACATAGAATGAATCAGTCATATACAAAAATTTAAACTATCATACTACAAGTGTACAAATACTATTTTAAAAATTAAATCAATCTTTATATAATTAATTAACACTAACATAACATACTATTTACTTAAGTGCGTTGTTATTATTTGTACTTTTAGCAATTGAAATAAGTAACTATGACTAAAAAGAAAATAAATATTTTTAAGAAAAAAGAGAGTATAATTAAAGATTTAACCAAACAATTACTCTCCATTTTTTCTAAAAACCCTACTCAAGAGTTTAATTATAAACAGCTCGCTGCCAAAATTGGTGTAACCGATGCAGCTTCTAAAAATCAGATTCTGCAAAAATTAGAAGAATTAAAAGGAAAAAAACGCATTGATGAAACATCGCGAGGTAAGTATAAAATTCATTTAGCAAACAATTATTTTGTAGGTACTTTAGATGTAACTTCAAACGGTAATGCGTATTTAGTTTGCGATGAACTTGAAAAAGATTTATTTATACCCAACAACAACCTTAATAAAGCACTTAATTTAGATGTTGTAAAGGTATTTGAATATAAACGAAAAGGTAGTAAAAAAACTGAGGGAGAAGTAGTTGAAATTATTAAAAGGTATAAAACAGAGTTTGTAGGGGTATTACAAATGAATAATAATTTTGGATTTGTAATTCCTGATGATCCTAAAATGTACACTGATTTGTTTATTCCTAAAAAAGATTTAAACAATGCTGTTGATGGTGATAAAGTAGTGGCTGAATTACTGGAATGGCCTCAAAATTCTAAGAATCCGTTTGGAAAAATAACTAAAGTTATCGGTAAACCGGGTCATCATGAAACTGAAATTCATTCTATACTTTATGAATATAGTTTACCGTACGAATTTCCATATGAAGTTGAAAAGGAAGCAAATGATTTAAGTGTTGAAATTAGTAATCAGGAAATTTCAAAACGCCGCGATTTACGGTCAACAACCACTTTTACCATAGATCCGGCCGATGCTAAAGATTTTGACGACGCACTTTCATTTAGAATTATAGAAAATGGAAATTATGAAGTAGGCATTCATATTGCTGATGTTACCCATTATTTAACCGAAAACTCAGTGTTAGACCAAGAAGCCTATAAACGTGCAACATCGGTTTATTTGGTAGATAGGGTAATACCAATGCTTCCTGAAATATTATCGAACAATGTGTGTTCATTAAGACCAAATGAAGATAAACTTACCTTTTCAGCTGTTTTTGAAATGGATCACAATGCTAACATAGTAAATCAATGGTTTGGTAAAACTGTTATCCATTCTGATAAGCGATTTACTTATGATCAAGCCCAACAAATTATTGAGCATGGTGTTGATTTAACCTGTGTTAAAAACAATGAGAAAAAATCAATAGAAATATCCGAAGCGCTGTTAGCTTTAGATAAACTGGCAAAAATTTTACGTAATAAGCGCATTTCAAAAGGAGCTATTACCTTTGATAAAATAGAGGTTAAATTCCATTTAGATCAAGATGCGAACCCAACCGGAGTATATTTCAAGGAATCTAAAGATGCTAATAAACTGATTGAAGAATTTATGTTGTTAGCAAATAAACGCGTTGCTGAATTTATTGGTAAAACTGATTCTAAAGCTGATGAAAAAACCTTTGTATATCGTATTCATGATGAACCAAATATAGATAAACTATTATCCCTTAACGGATTAATACAAAAGTTTGGTTATAAAATAAATGTCAAAAATAAGCAAACCATTTCTGCATCATTGAATGATCTGCTTAAAAATGTTCAGGGAAAAGCCGAAGAAAACATGGTTGAAACTTTAGCCATCCGCTCTATGAGCAAAGCCATTTACTCAACTGATAACATTGGTCACTACGGTTTATCATTTCCGTATTACTCACATTTTACATCACCCATTCGCAGATATCCAGATGTAATGGTCCATCGCTTATTGTTTCATTATTTAAACGGCGGAAAATCACCTAAGCCATTTAAGTACGAAGAAATGTGTGAACATTGCTCAGACCGAGAAATGATGGCTTCTTCTGCAGAGCGTGATTCTATAAAGTACATGCAGGTTAAGTATATGCAGCAACATCAAGATCAGCTGTTTGATGCTGTTATTTCTGGTGTTACTGAGTGGGGAATTTACGTTGAAATTATTGAAAACAAGTGTGAAGGCATGGTTCGAATTAAAGATTTAAAAGATGATTTTTATATCTTTGATGAAAAGCAATATGCTTTGGTTGGTCAATCAAATAAAAATTTATTACAATTGGGCGCTAAGGTAAAAGTAAAGGTTAAAAAAGTTGATTTAGAGAAAAAACACCTCGATTTTAACTTAATCAAACATTCATAATTTCAAAAAGGTATACTATTTGAGTGTGTATATTAAAATTTAAAAAGATGAGAACTTATTTTAAAATATTTTTATTCTTGATTTCGTTTGTTTCCTTCGCACAGCAAACAGTTTCTGGTAATTACGGTGATTTTAATATAATTAAAGCCTATAATGGAATAGTAGTTGAATTAGTTAAAAGTCATGATTCAAAAGTTGAAATAACCGCTAACAGTCCGCAAGATGTATTGATTAAAAACATTAATGGTACGTTAAAAATAAGCCTAAAACTACAAGATACTTTTAAAGGAGAGGTTTATAAAGTTAAGGTATTTTACAACAATAACCTGGATATTTTAGATGCTAATGAAGGTTCTGAAATTAGTGCTTCTCATATAATTAATCAACCAAACATTGAAGTTAAAGCACAAGAAGGAGCTAAAATAAATTTGTTAATTGATGTTAAGTATTTAACTATTAAATCAGTATCTGGAGGTAATATTCATTTAAAAGGAAAAGCAAAAAGTCAGCAAATTGAAACGAATACTGGTGGAGTATACCGAGGATATAACCTTGTAAGTGAACAAGCTACTGTTGTCTCAGCTACCGCTGGCATTGCAGAAGTTTCCGCAACAGATATGCTTGATGCTAAAGTAACTTTTGGTGGAGAAATATATTATAAAGGAAATCCAGAAATACTAAATAGTAAAAAAGTAGTAGGAGGTACCATAGAACAGAAACGTTTTTAAAAAGCAATTAATCAGTTTATTAAATTGATAATTTAAAAAAAGTAGTAATTTTGTAGTAATAAAATTTAAATTATGATAGCAAACCAAATATTTTTAGGCGCATTAGGACCAGGTCAAATTGCAATTATTCTAGTGATTGTATTGTTATTATTTGGTGGAAAGAAAATCCCTGAATTGATGAAAGGTCTTGGTTCTGGTATAAAGGAATTTAAGAAAGCTGCAAAAGAGGATGATGCTCCAAACAAAACTGAGAAAGAAGAAGATAAGAAATAAAAAAAATCCTGAGGAAACTCAGGATTTTTTTTATTAACATTTAATTATTTACTTTTTTTAACATCGCTGGTTTTAATTGTACCCATTTGATTGGCTGCAATTAATGAAGCTGTCATATCATTTAACATATTACTTGCAGAAGAAGGTGTGTTTGGTAACATGATTAAATTACTGTTACTACGTTCACCTACTGCTTGAAGCGTATCATAATGTTGCGTAATAATAATAAGTGCCGATGCTTCTTGTGAATTAATTCCGGCTTTGTTAAGCACATCTACCGATTCTTCTAAACCCCGGGCAATTTCTCTACGTTGATCTGCAATACCCTGTCCTTGTAATTTTTTACTTTCAGCTTCGGCTTTAGCACGTTCTACTATTAATATTCGCTGAGCATCTCCTTCAAACTGTGCAGCTATTTTCTCGCGTTCTGACGCATTAATTCTGTTCATAGCATTTTTCACCTGTGCATCTGGATCAATATCAGTTACAAGTGCTTTAACGATGTCGTAACCATAACCTAACATAGCCTCTTTAAGTTCTCTTTGAATAGCATGTGCAATATCATCTTTTTTCTCAAAAACATCGTCTAATTTCATACGTGGAACTTCTGCTCTTACTACGTCAAAAATATAAGCAGTTATTTGATCATGAGGATATTGTAGTTTATAAAATGCGTCATAAACGTTTTGTGGTAAAATTTGAAACTGTACAGAAATTTTAAGATGTACAAATACATCATCTTTAGTTTTAGTTTCAACGTTAACATCCAACTGTTGAATTTTTAAACTAACTCTACCCGCTACAATATCAATAAACGGAATTTTAAATTGTAGTCCGGCATTGCGCAAACTAATAAATTTACCAAAACGCTCAATTACTGCAACTGATTGTTGTTTAACAGTAAAAAGACCCATGAATAACAAAAGTACCAGGATCACTAATAGGATAGGAAAAAATGTCATAATTTTAAATATTTAAGAACTTAAAGATACTTAAATATTTTCTGATTTTGCAAGCTGTATAAAGTGTTTAATTCTGTGAATTGTTTCTTTTTTACCTATAAATTCTATTATATCAAAAAGGTGCGGACCTTTTAATGCACCAACCAAACTTAAGCGCAACGGTTGCATTACTTTTCCAAAACCAATTTCATTAGAAGTAATCCATAATTTAACTTCATTTTCTAGTGCTGTTGAAGTAAAATTTTCTGATGATTCAAGTATTGAAATCAATGTATTTAGTAACGATTCTGTTTCCGGTTTCCAATTTTTTTGAATGGCTTTGTCATCATACACAGTAGGAGCAATGAAAAAGAAATCGCTTAAATCCCAAAAATCTTTCACAAAATTTGCCCGTTCTTTTATCAAAGAAACTACTTTAGAAATTCTTTCAATTGATTCATTGATACTTTTATTAACTAAAATTGGTTGATATAATGCAGCTAAATCTTCATCCGATTGTTTTAATAAATACTGATGTTGAAACCATTTTGTTTTCTCTGGATCAAACTTAGAACCCGATTTACCGACTTTCTCCAAATCAAATAAATGTATTAATTCTTTTTTAGAAAAAAGTTCTTGTTCAATTCCCGGATTCCATCCCAATAAAGCAAGCATATTTATAAATGCCTCTGGTAAATAACCTTCTTCTTTATACCCTTTAACAGTTTCTCCGGTAGTATCATTTACAAACTCAAGTGGAAATACTGGAAACCCTAATTGTTCACCATCGCGTTTACTTAATTTTCCTTTCCCAACTGGTTTTAAAATTAACGGTAAGTGTGCAAATTTTGGTGGAATCCAATTAAAGGCTCTGTATAAAAGTATATGCAACGCCATCGATGGCAACCACTCTTCACCTCTAATTACGTGCGTAATTTCCATTAAATGATCATCCACAATATTTGCTAAATGATAGGTAGGCATTCCATCACTTTTAAATAATACCTTATCATCCAACGTATTGGTGTCAATCTTTATTTCTCCACGAATAATATCATTAAGAATTAATTGTTCATTTTCTGGAGTTTTAAATCTGATTACAAATGGATCTCCATTATTTATTTTGTTTGAAACTTCATCAGAAGATAAATTTAAGGATGTCTGTAATTTTGTTCTGTTATGATGATTGTATATAAAAGTTTTTCCTTCTTTTTCATAGGAAAGGCGTAAAGTATCCAACTCTTCATTACTATCAAAAGCGTAATAACCCCATCCGTTAGCTATTAATTCATCAGCATATTTTTTATAAATAGCAGCGCGTTCACTTTGACGGTAAGGACCAAATTTTTCATTTTTTCCAACTCCTTCATCAAAAGGAATTCCGCACCAATTCAAACTATCTACAATGTATTGCTCTGCGGAAGGTACAAAACGTGTTCTATCGGTATCTTCAATTCTAAGGATAAAAGTACCTTGGTATTTTTTTGCAAATAAGTAATTAAAAAGTGCAGTTCTAACTCCACCAATATGTAAAGGACCTGTTGGGCTGGGAGCAAAACGCACACGAACATTAGTATTCATAAATAATATTTTATCGCAAAGATAAACCGTTTTAACTTCTTTACAATTTTAACAGTAGGGAGGTACACATTTTATTTAAAAGAGTTTACGTAATTTTGCAAAAAATAATGAGCATGATTGTATTTAATTATGAATTAGACTTTGAGTTGATAGATGAATCAAATTATGAACGATGGATAAAAAGTATAATAGGTGATTACGGTTTTGAATTAGGAGATGTTTCGTATATATTTTGTGATGATACGTATTTATTAAATATCAATCGGCAATATTTAAACCACGATGATTTAACTGATATAATCAGTTTTGATTATTCGGAAAGTAAGCTAATAAGCGGTGATATCTTTATTTCTATAGAACGTGTAAAGGAAAATGCCACGAAGTTTTCAGTAGAATTTAATGAGGAATTATTACGAGTTATGGTGCACGGGATACTTCATTTTATCGGATTTAAAGATAAAACTGAAAAAGAGACTGTACTTATGCGGAAAAATGAAGAAATTTGTATTAAAAAATTTATAAATAACTAATAATCAGTCATTAAGGAGTGTTTTTATTATGTTCCACGTGGAACAATTAAATGTTAATTATGGAGAAATTGAAGTATGATGTAATAGTAGTAGGCGCAGGTCACGCAGGTTGTGAAGCTGCAGCTGCAGCTGCTAATTTAGGAGTAAAAACCTTATTGATTACAATGAATTTACAAACCATCGCGCAGATGAGTTGTAATCCAGCGGTTGGTGGAATTGCGAAAGGTCAGATTGTGCGTGAAATTGATGCGCTTGGTGGATACATGGGGATTGTAACCGATAAAACTGCTATACAATTTAAAATGCTTAACCAATCAAAAGGTCCTGCAATGTGGAGTCCGAGGGCTCAAAGTGATCGAATGCGTTTTGCTGAAGAGTGGCGCTTAACACTCGAATCAATTTCCAACTTAGATATGTATCAAGAAATGGTTACTGAATTGGTTGTAGTTGATAATGTGGTAAAAGGAGTTAAAACCCAACTTGGTGTAGAATTTTTAGCAGATGCTGTTATCTTAACAAATGGTACTTTTTTAAACGGTCAAATTCACATAGGTGATAAATCCTATGGGGGCGGAAGGGCAGGTGAAGCTGCTTCAAAAGGTATTACTGAAGCTTTAATAAAACTAGGTTTTGAATCAGGTAGAATGAAAACTGGTACTCCACCGCGAGTGGATGTGCGATCCTTGGATTTTTCAAAAATGACTGAACAGCCTGGCGATGAATTTCCTCAAAAGTTTTCGTACTCAAATCAAACCGCAGTATTAAAAAAACAACGATCGTGCTATATGACTTATACGTCTAATGAAGTACATGATTTATTGCGTGAAGGGTTTGATAGATCACCACTTTTTACCGGAACAATAAGTGGAGTTGGACCTCGTTATTGTCCATCCATCGAAGATAAAATTGATCGATTTGCATCGAAAGAACGTCATTTATTATTTATAGAGCCCGAAGGTTGGGATACGATAGAAGTGTATGTGAATGGCTTTTCAACATCCTTACCATTCGATATTCAAGATAAAGCCTTACGAATGGTGCCTGGATTTGAGCAGGTAAAATTTTTAAGATATGGCTATGCTATTGAATATGATTATTTTCCACCTACGCAGTTATTAAATACGTTGGAGACAAAGTTGGTTGCTAATTTGTATTTTGCAGGGCAAATAAATGGAACTACCGGATATGAAGAAGCGGCGGCACAAGGTATCATGGCAGGTATTAATGCAGCATTGAAAGTAAAAAATGAAGATCCTTTTGTATTAAAAAGAGATGAAGCGTATATAGGTGTATTGATAGATGATTTAATTACCAAAGGGACAGAGGAACCATATAGAATGTTTACATCAAGAGCAGAATATAGAACTTTGCTCAGACAAGATAACGCTGATATTCGCTTAACACCAAAAGCCTATGCGTTGGGATTGGCATCAGAGGAGCGAATGAATCGTGTTATTGAAAAAAATCAGAAAGTTGCAAAGTTGATAGAATTTATTCAAGAAAGTAGTATTTCGCCTTATTTTATTAATCCTATCTTAGAAGCCAAAGATTCAGCGCCTATTAGTCAATCAATGAAGATGTTTAAAATTGCTGCTCGACCGCAACTTAGTTTTGATGATATTAAAACTTTTCCTGGGGTTTCTGAGTTTATTTCAAAACATGAACTGGATGAAGAAATGCTTAATCAGGTAGATATTTATATTAAATATTCAGGGTATATCGATAAAGAGAAAAATAATGCTGATAAATTAAATCGACTTGAAAATATTAAAATACCAAAATCATTTGATTACAATAAGGTAAAAAATATATCAATAGAAGCCCGGCAAAAATTAATTAAAATACAACCCGAAACCATTTCTCAGGCAAGTAGAATTAGCGGAGTTTCTCCAAGTGATATTTCTGTATTATTGGTGTATATGGGTAGGTAATATTTTTAAAAGTTCCACGTGGAACTTTTTTATTTTTTATAATTATGTTACAATTCGATTCAGAGCAATTAAAGCATTTTATTTCCGTACAGGATTACTCATTAACTCAAGAAAAATTTGAATTATATTATTCTGAAAAATATGATATGTTAGTAACTTACCCAAAACCTACTAACGAAGAACTAGGAAAGTATTATGATAATTCAGATTATATTTCACACACCGATTCAAATAAATCGCTCTTTGAAAAAATGTATCAATTGGTAAAGAAAAATGCAATTTCAAGTAAAGTTACCTTATTAAATTCATTACGATCCGAATCTAAAACGGTTTTAGACATTGGAACAGGAACCGCTGATTTTTTAAATGCAATGTACCTTAACGGTTGGTCTGTTGTTGGAATAGAACCTAACAGTAAGGCTAGAGAAATTGCAAGCAAGAAATTTGAAAAATCAACTATTCAACACCAAATAATTTTTGAAAGCTTAATGCAGCTCCAAGTAAAAGACTTTCAAAAATTTGATGTTATTACCATGTGGCATGTGTTGGAACATGTCCCGGATGTACAATCATATATTCTTCAGTTAAAATCTATGTTAAAACCAAACGGAACTTTAATTATAGCTGTGCCAAATTTTAAAAGCTACGATGCCTTGTATTATGGAAAATTTTGGGCAGCCTATGATGTGCCTCGACATTTATGGCATTTTTCTAAAAAAGCGATAAAGTTGTTATTTGAAAAAGAACAAATGGAAGTAATCAAAATATTTCCAATGAAAATGGATTCATTTTATGTTTCGCTTTTGAGTGAAAAATATAAAACTGGTAAAATGAATTTTTTCAATGGATTTTTAATCGGATTGCAGTCAAACATCAAAGCCATACTTTCAGATGAGTATTCGTCACATATTTTCATTATTAAAAACAAGAAAATCGATTTAAATTAGTTTGGATTAATTTATTTTACCCAAACAAGGGAAATATCTAAATAAACAGAAAAGAGGCTTTAAATCGTTTTAAAATAAGTCATTTTAAATAAAAATTATCAATTTCAATTATATATTTCAATAATATTTATTTATTAATCTAATTTTTAACTAAAAAATACTTTCACAACCTATTTTTAATATATTCGCATAATAATATTTAAATACAAATTTTAACATGAAAAAAATTCTCTTAGTACTGGCGGCTGTATTTTCGTTAGCATCATGTACACAAAAAATTGCCTATGTTGATGTTGAAGAATTAATGAAAGGCTATGACGAAACCAAAAGCATGGAATCTGATTTAAAAGCAAAACAAGATAAATTGAAATTTAGTTTAGATAGTTTAGCTTTAGGATTTCAGCAAAAAGTTGATGATTACCAAAAGAAAGCAGGAAGCATGTCTGCTCCAAGCCGTCAACAATTAGAGCAAAAGTTGATGCAAGAACAACAGCAAATTCAAGGTCAGCAACAACAAGCTTCTCAAATGCTACAACAGTTATCGCAAGAAAGTTTTGATGCATTATCAAAGAAAGTAGATAGTTTCGTAGCTGAATATGCTAAGGATAATGGATATAAAATTATACTTGGAACCAATGGCAAAGGCACTGTTATGTATGGTGATGAAGATTTAAATGTTACAGAGCAAGTTTTAGAAAAATTAAACAAAGCATACAAAAAGAAATAAGTAACTATTTTTGATAAAGATTAAGCCAGTCTATTAACTGGCTTTTTTTATTTAAAACACTGTTTATCAGTAATATATTATTCTTTTTTATGTAACAAACGAGTCAGTTTTATGGATAAATCTAAGAAAATAATTCTTGCATTTCCATTTCGTTCAATATGATATATTGCGTCATCAAGCTCTTTTACAATATCAACAATATTAGCACCGTGTATATATTTTGCAAAACTATTAAACTTAAAGTTTTCTGTTTTAGGCTTTAAAAAAACAAGTTCTGAAACTGTGTAATTTTGAAGTAATGCTTGTCTAAAAAATAACAGACAATAGTGCAAAAACTGCTTTTGGGTTTCCCTTCCTTTACCTGCAATTTGTTCACTCCATTCAACAAGTTGAGATATTACGGTAGCATTTCCTTTAGCCAAAAAAGCATGGCGTACCCAGGTTATAAACCATTCTTCAAACAAGGTATCATTGCTGTTATTTTGAGTAATTTTAAGTGCTTTATTAAAGTTTCCATTGGCTTGTTGAGCTATTATAATCGACTCACTTTCATTTAGTTCAGTTTTTTGTAATAAGCCTTTAACCAAATCTTCTTCACTTAAAACGGGGAAATGTAGTACTTGACAACGCGAGCGTATTGTAGTAATTATCTGTTCTTCATTTTCGGTAATTAAAAGAAATACGGTTTGAGCAGGTGGTTCTTCAATTAATTTTAAAAGCTTATTGGCTGCAGAAGTATTCATTTTTTCTGCCATCCAAATAATCATCACTTTATAACCACCTTCATACGATTTTAACTTTAATGATTTTACTATTTGTTCAGCTTCATCGACATTTATAATTCCTTGTTTGTTTTCAATACCAATAAATTGCAACCAATCAAATAAATTACCGTATGGATTTAACGCTAAAAAATTTCTCCAATCAGCTAAAAAAGAATTACTTACTACATCTTTTTTTACTTCTTCATTTTTGGCAATAGGGAAGGCAAAATGCAAATCGGGATGCATTAATTTTGAACACTTTAATTTACATGACTTTTCATCATTACTGCTTTTACATAAAATATATTGAGCATAGGCCAAAGCCATGGGTAATGTTCCACTTCCTTCGGCACCTACAAATAATTGTGCATGTGGAATACGACCCAAGTCTGCACTTTGTTGCAAGTGTTTTTTGATAAAAGTAAGCCCTAAAACATCCGTAAAATCCATTTTATAACCTGAGTTTAATATGTCAAAAATATCAATTTTATAATTTAAAATTTCATAATGAGCAGTATCTTTGCTTAAATTTGAGTGATTTTTACAAAAACCTCAAAGTAACATCAAAATATAAAAGTAAACTAGAGCTATTATCGTATGAAAACTATTAAAGATTTTAATTTTAAAGATCAAAAAGCACTTATAAGAGTTGATTTTAATGTGCCGTTAAACGACGCATTTAAAGTAACAGAATCCAACAGAATAGAAGCTGCAAAGCCAACCATAATGAAAATCTTAAATGATGGTGGAAGTGTTATTTTGATGTCTCATTTAGGAAGACCCAAAGGTGTTACAGAAAAATACTCGTTAAAACATATTGTATATAAAGTAACTGAAATATTGGGAATTCAGGTAAAATTTGTTGAGGATTGTATTGGTGAAAAAGTAGAATTAGCTGTAAAAAACTTAAAGCCAGGCGAAGTTTTAATGTTAGAAAACTTACGGTTTTACAATGAAGAAGAAGCGGGCGATGTTTCTTTTGCTGAAAAATTATCAAAATTTGGTGATGTTTATGTAAATGATGCTTTTGGTACAGCTCATAGAGCACACGCCTCAACAACCATCATCGCTCAGTTTTTTCCTAATAACAAATGTTTTGGATTATTAATGGCTGCAGAAATTGAAAGTATTGATAAAGTATTAAAAAACAGTGAGAAACCCGTTTTAGCCATTTTAGGAGGCGCCAAGGTTTCATCAAAAATAGGAATTATTGAAAATATTCTTGATAAAGTAAATCATATCATTATTGGTGGAGGAATGACATTTACATTCATTAAAGCACTGGGAGGTAAAATTGGCAATTCGTTGGTAGAAGATGATAAATTAGAATTAGCACTTGAAATTTTAGAAAAAGCCAGGCAAAAAAACGTAAAAATTCATTTACCAATTGATGCCGTAATTGCCGATTCTTTCAGCAATGACGCCAAATACAAAATAGCGGATGTTAATGATATACCAGATGGATGGATGGGATTAGATGTTGGGCCTAAAACCAATGTTGGATTTTCGTTTGTAATTGCACAAGCAAAAACCATACTATGGAACGGTCCGGTTGGAGTATTTGAAATGCCAAATTTTGCAAAAGGAACTATAGAATTGGGCAATGCCATAGCAGATGCTACCGAAGATGGAGCCTTTTCATTAGTAGGTGGCGGCGACTCTGTAGCAGCCGTAAAACAATTTAATTTTGAAAATAAAGTTAGCTATGTTTCTACCGGAGGTGGTGCTATGTTAGAAATGTTAGAAGGAAGTATTTTACCAGGTATTCAAGCGGTTTTAGAATAAATATTAAAGTTAATAAAGGTAAAGAACTATCAATTAATTGATAGTTCTTTTTATAAAAACAAGTATCAAATGAAGTACACAAAGTTACCCAACACTAATTTAAAAGTAAGTAAAATATGTTTAGGCACCATGACTTTTGGTGAACAAAACACTGAAAAAGAAGCACATGAACAATTAAATTATGCTGTTTCTAAGGGTGTTAATTTTATTGATACAGCCGAAATGTACTCAGTACCTGGAAATGTAAATACACAGGGAAGTTCCGAAAAAATACTAGGAAGTTGGTTAAAAAATAACCGCGATAAAGTTATTGTAGCTACAAAAATAGCGGGCCCTAGCAATAATTTTAAGTATATACGTAAACCATTGGATTTTTCAAAAGCAAGTTTAACCGATGCTATTGATAAGAGTTTAAATAGATTACAGACCGATTTTATCGATTTATACCAATTGCATTGGCCTGAGCGCAGCGTTAACAGTTTTGGAGTTCGCAATTATGTACCACATGAAACTGAAGCGTGGAATGATAATTTTGCTGAAGTATTAATGGCTTTAAATGATTTTGTTAAAAGTGGTAAAATTCGCTACTATGGAGTATCCAATGAAACACCGTGGGGCTTAATGCGTTTTTGCGAAGAAAGTAGAAATCTTAAGGTTAATGCACCTATCACTATTCAAAATCCGTATTCATTATTAAACAGAACTTTTGAAACAGGATTAGCCGAAGTTTCACATCGTGAAAATGTTAAACTTTTAGCATACTCACCTTTGGCCTTTGGAGTATTGACCGGTAAATATCTTTATGGAGAAAATCCTGAAAAAGCACGTTTGACTTTATTTCCACAAATGAACAGGTATATTAAAAAGCCGATAGATCATATCATAAAAAGCTATATGGATATTGCCGAAAAACATGGGTTAAGTTTAACTCAAATGGCAATAGCTTATATTTTGCATAAACCTTTTTTAGCCAGTGTCATTATCGGAGCTACAAAAATGCCACAGCTAATTGAAAATATTGACAGTATTGAGCTTGTTTTATCAAATGAAATTATCAAAGAAATTGAGTTAATTTCTGAGCAATATCCAAATCCAACTCCTTAATTAAAATTAAAGTATTATATTTAAAGTACTAATAAATAATATATTAATAATTTTAAACTTTATAATTATGGGATCATTTGTAATTAGTAAACGTAAGAATGGGGATTTTCAATTTGTGTTAAAGGCAGGAAACGGTCAAGTTATACTTGGCAGTGAAGGATATACTACTAAAGCAGCATGCTTAAACGGAGTTGAATCTGTTCGTAAAAATTCTCAGGTTGATGCACGATTTGATAGGCTTGAATCTAAAAACGGTAAACCGTATTTTAACCTAAAAGCAACAAATGGACAAATTATTGGAAACAGTGAAATGTATGAATCGGTTGCAGCACGAGAAAATGGAATTGCTTCAGTCGCAAAAAATGCACCAGACGCAAAAGTAAAAGAAGAATTAGACTAAGTTTATATCAATTAAAAAAGTACTATCCCACTAAGTGTGTAAGTTAAAAAATATCGGGGTTTGCAAACCCCGATATTTTTTTGTTTAATTTTAAATTTTATACACTTATGAAAAAAGACGAATTATTAACCGATGAATTTTTAAAGCAATTCAAAACAGGCGAAGAATTGTATAGTTTTTTAGCCCAACTTCAAAAACGAGGTATTGAAAAGATGCTCGAAGGCGAATTAGATGCTCACTTGGGTTATGAGAAACACGAAAAAGCACTCAATGCCAATGCCAGAAATGGTTTTTCCAGCAAAAAAATTAAGACTTCTTTTGGAGAATCCGAGATCCAAGTTCCAAGAGATCGAGATTCCTCCTTCAATCCTATGATAGTTCCCAAACGTCAGAATATCCTGGATGGACTGGAAAACGTTATTGTATCGCTCTATGCCAAAGGAATGAGTAATAGCGATATCGAGCAGCAGATCAGGGAAGTTTATAATTTTGAAGTATCCACTTCAACCATCTCCAGAATTACCGATAGTGTTGCTAATGACATTGTAGCGTGGCAAAACAGACCGCTCGATGCGGTATATCTAATTGTCTGGATGGATGGCATTGTCTTTAAAGTACGAGAAAACTCTAAGGTTATCAATAAAACCATCTACTTAGCTGTAGGACTCAATAGAGAAGGCAAAAAAGAGGTCTTGGGGATGTGGCTAGGGAAGAGTGAAAGTGCTAGTTTTTGGATGGGAGTTTTAACCGATTTAAAATCCAGAGGGGTAGAAGATATCTTGATAACTGCTACCGATAATCTCAACGGCTTTACCAATACTATTAGCAATGTATTTCCTGAGTCAAAAACACAAATCTGTGTGGTACATCAAATTAGGAACTCAGCCAGATACGTGGTGTGGAAAGATAAAAGAGAATTTACCAGGAATTTGAAAGAAATCTACAATGCACCAACCAAACAATCGGCCAGAGCCGCTTTAGATGATTTTGCTACCAAATGGAATTACAAATATCCATATGCTGTAAAGTCCTGGGAAGAGAACTGGGAAGAGCTTACCGTATTCTTTGACTTCCCTTTGGAAATCAGAAAAATTATATACACTACCAATTTAATTGAAAACCTCAATGGGAAAATTAGAAAATACACCAAAAACAAATTGTCATTCCCTACGGATGAAGCTGTGCTAAAATCCGTATATTTGGCGTTAAGAGAAGCAACCAAAAAATGGTCAATGCCAATCCCTAATTGGGGATTAATTCTCAATCAGTTCTTAACTATTTATGAAAAAAGGGTCCAACTTTAAGTAAAAGTTAAACCCTGATATTTTACAACTTACACAGTTTATAGGATAGTGTCATTAAAAATAAAAATGCCTAGATTTTCTAGGCATTTTTGTGTTGATGTACTTAAACGCGTCCTTTGAGTGCGTTAAACACCCATGCTATCGCAAAAAACCCGATACCTACGGCACTAAATCCCCATCCGGCTATTTCGTAATAGCGAAAAGCACCAAGGCTTATAAGAACAATACCCATAATAATCATTATAAAGGTTGCCCAAGCTAATACAGTATTTTTATTCATTCCCATTTTTAAATATTTTTATAAGATATCAAAGATATAAAATATTTAACTAGTGATTAATACCCTAATTTTTTTCTACAACGTTGTAATACTTCTCTTGCAACAATCCTGGCTTTTTCTGCTCCAATTGCTAATTTTTTTTCGATTTCATCAGTATTTTCGATATAATACTGATATAACTCGCGTTCTTTTTTAAACGTTTCTAAAACTAACTCATAAAAAGCTTGTTTGGCATGTCCGTATCCGTAATTACCTGCTAAATAATTTTGACGCATCACGCTAGTTTGTTCTTTGGAAGCAATCAACTTATAAAGAGCAAATAAATTACAATTTTCTGGGTTTTTAGGTGCTTCTAATGGTGTAGAGTCGGTTTCTATTTTCATAATCTGTTTACGAAGCTCTTTATCTGAAAGAAAAATATCAATAATATTTCCTTTGGATTTGCTCATTTTCTCCCCATTGGTACCCGGAACGTACATAGTTTCTTCTTCAACTTTTGCTTCTGGTAATACAAAGGTTTCGCCCATTTGATGATTAAAACGCGCTGCTACATCCCGAGTCATTTCTAAGTGTTGCAATTGATCTTTGCCAACCGGAACAATTTCTGCATCGTATAATACAATATCAGCAGCCATTAACATGGGATAAGTAAATAATCCAGCATTCACATCAGCTAAACGATCGGCTTTATCTTTAAAAGAATGCGCCAAGGTTAATCGTTGATAGGGATAAAAACAGCTGAGATACCATGCCAATTCCGTAACTTCAGGTATATCGCTTTGGCGGTAAAAAACGGTTTTATTTATATCTAAACCACACGCAAGCCAAGCTGCTGCAGTACTGTAATTGTTGGCACGCAAGATATCTCCATCTTTAATCTGAGTAAGCGAATGCATATCGGCAATAAAAAGAAACGATTCATTTACTGGATTGTCAGCCATTTTAATAGCTGGCTTTATGGCTCCTAAAATATTTCCTAAGTGAGGAGTACCGGTACTTTGAACTCCTGTTAAAATTCTTGACATGGTATTTAATTTGATGCAAACAAAAATACACAATTCAACTTTAAATCGAATTATAGATATTAATTACTATTTTTGGAAACATGATAAACTAATATTGAATTGTTTAGCGTTCATATGGAAGTATTAAAAAATATATTGCGCGGTATTTGGCGGGTTTGGTTCTATGTTGTAGCAGGATTGATTATTATAATTTTATTACCGGTGTTGGTAATATTAACTTCTAATGATCGGTTTTATCCTGCATTTTATCAATTATCCCGCTTTTGGGCAAAAATTGTATTGTTTGCTATGGGATTTAAAGTTAAACTTGTTGGTGAAAATCCAATTATTGAAGGAAAAAGTTATATGTTTTCCGCCAACCACACCTCGATGATTGATGTTTTTGTAATGCTGAAAATTGTTAAATATCCCATGGTTTTTGTCGGGAAAAAGGAGTTGGTTAACTTACCAATATTTGGATTTTTTTACAAAAGAACCTGTATATTAGTTGACAGAGGCGACGCTGAAAGCAGGAAACAGGTATATCAAAGCGCTCAAAATAAAATAAACAAAGGATTCGGAATTTGTATTTTCCCTGAAGGAATGGTGCCAAGTGATGAAAGCATCGTTTTACATGAATTTAAAAACGGCGTTTTTTCGTTAGCAATTGAGCATAAAATTCCGATAGTTCCTATGGTTTTTTATGATTGTAAAAAACGATTTTCGTACACAACTACATCGGGTAGTCCTGGTGAGTTAAGGGTTAAAATTCTGAATATTTTAGAAACTGAGCATCTTAGCATGATTGATAAAAATAGTATTCGTAAAATTGCATACGAGATGATGTATAATGAATTAATTGCCGATATAAAAAAAAATAAAGATAAAAAATGAAAAAACGTCCCCTCCATTTTTACAGCCCTACCGAAGAAAAGTTAAATATAATAACACATGCTATTGGTATTGGATTTAGTATTGTTGCATTGGTTTTATTGGTAGTATTTGCAAGTATCTATGGAACTGTTTGGCATATTGTAAGTTTTAGTATTTATGGAGCCAGTTTATTAGCTCTTTACACGGCATCTACAATTTATCACAGCATTCAAAATCCTAAATGGCGCTACCGCTTTAATATTGTAGATCATAGTGCTATCTACATTCTTATCGCAGGATCGTATACACCTTTTACCTTGGTTACTTTAAACGGGACAATTGGATGGGTTTTATTTGGTGTTTCGTGGGGAATAGCTGCAATTGGTATTATTGTTAAAATTTTTTTTACAGGCAGGTTTGATATAATTTCTACCATTGCCTATGTTGCAATGGGATGGATGGTTGTATTTGCTATACAGCCATTAATACAAAGCTTACCACCAAATGGACTGTTTTGGTTATTTTTAGGCGGAATTTTTTATACTGTTGGAGCTGTAATTTATGCCCTAAAAAAAATTAAATTTAACCACGCTATTTTTCATGTATTTGTATTGCTTGGAAGTATCAGTCATTTTTTTGCTGTTTTTCTATATGTTTTGCCTTAAATTTTAATTATTTAAGATAAAAATCAGTCGAAAATATAAAATAAAATAAGTTAACTATTAAAATAATTGTAATTTCGTAGATAAACCTTTAAATATTAGGCATGTTAAAATTCTTAATAGTCGATGACGAATTAGATGCGATTGAAGCATTAGAATGGAAATTAAATAGATACGTTGGTAATGTAATAATTGCTAAATGTAATTCTCCTATAGAAGCAATTGATTTGGTTGAATCGTTCAAACCTGATATTTTGTTTTTAGATATTCATATGCCAGAATTAAACGGTTTTGAATTTTTAATGAAACTTTCAAACCTGAAGTTTAATTTAATTTTTACTACGGCTTATGATGAAATGGCTATACGTGTTTCTAAACTAGCTAACTTGTTATATATATTGAAACCTGTTGATAAAGATGATTTATTAGATATTCTTGAAATAGCTAAGGAAAGAGGACAAAAAGGATATCTTGAAAACAGTATTGAAATTCTTAAAAAGCATTTGACAGATTATGTAAAGTAGTTTTTCTTAACCCCCAAAAATTATTTTAATGCTACACTCGTTAAATTTAACAAATTTGACTTCTGAATTTTATTCGATGATTCGAGGAGCAATCTTATTTTTAACAATTTATCACCTAATTATTTACCTTATTTACCACAATAAAATTTATGTGTATTACGCATTATATTCATTCTTTTTATACGTTTTCTTACTTAGCCATATATACATAAATGATATACCTCCCTTTTTTTATTATGCTGATCGAAGTTTTCAATTAATGGGTTTTGCCTACTATTTCAAATTTACAAGAGAATTATTGCATACAGAAGAAATAAACCCAGAATGGGATAAAATTTTAAAAGCCACGGTAGAAATTCTTTTTTTAACATCGTTAGCGCTTATTTTTATAGCATACTTTATAAATAAAAACATCCAAACCTTTGTGTTTTTAGGGGTTATTTTTAGTGCTATTTTTATCGCTTTTTATAATTTTTACAAAGTTAAAAATGATTTATGGTATGTTAAACTATTTATTATAGGCTCCCTAACTTTATTAAGTTTATTGCTCGTAACAGTGCTTATTTATGTATTAAAACTTGATGCATTCTTTTTAGATTTTGGCGTACATAAAATGTTCTTTTTGTATACAGGAATTATAATTGAATTTTTACTATTTGCTTTTTTAATAAGCATTAGATACAAAGAGATATTAGATGAAAAAGCTAAGTTAGATTTAGCAATTAGTAAATCTAGAATCGAAATTAATGAGTTTAAAATGATGACGTTAAAGAGTCAGTTAAATCCATTGTTTTTATTTAACACTTTAAACTCAATTAATAATTTAGTGCTAAAAAACAGTGTTGAGGAAGCCTCAGATTTTATTACCAAGTTCGCCAGATTCATTAGAAACATCCTAAATAACTCAAACAAGACAACGATTTCTTTACACGATGAAATTGTAAATTTACGCATATACATTACTTTAGAACGAATTAGAGCAAACTACAATTTTAATTTTAATGAAATTATTGAAGAAGGAATTAATTTACATACCATAAAAGTGCCTCCTTTATTTTTACAACCTTTTATAGAGAATTCAATATGGCACGGATTATCACATAAACAAGGAGATAAAAATTTAACGCTTTTTGTAAAACGTACGAATAAAGAAATATGTTTTGATATTATTGATAATGGAATAGGTATAAATAAAGCCAAAGAATTACAAAAGTTAAAGATTACAAAGAGTGTTAATGGCGCTACAGATTCTGCTATTTATAGAATCAAAAAAGTATTTAATTCTAAAAATATTAAAATCCAATACAATGATTTAACTAACGATACCGAATCTGGCACAAGAGTTCATATCTCATTTCCATTAATAAACTAAAACATACCAAATATTATAAATTCATTACCATATGCAAAGTTTTTACAATATTAACTTTAGCAAAATTACTAACTTAAAGTTTTAGTCGTATATTTGATGTATCTTAATATTAAAATAAATCTTTTGGGGTGGTTTATTTAATACCTCGATCTTAACTAAGGTCGAGGTTTCTTTTTTACAATAAAAATAAATATTTAGTAGGTTCACAATATTTAAAAAAGAATCTTAAATTTGGGTACAAGTAATAGTAAAAAACAAATTGACCCTTAATGTTCCTAACTATTTATTCCGATTTTTTTTCTTGGATTAGCGGCGGACTATTCGCATTGTTTGTTATACACTTCCTTTTATATTTAAACAATAAACAAAAGTTCTTTCTAAATTATAGCCTTTACAGTTTACTGTTTTTTATAAATTTAAATTTATGGAAATATGAACCTTTCACGGTGAAGGATATTTTCTTAATAATTCTACCTTTTCAATACATTATTATTTTAGTGTATTTCCTTTATTCGCGCGAGGTTTTAAATGTTAAAACACTAGATGTAAAGTGGGATTTATATACTAAAAGGGTTGTAAAAATAATTTTTGGCATTGCAGCGTTGATTTACTTTTCCCAGTTTTTAGTATCTAAATTAATTGTATTGCTGTTAAATGCCCTATTACTAATTGTAGTGTTGTATTTTTCAGTAAGTACATTTAAAAGAGCCTATAAAAAAGAGCCTAAAATTTCAATTCTCTTTCAGGTTGGTGCTCTATCTGTTTTGTTATTAGGAAGCGTAACGTTGGTTTTATCAGCAGTAAGTGATTTGAGTTTATCTTTAAGGCAAATTATACATTATCAAGTTTTTATGTATACAGGTGTAGCAATAGAGATGATTAGCACAGCATTTATTTTGGGATATAGAATTACAACAATCGAGGCGCAGGAAACAGAATCAAATTTAAAATTAAGCCAACAAAAAGTTGAAACAGAAAAATTGAGAATGGAAGCGCTTAAAAGTCAAATGAATCCACATTTTATTTTTAATATGCTTAACAGTATCAATAGTTTAATTATTAAGAACAATGTTGAAAAGGCTTCTGACTATATAACAAAGTTTTCAAGATTTATAAGAGAAATATTAAACAGTTCTAGAAAAAACTCGGTATCATTAGCAGAAGAGTTAGCAATAATTAAACTTTATGTTGTTTTAGAACAAGCCAGAATAGAAGACGGCTTTGAATTTGAAATTAAAGTTGAAGATAATATTAGCTTAGATTTTATTAAAGTTCCTTCAATGTTTTTACAGCCATTTATAGAAAATGCAATTTGGCACGGATTAGCTCACAAGCAAGGATCTAAAAAACTTTTGATTAAGGTTAGAAAAGTTTCAAAACACTTTTTATTAGAAGTTATTGATAACGGAATTGGATATCAAAAAGGAATGGAAATAAATCAAAAAAGATTAGTAAAGAGCTCAGGTATTGGAACATCTATTGTTAAAAACAGACTTCAATACCTGTATCCAAATGCAGAAACCGACGTTCAAATCGAAGACTTAACACATCAAGATTTTTCCGGAACCAAAGTAGCGTTTAAGTTTCCGAACATTTAATGGTAAAAACCCATCGATTTATAAATTGCTACCATTCATAAATTATTTTATATCATTTGTAAAGATTCAAATCTTAAAATATTTTGATATTTATAGCATTTATCAATATATTTATACTTATTTTTGATTAAACTAAACTCATAAAATCTGCTATAAATGTATAAAGTTTTAATTGTTGACGACGAAAAAGATGCTTTAGAAGCATTAGAGTGGAAGCTTAATACTTACATAAAAGATGTAGAAATTACGCTTTGCAACTCACCCATTAAGGCCTTAACACTAATTAATGAAATAAAACCAGATATTGTTTTTTTAGATATTCATATGCCAGAAATGGACGGTTTTACTTTTTTAGATAAATTATCGCACAGAAATTTTAATTTAATTTTCACAACAGCTCACAATGAATTTGCCATAAAGGCATTTAAAGTATCGGCTGTAGATTACCTATTAAAACCTGTAGATAAAGACGAGCTTATTGCTGCTGTTGACAAAGTAAAATTAACCAAAGAACAACCTAAGGAAGAAAATGCTTTAGAAAATAAACTTCAAATGTTGTTAAATAATTTGGGTACTAATACATCTAGTAACGAAAAAATACATATCTCTGCTGACGGAAAAGTGTATTTGCTAGAAAAAGAAGAAGTAGTTATGATGGAAGCCGATAAAAGTTACACAACAATTTATTTAAATAACGGTCAAGAAATTGTAGTTTCTAAAACGTTAAAAGAAGTTGAAAAAAGTTTCCAGTTTCCTCGATTCTATAGAGTTCACAATTCATACTTAATAAATTTAGATCACGTTAAAGAGTACTTAAAAGGATTAGGAGGCGAATTAATTATGAGTAACGGTAAAACCGCCAGTATAAGCAGAAGTAAAAAAGCAGAATTATTTCAAAAATTATACTTAGACTAAGCCTTTATGTTTACACAGTTTGATTCTGAGTTTTATTCATCTGTAAGAGGAGCACTTTTAATTGTATTTATTTACCACATCATAATTTATTATCAGAACAAACGTAAGCTTTATCTGTTTTTTAGTGTTTATGCTTTATTGTTATTCATATATTTTCTAAGAGACTTAATAATTAAAGATTATACAATTGGGCTGGCTAGTTATATAAATTATCCACTTCAATACATTACGGTTGGAGTGTATTTAAAATTTTCAAGAGAGTTACTTCAAACTAAAATTTATATTCCAAAATGGGATAACTTATTAAGTTTATCCATTAAAATATTATTGGTGTTAAGCGCAACCCTTATTGTAATTAACGCTACCGTAGGATTTCATACACAACAACTTATCTTTTATTTTTCTTTACCAATTTTATTTGCTTTTATCGTTGTATTATTTGTTAAGTTTTC
The DNA here is from genome assembly GCA_018335575.1 of Bacteroidota bacterium. Classification (GTDB taxonomy): domain Bacteria; phylum Bacteroidota; class Bacteroidia; order Flavobacteriales; family Flavobacteriaceae; genus JAGXRT01. The sequence continues at coordinate 9,707 of JAGXRT010000065.1, read as the reverse complement.
AAGAATTAACGGAGTACATGCAAAAATATTTATATTGTTTTCAGCTATTTACTATGCATTGTTGTTGGTTACTTATGCGGGTTATATTTACCATCCTTTCAATAAGTTTTTACAATCAGTAGAAGTAAATCCAATGTTCTTTTTCTTTATAGGCGGAACCATCAAAATAATTATGATTGCGGCCATTATCGGATTTAGAATAAAAGAATTAGAAGAAAACAGAATTAAAACGGAGTTGTTATTATCCAAGCAAATAATAGAAACATCCGAATTAAAAATGACGGCCCTACAAAGCCAAATGAATCCACATTTTTTATTTAATTCACTCAATTCAATCAATAATTTTATAATTAAAAGTCAGATTGAAAAAGCATCAGATTACATCACTAAATTTTCTAAACTGATACGTGAAATATTAAAAAACTCACAAAAAAACACCATTTCTTTAGCCGAAGAGTTAAGTAATTTAAAAATATACGTACTGCTTGAAAATATCAGAATTGAAGGCGGTTTTACGTATGAAGTAGAAATAGATCCACAAATAAATACTGATCTGGTAAAAGTTCCCCCATTATTTATCCAACCCTATGTAGAAAATGCAATTTGGCATGGTTTAATGCATATTGAAGGCGAAAAGAAAATTAAACTAATCATATCAAAAATGGACGATTTAATAAAATTTGAAATTATTGATAATGGAATTGGAATTGCTAAAGCCAAAGAAAAACAAGAAATTCAACGCGATGAACGCTTAGGCTTTGCCACAAAAGCAACAGATATTAGAATAAAAACACTTTTTCAAAGCGAAAAAACACTGGTAAAACTAGAAGATATTTCCAATAAAACCTCTTCCGGAACAAAAGCTACTATAGTTTTTCCATTAGTAGAGTTTTAATCTTTTCCCCAATTTTTATAGGGATTTTTCGATAGTACAGCGTTGTAGTATTTTACATCTCCGGTAACTTCTTCTCCAAGCCAACTGGGTTTTTTAAAAGTATCAGCCTCATTATCAAGTTCAATTTCAGCAATAAGTAAACCTGTATTACATCCTAAAAATTCATCAACTTCAAAGATGTGATTTCCACTTTTTACATAAAATCGGGTTTTTTCTATAATTCCGTCTTCACATAATAAAAGTAAGTTCTTAGCCTCATCTACAGCAATTTCTTTTTCCCACTCAAAACGTACCGTTCCCGAATCATTAGAAATTCCCTTAATTGTTAAATATGCTTTTTCTTCATCGATTCGCACACGAACCGTTCTGTTTTTATCAGAATTTAAAAACCCTTGCTTTAAATAACTGCATTTAAATGCATCAGATTTAAACGAGTTGTTTTTTACTAAAAATTTACGCTCTATCTCTAAAGGCATAATGTATTATTTTAGTGCGAAGGTAAGATTTTTAGCATTAAAATAATATCAACTATATTTGAATGATTTTAAGCAATGACTTATGAGAAAACAGTTTCTCTTACTTTTATTAATATCTTTTCAATGGATATTTTCTCAGGTTGATTACAGCAAATCATGGGAAGATTTTTATTCCTACCACAATGTAAAAGACTTAACAAAAGTTAACTCTAAAATTTATGCATTAGTTGATAATGCTATTTTTACATACGATATTGATGCTAAAGAGATTTCTAAATTATCATCGGTTAATGGCTTATCGGGTAATGTAACATCGGCAATTTATTACAGTGAAAGTTTTAAAAAATTAATTATCGGTTATGAAAATGGAGGACTTGAAATTGTTGATGAAAATAAAAAAATAACGGTAGCCAATAACATTCAAAACTTTTCTTTAGCGGCCGATAAAAAGATTAATCATATTATTGAACATCAAGGTAAATTATATTTAAGTACTGCTTTTGCAGTTGTAGTTTTTGATTTACAACGATTAGAATTTGGAGAAACTTATTTTATAGGTTACAATTCATCTATGGTTAAGGTTAACCAGCTCGAAATTTTTCAAAACATGATTTATGCCGCAACTGAAAATGGCATTTATAAGGCCTCCATTGCAAATCCCAATTTAATTGATTTTACGCAATGGACTAGATTTGGTAATGGTAATTTTAGTGCAATTAAACAATTTAATAATGAGTTATATACAGCAAACGGAACGGTATTAAGTAAAATTTCTGCTGCCAATATTTTTACAAATGTTAAAACATTGGGTAGTGCCATTCGTCAAATAAAATCTAATAATGAACATTTAACGGTAATTACCCAAAGAGAAGCGGTTGTATATAATAATTTATTAAACAATGTTAGTTTACACCAATCTGTAGCTTCCAGTAATTTTTTCTTTGATTTAAATAGTGCTATTACTTTTGAAAACAACGTGTTTTTAGGAACTAAAGAATATGGTATTTTAGAAGCTAATTTTAGTTCGCCTCAAACTTTTGTAGAACTACATCCAGACGGGCCAAATTCTAATCAAGTATTTAATATTGAAGCAAATAACAATCATCTGTATGTTGTATATGGCGGATATGACGCTTCTTATACACCGTTGGGGAAGCGGTTAGGATTTAGTCATTTTAATGGTTCATCTTGGAAAAACATTCCATATAACCCAACTTTTCCGGCAATCAATTTAGTAAACATTACACTTGATCCTAACAATCCTAATAAAGCCTATTTAAGTTCATGGCATAGTGGAATGTTAGTGGTTGAAAACGATGCGGTTAAAACACATTGGACACATTTAAACAGCGGATTAGAGAAATTAGATTTTCCTGACCCTAATTATGTCAGCATCAGAATAAACGGATCTGCATTTGACAAACAAGGTGATTTATGGATTGCCAATGCCTGGGTAGATAAACGATTGAAAAAATACAGCGCAAATGGTTCGTGGTCTAGTTTTGATTTAAGCGCTTTAATGTACAACCCAGCCTTAGGTTTAAATGAACTGGTAATAGATAAAAACAATACCATTTGGATAGGAACCAGAAGAAATGGCGCATTAGCTTTTAACGAAAACGGTAATAAAAAGAAATCGCTTACGACAGAACAAACCAAAGGAAGCTTACCAGATTTAAACGTCAGAACATTAGCTGTTGATAATAATAATAGGCTTTGGCTGGGAACCCTAAAAGGATTGGTAGTTTATTATAATACAGCAAACTTTTTTGAATCTGCCATTTATGATGCCAATCCAATAATAATTGATGACGAGGGTATTCCAAAACGTTTATTAGGCGAACAAACAATAAATTCCATTGCCATTGATGGCGCAGAAAATAAATGGTTTGGAACCGATACTGGAGGCGCTGTTCAAACCAATTCATCTGGAAAAAAAACCTTAAATCTTTTTAACAAAGATAACTCGCCTTTACCTTCAAACAGAATACTTAAAATTAAAGTAGATAAGGTAAACGGAAAAGTATTTTTTGCTACAGATAACGGTATTGTAGCCTATAAAAGCGGTGTTGTTTCATTTGGCGAAAGTTTAACAGAGGTTTATGCCTACCCAAATCCGGTTTTAAAACAACATGAAATTGTTACCATAGATGGAAGAAACGGCGCACATTTACCTAAAGGAACAAATATAAAAATTGTAGATGCAGCAGGAAATTTGGTGTATGAAACCAATATAGTTGAAGGTCAAGAGTTAAGTGGAGGTAAAGTAGTTTGGAACAAAACTAATTTAAACGGTAAAAAAGTTGCTTCGGGTGTATATGTTGTAATGTTGTACCATGAAGAAACCGGAGAATCATCCTCTGTTAAAATTGCAATTGTAAATTAATGATAGTTTCTACACAAGCCATAGTCTTAAACTCTCTTAAGTACAGCGATACCAGTTTAATAGTAAAACTATTTACAGAAACAGATGGTATTAAGTCTTACATGTTAAAAGGAGTTTTAAATGGTAAAAGCAAGTTAAAAGCAGCTTTTTTTCAGCCATTAAACTTGTTAGAAATAGTAGCAAGTCATAATAACAGAGGCGTACTTAACTCTTTAAAGGAAACACACGTAAATTACCATTTTCTAACCATTCCTACCAATATTGTAAAGCAAACTATTTTACTATTTATAGCAGAGGTTTTAAACGCTTGTTTAATTGATGAAAGCGAGTATCAAGCATTGTTTGATTATATTAAATCTGCTATAATTTGGTTAGATACCCACGATAAAACTTCAAATTTCCATCTCCTATTTTTATTAAATCTTACAAAATATCTTGGTTTTTATCCAGAAAGTACACAAATAGATGCCCCTATATTTGATTTAGAAGAAGGTAAAATGATGTTTAAAACAACCTCAATATTAGTTTTAGAAAACGAAGATTTAAAGTTGTTTAAAAGTTTGTTAGGCATAAATTTTGATAGCATAGAGCAATTAAAGTTAAACGGCGCTAGAAGACAACAATTATTGGCAATTTTAATTCAATATTACGAACTCCATTTAAGTGGATTTAGCAAACCAAAATCATTACCCATATTAAAATCTATTTTTGAATAGTATATGAAACACCTAATACGCTTGTTTTTTACATTTTTCTGCTTACACTCTTTGGCACAAACTGTTCAGGTAGTTGAATATGAAAGCGGATTACCCATTGAAAATGTGGTGATTTATAATGAAAACAAAAAAATTGTGAATCACACCGATAAATTTGGAAAGGCAAAACTTAACGAGTATACCGATAATGAAATAATTTCATTTAACCACCTTGGTTTTGTAGAGTTAGAACTCCTAAAAAGAGATTTAATAGATATTAACTACACAGTAAAACTGTATAAAAAATCGCAGTTACTTGATGAAATTGTACTTTCTGTAAGCCGTGATGCAGAGAAAAAAAACAGGGTAGCTGAACAGGTTTCTATTATTACATCGTCAGACATAAAACAAAAAACGCCGCAAACAAGTGCTGATTTACTGGCAACAATTCCCGGAATTCGGGTTCAAAAAACGCAGCTGGGTGGCGGTAGTCCAGTAATTAGAGGAATGGAAGCGAATAGGGTTTTATTAGTAGTAGATGGTGTTAGAATGAATAATGCGATATACAGAACCGGACACTTGCAAAATTCCATTACTGTTTCTCCAACGATAATTGATAGAACCGAAGTTATTTACGGACCTTCATCTGTAATATATGGCTCTGATGCTTTAGGAGGTGTGATAAATTATTTCACCAAAAAACCAGAAATAAATGGAAAAAAGGGAGTAAACATTAATTATTTATCTCGTTACAGTAGTGCAAATCAAGAAAAGACAACACATGCAGATATTGAGCTAAGTTACGCCAAATGGGCATCATTAACAGCTGTTTCCTATTCTGATTTTAATGATTTAAAAATGGGGACAAAACGCAATCATAATTTTAATGATTGGGGTAAAATTAATTTATACTCAGACAATTCAGATACTTTTTATCATGCAGTCGGATTTACAAATCCTACTCCTGCTATTCAAAAAAACTCGGGTTATAATCAGTTAGATGTACTTCAAAAATTTTATATTCCATTGAGTTTAAATGCAGATTTGACATTCAATATTCAATATTCAACTTCATCAGACATACCAAATTTTGATAATTTAGCCGAAGTTGTAAACGGTAAATTACGCTACGCAGAGTCTTATTATGGACCTCAAGACCGATTGTTAATTGCAGGTAATTTTCATTTTAATCCAGAGTATAGTTTTTTAGAAAATGGCACTATAACATTAGCCTATCAGCAAATAGAAGAATCTAGAATTGAACGCAGAATGAACAGTTTAGATCGCTATTATAGGTATGAAAATGTAGATGTATTTAGTTTAAACGGAGATTTTTCAGTGCCGTTAAATGCTGCTAAAAACAGAAATTTAACCTATGGCGTTGAACTTACCCACAACGAAGTAGCTTCCAATGCTTTTGGTAAAACAATTTCCGTAAACGGCAATAGTGTTGTTGGGTTCTCGAGAGATTTTGTAATTCAATCGCGTTATCCTGATGGAGGTAGCACCTACACTAGCGGTGCATTATATGCTAATTACCGTCAAGACCTTAACCAAAAATCAACCTTAAATACAGGTATTCGTTATACAGCAACCTTTTTAAATGCTCGATGGGATGATGCAACATTTATTACGTTGCCCGATATGGATGTATACTCCAATAATGATGCTCTAACAGCAACCATAGGGTACATTTTTAAACCCAATAAAAACTGGCAAGTAAATACGGTTTTAGCGTCTGGATTTAGATCGCCAAATATTGACGACATCGGTAAAATAAGGTATAAAAGTGGCCAAGTAACAGTTCCAAATATCTACTTAAAACCAGAATATGTTTATAGCGCTGAAGTGGGTGTAATTAAATATTTTAATGAAAAGAAATTTTTTATCGGATATAACGCTTATTACTCACTTTTAAATAATTATATCGCCAGAGGCTTGTTTAACATGAATGGTCATAATACCTTAATTTATGATGGTGTTACTGCTATTACAGCAGCTAATATTAATAATAAAAACGCTTATATTTTTGGATCAACCTTAAGTTATCAAGGATTAATAGCTAAGAATATTAAATCGAGAGGGTCAATAACTTACACCAAAGGTGAAAGCTATGATAAAAAACAACCTTTATCGTCAATTCCTCCTCTTTTTGGAGATGTTGAACTTACGTATCAGCTTAAAAAATTGGAAGCTACTTTTGCTTACAAATTCAATGCTGCTAAAAAATTAGAACAGTATAACCTAGAAGAAGGAATTGACAATATAGAGCAAACACCTTTTTCACAAAGTACAAATAGCTACTATGGAACTCCTAAGTGGAGTATTTTTAATGTGAGTTCTTCGTATAAGTTTACAGATAAAATTAAAGTAACCTTAAAGGTCGATAATGTTTTTGATATTCATTATAAAGAATTTGCATCTTCAATAAGTGCAGCAGGCAGAAATTTTATAGCCTCATTAGAAATAAGCATATAAAAAAATCCCGCTACTTGCGGGATTTTCTATTCTATACAAAATTTTATTTAAATGCAGGAATACCTGTAATATCAAGCCCCGTAATTAATAAATGAATATCGTGTGTTCCTTCGTAGGTAATAACGCTTTCTAAATTCATCATATGACGCATAATAGAATAATCTCCGGTTATTCCCATGGCACCCAATACTTGTCTGGCTTCACGTGCAATTTCTAAGGCCATATTTACATTATTTCGTTTAGCCATCGAAATATGAGCCGAGGTTGCTCTGCCTTCATTGCGTAATTGCCCTAACCGAAATGTTAAGAATTGCGCTTTGGTAATTTCAGTAATCATTTCGGCTAACTTTTTTTGTTGTAATTGAAAGGAAGCTATCGGTTTACCAAACTGACTTCGTTCTTTAGCGTATCGCAAGGCCGTATCATAACAATCCATTGCAGCGCCTATTGCTCCCCAGGCAATTCCATAACGTGCAGAATCTAAACACATCAACGGAGCGCCTAATCCATCTTTGTTGGGTAAAATATAATCTTTCGGAATTTTTACATTGTCAAATATCAATTCTCCTGTTGCAGATGCTCTTAATGACCATTTATTGTGAGTTTCAGGTGTTGTAAATCCTTCCATGCCTCGTTCAACGATTAAGCCTTTAATTCGGTCCGTTTCATCTTTTGCCCACACCACAGCTATATCGGCAAAAGGGGCGTTTGAAATCCACATTTTTGCACCGTTTAAAAGATAATAATCGCCCATATCTTTAAGCTTGGTTTCCATCCCTCCGGGATTTGAACCGTGGTTAGGCTCAGTTAAACCAAAACAGCCCATCAACTCACCACTGGCTAATTTTGGTAAGTATTTTCTTTTTTGTTCTTCTGATCCAAATTTATAAATAGGATACATCACTAAAGAAGATTGTACAGACGCTGTGGAGCGTACACCGGAATCACCACGCTCAATTTCCTGCATAATTAAACCGTAGCTTATTTGATCCAATCCTGCTCCGCCGTATTCTTCCGGAATATATGGGCCAAAGGCACCAATTTCTGCCAAACCGTTAATAATTGATGTTGGAAATTCTGCTTTTTGGGCAGCATCTTCAATAATGGGGCTTACTGCTCGTTTGGTCCACTCTCTGGCGGCATCTCTTACAAGCTTATGTTCATCCGATAATAAATCGTCTAAAAAATAATAATCGGGTGCTTGAAATAAATCGTTACTCATACGTTTAAGTTTTTCTCAAAGGTACACAATCTTGTTTTTTAATCAATAAATAATAGCTTAATACTGCCAATTGATATTTTTAACAACTTAGTAACAATTGTTGCAATGAAACCCTGTATTTGTAGTAAAAAAATGCTCTTTACTATTTAGAATCATTTTATTTAGCAATGTTTACTTTTTTAAACATCAGAATATCAGGTTGTTATAATTTTAAAAATGATGACATTTGTCATGCTTTTTTTGGTTAAAATAGTGTTAAATTTATACTGTTAATAATAAATAAGTAAAAAATAAAACCTAATACTTAAAAATTATGAAAAAAATGAATTTAATGAAGGCTGTTTTTGTGATTGCATTAAGCCTTATATTGGTGAACTGTACAAGTGAAGATCCAATACCAGGACCAATGGGTCCTCAAGGGCCTGCTGGTACTAATGGTACTAATGGTACTAACGGAACAAATGGAGCTGATGGAAGCAACATTTGTTTGTCTTGTCACAATGCTGATTTTAAGGTTGTTCAACCGGCTACTTTTGCACTTACCCCTAAAAATGGATCTAAGCTTGGATATGGTGATAGATATTGTAAAAATTGTCATTATGATGAAGGTTACAAGCAATATCAAGCTAATGGATTTACCAATATGAAAGATGCTAGCGGACCAGTTGGTGTTACTGGAATCAATTGTACAACCTGCCATAGTGGTGGACACGGATCTGCAGCTTTAGCTATTAGTGGTGTTGATGCTGCTTTAAGAAACGGAAGCTCTGCTGTTACATTTACAGAACAATGGGTAGCTGGTGTACCAATTGTAATGGATTTTAAAAACAACAGTAATACCTGTGTTACTTGCCACCAGCCTAGAGATCCTTACAGAACCCAAATTACTACTAATTCTGATGGCACTGTAAACATAACATCTTCTAGACCAGGCCCGCACTATGGAACTCAAACTGTATTGTTAGAAGGGTTTTTTGCGCATGAGATTCCTGGTACGGTAGCCTACCCAGCAAAAGGAACTGGAGGACATAGAACAGGAGCATCTTGTGTAAAATGTCATATGGGAGCTGCTAAAAATGGCGCAGGAAATCACTCGTTCAAACCAGTACTTGATAATTGTAAAACCTGTCACACCGGTGCAGGTGTTGTAAACTATGATATCAATGGCGGGCAAACCAAGATTAAAAATTTAATGAAAGATTTAGCAAAAGAAATTAATAGAGTTGCTCCATTATGGACTTTAGATGCAGATGGTGGATTAGTAGTTCCATCTTCACAAGCTTCAAGAGATAACTTAAAAGATGTTGTAGCTAAGGCAGTATGGAATTACAGATTGTTATACTATGACCATACCTACGGTTTACACAACCCTAAATATGCTGAGGCATTGTTGAAAAACACCATTGCAGCATTAAAATTATTACCATAATTATATTGTTTTAGGTTTAAAGACGTTCAGGTTTATAACTTGAATCTGAACGTCTTTTTAAAAGATAAATTAAGACAATAATTTAAAACAATAGAATGATTATGAAAAACATATTAAAAATACTTG
>JAGXRT010000064.1 GCA_018335575.1 Bacteroidota bacterium | reverse complement strand
CGCACTAAATCAACAATCATAATATTTTCTGATTGTTCCTTCGGATTGTTTCTAAGTGCCTCCTTGATTTGTGCGTCTATTGTTGGGTTTTCGTCCCTTTTTGCAGTTCCTTTAATGGGTTGCGAAATGGCTAAATTGCTCTCTTTTTTTAGATAACGTTCTGGAGAAGCACAACATAAATACAACTCATCAATTTTAAAATAAGCTGCAAACGGTGGTGCTGAAATTTTATTGAGTTTTTGAAAAGCAGTTGACGGATTAAACGTATGGTTTTGAATATAAAATTCCATACAGAAGTTGATTTCGTAAATATCGCCTCTGTGGATGTGTTTAAGTAATTCTTTACACTTTTTTAGATAACTTTTTTTTGAAATTTGTTGTTTAAGGTTTATTTGTGAATTTTGCTCAAAGGCTTGCAAATGATTTGTGAAGGATAAAATGTTGTTGTAATCAATTGTAATTTCACTTGCATATGCTGATAAGTATGAAAATATAGCTATATTTTCTTTAATAAAAATTATTTTTTTTGGTTGAAAAAAAAATAAACTTGGAAATTGTAGTTCGTCTTTATTGGTTGATGAAAGTTGCTCTATGTCGTTTTTTAAATCATAACTTAGAAAACCAAAAATATAATCATCAACCAGTTTTCTAAAATTTGATAACTGTTGAAAAGCATTATCTGTCTTTGATAATTTTATAACTTGATTTTCTTCAATTGCTAAACAGGCATCGTACGTAGGATAGTTAGTTTGATAATTATTGGAATCCAACCAGAAAATTTTTGAGTATTGCTGACTCCAACTAAGTAGCAACTCCTTAAAATTTGTTACATCAACTAAAGTAAAACTGATTGAAGTGCGTTTCATCAATAAAAGATTCTCAATGGGCAAAGCTAGTGAATTATTAACGTAAAATAAAAGAGCATCCAGACTGATGCTCTTGAACAAAAAAAGCATCCAGACTGATGCTTTTAATGTGTAAAAAATAAATCTACTAACCTTTAAATTTTACTAGCTTAAATGTTGATTAATTTTAAAAATCTACTAACCTTCTTAAATAATTAACCATTAAACTCAACTTTATATACGTAATTGAATTCCATTTTCAGTATAAACACTTAGTATATTAAACATTGTTCTGGTATAACAATTCCACCAGACTTATTCTTGTATGAAAAATTAGGTGATAAGGAATTGATTAATGTAGGTCCTTTGTAAGCATCTTTAGAAGCAAGCTTAGACTTTAAAGCATGATTTGCAACAAGTGTTTTCATAAACTTTTGGGGTGTTTATTTATGATGTAAATATAGAGTAAAATAAATTATAAACCAAAGAAAAAAATTAAAAAATTACCATTTGTTATAAAAAACATACCAATGGTTATATAAAAATCGCTAATATTGATTTTTATTATATTAAAGCAAGTTAATAAAATAACAAAAGAGCACTTGTAATACATGAAAGTGCTCTTTGGCTAAATACTAAAATTACTAACCTTTTATTTTTATACGATTTTAATTCAAATAATACACTGAATTATGATATACAATAGTTGCATTAATACAAACAACATTGTTCAGGGTGCACAATACCTCCTGATTTGTTCACGTAGAAAAAATTTGGAGATAAAGAGTTTATCAATGTTTTTTCAATTTTTGATTTAGTGTTAAAAACATTTGATTTTTTTGGGTGATTTATTTCTATTGTTTTCATAATCTTCTAATTTAATTGAAAGAATTCTTAGGGTTTACAGGTAAAAGCGTGTAATTTTTATTTCCCAACAAAAATTTGAGTGTAATAATTTCTGCCTGAAGCATTTTGTTGAACAGAAACGCTCATAAACTGTACAGAAGAGTCTTCAATATTTTTACGATGTAACTCGCTATTAAGCCAGCCATTTACAACGCCTTCTGCGGTAGTATAACCAGCAGCAACATTTTCCAAGACTACTTTAGCTTTAGCTGAAGTCATTAAGTTTCTACTTCTGACTTCAAAATTGTCATGACTAATTTTGTTTTGATCAATCATGTATTTTGTGTGATTTATTGCCTCTGAATAAGCTGGGGCAAGAGCAGCTACTTTTGATAAACCTAATCCTTCGCGATGAATATTAACTAAGGTTAACACTTCGTTTTCTAAACTGTTGTTAAAGGTTACCAATTCTGTAGAAACTACAGGAGAGTTAAAGATGTCGTCTTCTTTAGAACAAGAAGTAAGTGCAATTACGGTAATAAAAAGCACTAGTAATTTAGCTGATGTTTTCATATCTTTTGGGGTGATTATGAATTGAACATTATGTTATTAATACTACTGAGTTGAATTTATTATACAAAATCTTAAACTTAAAACTCAACGGTTCGATTATTAGATACTTTTTATAAATCTGTTTATTATACTTTATTCAATCAGACTTTTAAGAACGTTGTAAATCTTGTTTTACGGTGTAAATATAAAATGAAAAAAATTAAAAAGCAAGTAAAAATGTAAAAAAATTACCATTGGTTATAAAAAACATACCATTCATTAGTAAAAACAGTCATTTGTAGAAATGAAAATATTCCAATTTCAAAGTAATTTTCATTGAAATAAAGGGTGATTTTAAAATGAAAACTTACTTTCCAGTAAAAATCTGAGTGAAGTAATTTCGGTTAAAACCGTCTTTTTGAACAGAAACACCTATAAACTGAACATCTGGATTCTCAATATTTTTTCGGTGTGATGGATTACTTAACCAGGCGCTTAATACCGAATCAGCATTGTTAAAGCCGGCAGCAACATTTTCAGCAACTATCTTAGCTGAGGTTGTTGCCATTAAATTAGCTTTTCGTTGATCAAAATTATCATGACTAATTTTCCCTTGTAAAATCATATAATTAGTATGATTTATAGCTTCCATATAGGCCGGAGCAATGGGATACAAATTCTTTAGACCTAATGAAGCTCGGTGTTTGTTAACAGAGCTAACAACTTCTGCCTCTAAACCTTCCAGATATATTTCTGTAATGTTCTGTTGAGGCAATAATTCATCATCATCTTTACTGCATGATTGCAATAGATTTGAAAAAATTGAAAATAATAGAATAATTGTAAGTGATTTTGTAGTAATGTTTGATTTAAAAATTTGTGGTGACTTTACCATACTAGTTAATAAGATTAGCGCGTTTTAAAAGCGGGTTAATAGAGGGTTTTTTACCTGTAAACTGAAAGAATAAATCCATTGGGGGAATGGTTCCTCCTTTTGAGAGGATGGTATTTTTGTATTTTGTAGATATTTCTTTGTTAAATATTCCGTTTAATTTGAAATACTCAAAGGCATCAGCATCTAAAACTTCGGCCCATTTATACGAATAATAACCTGATGAATAGCCTCCTTGAAAAATATGGGAAAACGAAGTGCTCACACAGTTTTCTTTTATATCAGAAAAAAGTTGAGTGTTTTCAAAAGCGGCTAGTTCAAAGTCTTTTACATCATCAATCTTAACAGCAGCGTTTGCATGATAAGCCATGTCTAGTTTACCAAAACTCAGCTGTCGGACAGTAGCTAATCCTTCTAAATAAATTCTGGATTCCTTTATTTTTTGAATAAGTTCATCAGAAATGGGTTCATTAGTTAAATAGTGAAATGCAAATAATTTTAAGGATTCTTTTTCATAGCACCAATTTTCAAAAAGTTGACTTGGTAATTCAACAAAATCCCAAAACACATTGGTACCAGACAAGCTTCTATATGTAGTATTTGCCAACATCCCATGAAGTGCATGTCCAAATTCATGAAATAAGGTTTTTACTTCGTTAAATGTTAACAGAGAAGGACTGTCTTCTGTTGCTCTTGAAAAATTACAAACAATTGAAATATGTGGTCTTGAATTTTTTCCGTTTTTAATAAATTGATTTTTAAAGGAGGTCATCCAGGCTCCATTCCGTTTTCCTTTTCGTGGATGAAAATCTGTATATAAAATTGCAATAAAATTGTCTTGTTTATCGGTAACTTTATATGTTCTGATTTCTGGGTGGTATTTATCAATTTCAAATGATTCTTCAAATTTAAGATCAAACAGTATATCGCATATTTTAAATACACCATTTACAACATTTTCTAACTTGAAATACGGTTTTAAGATTTCATCATCGAAATTAAAACGAGTCATTTTCAGTTTTTCACTATAAAAAGCAACATCCCATTTTTCGAGGGTTTCAATACCATCTTTTTTAGCAAATTGTTGCAATTGTTCTAGTTCTTTAAGTGCTGCTGGTAATGCTTTTTTAAGTAAGTCATTTAAAAAAATATTTACATCTGTTGGAGTTTTAGCCATTCGTTCCTCCAACACATAATGCGCATGTGAATCGTATCCTAATAATTTGGCTCTTTTGTGACGCAGTTCAACTATTTTTTTAATATTTTCTTGATTATTGTATTCATTACCTTTAAAAGCTTTTGAACCATAAGCAATTGCCATTATTTGACGTAGTTCTCTTTTCTTAACATAGGTAATAAAAGGGATGTATGAAGGAAAGTCTAAAGTAAACACAAATCCTTCTTTTCCTTTGGATTTAGCAAGTTCCTGAGCTGCTTTTTTATTAATGGTCGGAAGTCCCTCAAGGTCTTCTACATTTGTAATATGTAATTCAAAATTATTAGTTTCGGCTAATACATTTTCGCCAAAATTTAGTTTTAATACAGCCAGTTTCTGATCTATTTCTCTTAGATTGGTCTTTGATTCATCATCTAAATTTGCACCATTTCTTGTAAACTTTTTATAAGTTCTTTCTAAAAGCATATTTTGCTCATCATTAAGATTTAGGTCTTTTTTATGATGATATATTTTTTTAATGCGAGAAAATAAAGTAGTATTTAATAATACGTCATTGCTGTAATTTGATAACAAGGGAGCAATTTCTTTTGCTAATACTTGAATTTCTTCTGTAGTTTCAGCTGTATTTAGATTGAAAAAAATACTTGTTACTACCTCAAGTAAAGAACCGCTAAAATCTAAGGCTTCGATTGTATTTTCAAAAGTAGGATTTTCAGTATTATTTGTAATTGTGTCAATTTCTCTTTGTGCAATTTTTATACATTCTTCAATTGCAGGTTTAAAGTGGTTGGATTTAATACTGGAAAACGGAGCCGTATCATACAACGTCTCAAAAGGTAATAACAATGGATTACTTCTTTCAATCATTAAAGGGAGAAATTAGGGGGCGAATATATAAATTTATTTTAATAAAAAAAGTGACTTAAGTCACTAATTTTGAAATATATAAATACTTTAATTATTATGTTAAAACATCTAAAATATTTTAAAATAACTGTACTATAATTTTAAATAAATAAACTATTCTTAATATAAAAAAGCGGAAAAATTAGAAAACAGTAAATTTTTAATAATGATTTTGAGAATTTAAGTTTTTAGAATCGTTTAATACTTTTTCTTTTAGCTTGATTTTAAAATCTACCACTTTTTCAAGAATTTCTTTATTTGAAGCTCCTAATATTTGTGCAGCTAAAATTCCGGCATTTTGACCTGCGTTTAAAGCTACTGTTGCAACAGGTACACCATTAGGCATTTGAAGTATAGAAAGTACAGAATCCCAGCCGTCAATAGAATTACTTGATTTAATAGGAACTCCTATTACTGGTAAGGGAGATAATGAAGCAACCATACCTGGTAAATGAGCAGCACCTCCTGCACCGGCAATAATTACCGATACATTTTTTAAATGAGCATTTTTTGCAAATTCTACCATTTTTTCAGGGGTACGATGTGCTGAAACGATATCAACTTCTACAGAGATATTAAAGTCTTTTAAAACATTTAATGCTTGTTCCATAATAGGGAAATCTGATTTGCTTCCCATAATTATACTTACTTTAGCCATTTTTTTACATGTATTAACGTTACTTGGTACTTATCACTTTTATAGTATTCTTAACTGTTTCAGCAATTTCTCGAGCTGTATCAACCGATTTATTTACAATGGTTACATGTCCCATTTTACGAAACGGCCTAGTTTGCTTTTTACCATAAATATGTGGTGTTACACCATTTATTTTTAGAATTTCATTCATATTTTGATAAACTACATCACCTGAATACCCCTCACTGCCAACCAAATTTACCATAATTCCGGCTAATTTACTATCGGTATTTCCTAAAGGCAAATTTAAAATAGCTCTTAAATGCTGTTCAAATTGATTGGTATACGAAGCTTCTATGCTGTAATGACCGCTATTATGTGGTCTAGGTGCAACTTCATTTACTAAAATTTCGTCATTTTCTGTCAAAAACAATTCAACAGCCAAAAGACCAACATGATTAAATGATTCTGTAACTTTTAATGCTACTTCCTGAGCTTGAGTAGCAATAGCATCAGGAATACGTGCTGGACAAATAACGTATTCAACCTGATTTGCTTCCGGATGAAATTCCATCTCAACAACAGGAAAAGATTTTATTTCATTTTGATGATTACGAGCAACAATTACAGCTAATTCCATTTTAAACGGAATCATTTTTTCTATAATACACTCTACATCAGGTAAGGTTTGTATGTCAATTTCATTTTTCACCACTTTTACACCCATGCCGTCATAACCAAATTGAGCAGATTTCCATATAAATGGGAAATCAAATGGATAAGATTTTAATTCTTTAATTGAATTATACCGATAAAAATCGGCTGTTGGTATTAGATGTGTTTTATAAAAATCTTTTTGTTTTCCTTTGTGTTGAATGGTTTCAATGACACTGGGTTGCGGGTAAATGGTAAGCCCCTCTTTTTCTAATTGGTATAAGGCTTTAATGTTTATATGTTCAATCTCAATCGTTAATAAGTCAACGGTTTTTCCAAAACGATACACGGTTTCAAAATCCATTAAATCACCAACAGTAAATTGATGAGCAATTAAAGCACAAGGAGCATCTTTTGAAGAATCAAGAACAGAAGTAAAAATGTCAAACTTTTGTGTTTCGGTAAGCAGCATTTTTCCTAACTGACCGCCACCAAGGATTCCTAATTTAAATTGAGATGAAAAGTAATTTTTCACAATGGTAGTTTCGTGCAAAAATACACATCTCTAGTTAGATTGACTAAAAATTTGTGATTTTTAAGGTGGTAGCATTAATTAGTGTTGCTTTGTATTCGCGTGCACCAAAGTTAATTCCAGCAGTTAAAGGTGAACCATTAAGTATATTAAATTCACTTTGATCGCAATGACACTTCATCTTAAAACTATTCTCTACTGTCATTCGAGTACAAGTTGAAGGTTTTAAATGCGGACAACTGCGTTCCCATGCTTTAAAAGAGTTTCCATTAAGGTTATAAACAATTAATCCACTGATTCCGCCATTTGCGTATGACCATCCACCGGCAACCTGTAAATTAATAAATTCTGGGTTTGATAAATTTAAAGTTTCATTAACTTGAACCCGAGGTAAAATGTTATTTTGTTGATCACTTTCGCAAGCAAAAGAAATCATTATAACCAAAAAACAGAATAAAAATACTCTCATTTTTAAATGATATTACGTTAGGCAATGAATATTGCAATTTACAATTATTTTGTATATTTGTGAATGAAGTCTCAATCTGAACTCATCAGCATTGGGATTTTTGTATTTTTTAAAAGATTAGAACATGAACAGTATTGCATATTATACACCCGAAGGGTTAAAAAAATTAAAAGACGAACTAGAATATTTAGAGAGCATTGAGCGCCCTAAAGCTTCTCAAGCAATTGCTGATGCCAGAGATAAAGGAGATTTGTCTGAAAATGCAGAGTATGATGCTGCAAAAGAAGCTCAGGGGATGTTAGAAATGAAAATTTCAAAACTTAAGGAAATTGTAGCAACAGCAAGAGTTATAGATGAAACTCAGCTTGATACTTCAAAAGTGTTGATTTTATCAACGGTTAAAATTAAAAACTTATCAAATAATATGATTTTAACCTATAAGCTAGTAGCAGATTCTGAAGCCGATTTAAAATCGGGGAAACTTTCTGTAAATTCTCCTTTTGGAAAAGGATTACTAGGAAATAAAATAGGAGATGTTGTTGATATAACTGTACCAAACGGAACTATAAAAGTTGAAATTTTAGATATAACACGCTAATCATAAGAATCCCCAATTAAGGGGATTTTTTGTAATAATTATAATTATGAGTACAATATTTACAAAAATCGTTCAGGGAGAAATTCCATGTTACAAAGTAGCAGAAGATGATAATTTCTTAGCATTTTTAGATATAAACCCCAATGCTAAAGGACATACTATTGTTATTCCTAAAAAAGAAGTCAATAAACTATTTGATTTGGATGAGGATGCCTATAGCGGTTTAATGCAGTTTTCTAGAACAGTTGCTATTGCATTAGAAAAAGCAATACCTTGTAAACGAATAGGAATGGCTGTTGTTGGACTTGAAGTGCCACACGTTCATGTTCATCTAATTCCGATAAATGAAATGGACGATATGCGTTTTACAAAAAAAGTACAGTTAACTTCTGATGAATTTGTAAATACTGCCAAAAGTATAAGCGATAAATTATAAAGGTGAAACTTTTTTTAAGCTAATTCCAAAGGTTGTTCCTCTGTTTATTTCGGACTCTTTTATAAAAAGTTTCCCGTTGTGATAATCTTCTATTATTCGTTTAGATAAGGATAATCCTAAACCCCAGCCACGTTTTTTAGTAGTAAATCCGGGTGAAAATATTTTTTTTCGAATTTCATACGGAATACCTTTTCCATTATCCTTTATAAATATTGTTATAATATCCTCAGATTCTTCAAAATAAATCGAAATTTTTCCTTTTCCACTCATGGCATCCAATGCATTTTTTACAATATTTTCAATTACCCAATTAAAGAGTGGAGTGTTTAACAATGTGAAAACTTTAGAATTTATAGGTTTAAAGTGAAAGTCAATTTGTTTAGACCACCTTGATTTTAAATATTCAAAAGAGTTTTCGGTACATTCAATAACATCTAGCATTGATAATGAAGGTACAGAACCAATTTTTGAAAACCTATCAGTAATTTCGTGTAAACGATTGATGTCTTTTTCAATTTCAAGTAAGATATCATCAGGTACCTTTTCTGCCCGTAAAATTTCTAACCATCCCATTAGCGAAGAAAGCGGTGTTCCAATTTGATGTGCCGTTTCTTTAGCCATTCCTGTCCAAAGCCTGTTTTGTTCTGCAGTTTTATTCGATTTAAAAAACAAATAAATAACGGTACTAAACAAAACTAAAATTAACACTAATGTAATGGGGTAATAGCTTAGTTTATTTAATAAATCAGAATTTCGATAATAAATATAGCTGTGTTTGTTTTCATAAAAATTGATAATGATGGGTTCATTTTCCTTTTTCATTACCGCTAATTGCTTTTCAATATATCCAGGTACTTTAACCAAGGTAGTGTCTAAATTTTGAAAACTCTCAATCTCTCCAAATTGATTTACCAAAATCATTGGAATGTTGTTATTGGTAGATATTATTGTTAATGGTAATTGAATGTTTGCGTTTAAATCGGTATTTAGAGCTAAATCTTTTTGAGCAGCGGCTAAAATTTCCATTTTAATTCGCTCTTGTATTTTAAATTCTTGAAAAAACACATACGTATTCCATAAAATAAGCGAAACAATGCCAAATGAAATTAATATTAAAATTATCTGAGTTGTCTTTTTTAACGAAGAAAAAACCATAATCAGTCCTTATAATTGGATTTATTTTATTTCAATTAAAATTGATGTTATCTTTGTATGCTATCACTATTAATTGAGCTGGAATAAAGATAAGTATTTTAACTAATTATAAAGTGAATTGCAATTATATACAATGTAAAATTATAGAAAACGATGGAAATTACAGGAACAATCAAAAAAATTGGGGAAACTCAAACCTTTGGAAATTTTAAAAAAAGAGAAGTAGTGGTTACTACAGATGAACAATATCCGCAATTTTTATTAGTTGAGTTTACTCAAGATAAGACAGACTTACTCAACAATTATAATATTGGAGAACCGGTTAAAATTAGCATTAATTTAAGAGGTAGAGAATGGGTAAGTCCACAGGGAGAAACCAAGTATTTTAACTCGATTCAAGGTTGGAGAATAGAAAAACTTAACAATACTTCAACTCCACCACCAATTGATACTGTTCAAGAATTTGAAACTACTACAGATTTTAATTTATCAGAAGACGAAGACGATTTGCCGTTTTAAACCGAAGTTAATTACCAATCATGTATGTTGTAACAGCATCGCTTTATTTTCCTCCGGTAAGTACAGCCAATAAATACGGAATGGTTGCTATTGGAGGCGATTTATCTGTTGAACGCTTGTTGTTAGCATATAAAAGTGGAATTTTTCCGTGGTTTTCTGACAATGAACCCATAATTTGGTACAGTTTAAATCCTCGAATGGTATTGTTTCCAAACGAGTTTAAAATTTCTAAAAGTTTAAAGCAATTACTTAATAAAGAATTGTATACCGTTACGTATAATCAGGCTTTTGAAAAGGTAATAAGTCAATGTAAAACAATTCAACGTACTGGACAAGACAGTACTTGGATAACCGATGAAATGAGAACAGCTTATATCAACTTTCATAAAGCAGGTTTTGCTAAATCGGTAGAAGTTTGGAAAAATAATGAGTTGGTTGGTGGATTGTACGGAGTAGATTTAGGAACTGTTTTCTGTGGCGAGAGTATGTTTAGTAAAGAATCTAACGCTTCTAAAATTGCATTAGTTTATTTGGTTGATAAACTTAAAAAAGAAAACTATAGGCTAATTGATTGTCAAATGTATACCGATTATTTAGCTAGTTTTGGTGCAAGAGAAATATCAAGAAAAGAGTTTATGACCTATTTAAAATCGATTAAAGTTTAATACGTATATTTAGCTTAAAATTAGTACAATGGATATAAAAAATGCGCAATTAGTTGTTGATGAGTGGATTAAAAATCACGGAGTTCGTTATTTTAATGAACTTACCAATATGGCACAATTAACGGAAGAAGTTGGCGAAGTAGCCCGAATTATAGCTCGCAGGTATGGTGAGCAAAGTGAAAAAGAAAGCGATAAATCTAAAGATCTTGGCGAAGAATTAGCCGATGTGGTTTTTGTAGTTTTGTGTTTAGCCAATCAAACTGGTGTAGATTTACAAGCAGCTTTTGATAAAAAAATGGATATCAAAACAAAACGCGATCATGATCGCCATCAAAATAATCAAAAATTAAAATAAAATGAAACCAACAAATTTACCTTCGTATTGGAGTTTGGTAATTAGATTTTCTGCAATCTTTGTTATTATTGTTATTATAATAGAAATGATTTTTGAACTGATTAAGGTTGGAAATTTAGATGCAGTATCTGTTAGTTTTAATGATTTTACATGGCTTAAATACCTTGCCATAAAATTAATTATAGGAATTGCATACGGATTGTTTATGGCCAGAATTACACTCAATAGACTTAAAAAACAAAAGAGAGGTTAAAAAAACCTCTCTTTTTTTTAGTACATTACTTAATTGAAATAAACGGTATATCGCTTTCTTTAACCATATTGTTTAGTTCGGTAATATCTTTATCTACAAATTCTTTCATCTTATTTAATTGTAAATCTATAAGTTGGAATAACTCAGCTTTGTAATCTAACATTTGATTGGTTGGTTTAAAATCACCTATAGAAATCAATGCATTTAAATGCCCCAATTTGTTGTTTAATTTAATTGGAAAATTTAAAGGGTCTTGGTTGCTTCTGTTTTTGGTTTGATACAGCTCGTTTTCAACTGCGGTGATTGAAGATTCAAGTGTTTTAATTTTTTCTGAAATTGCTTTATATTTTTCGTTTTTATCAAGCATCGATTTTAAATGATTTAACTGATTTTTTACAGTTTTTAATTGTTTTAAAGATGTGTGAATTTCAGATAATTTTTCTTGTACACTTAAGGTAAAATCAAATTGTTGCTTAATTTCCGCTAATGTACTGGTACTTCTTTGGTCTTTTAGTATTTCAAAATTTTGAGTGTCTATTATGGAGTTATTTTTTAACAAGGAAACTTTATACATACCAGGAACGGCTGTAGGACCATTTAATGAAGCCCACCATAAAATCATACCGTCAACTTTTTCAGCATCAGGATAACGCATGTTCCAGTTAAATAAGTTAGCTCCTTTTTTAAGCATAAGCTTTTCTTCATTTTTTTCTTTATTGGGTTTAGTTGAAAATGATTTTATGAGTTTTCCGTTATACTCATTAAATTGAAGTGCATAAACATCCTTTTCTAACGTATCTTTAATAAAAAAGTGAACTGAAACACCTCCGGCATGATTTTCTCCAGCTGTTTTTGATTTACCTCTGGTTCCGCCTTTCATCCGGTAACTAGACTGAGGTTTGAACAAGATTTCGCTTTTACTTATTTTTTCTGATGATAATTGATGTAGAGGTGTAAGATCATCTATAATCCAAAATGAACGACCTTGAGTTGCCACAATTAGATTGTTGTTTTTTACTGTAATATCGGTAATAGGTACGATGGGTAAATTTAGTTGAAATTGTTTCCAACTTAATCCGTCATCAAAACTAATATACATTCCTTTTTCAGTACCACAATATAACAATCCATGTTGTTTTGTATCTGCTCTAACAACGCGGGTAAAAGATTCTTTATCAATTCCATTGGTTATTAACTGCCACGTTTTACCGTAATCAGTAGTTTTGTAAAGGTACGGATTGTAGTCGCCTAATTTATAGCGTGTTCCGGCAATATAAACCGTTCCTCTCTGCGTTGGATGAAAATCTATGCTGTTAAACATCATCCATTCGGGCATTGATTTTGGGGTAACATTTTGCCATGTTTTACCATGGTCATTTGTATAATGGATTAAGCCATCGTCTGAACCTGTAAAAATAAGACCAGCTTCTAAAGGTGATTCTGCTGCAGCAAAAATAGTTCCGTAATATTCAACTCCGGTATTATCTTTTGTAATGGGACCACCAGATGCTTTTAAAGTGGTTGGGTCGTTTTTTGTCAAATCGGGTGAAATAGTTTCAAAACTATTTCCTTCATCAAAAGTAACATGCAAATGATTTGAAGTTGTGTATAATTTTTTAGGATTATGAGGAGAAAAGAAAATTGGGAAATTCCATTGAAAACGGTATTTAGAACTTTCGGCTCCGTGTCCCATTGGGTTGTCTGGCCAAACATTGATAGCCCTTTCTTCTTTGGTTCTGTGATTAACACGTGTTAAATATCCGCCATAACTTCCGCCATAAACTATATCATTATCTAAAGGATCAACGGCAATGTGTGCACTTTCGCCACCAGCTGTTTCTTCCCAATCACGTTCTGTAATGGAACCCCCTTCTGTTCTATGTAGTATTCTAACAGTTGAATTGTCTTGTTGAGCACCGTAAATTCTGTATGGAAAATAATTATCAGTAGTAACTCTGTAAAACTGTGCTGTTGGTTGATTGTGATAGGTAGACCAATTTTCGCCTCCATCAAAACTAACTTGTGCACCACCGTCATCTGCTATAATCAAACGTTGATTGTCTTCTGGAGCAATCCACAAATCGTGATGATCGCCATGAGGGGCATTGTAGTTTTTAAATGTTTTACCACCATCGGTAGATTTATGGTAATTTACATTAACTACATAAACAATGTTATCGTCTTTTGAATCGGCATAAATTCGTGTATAATACCAAGCTCGTTGACGTAATCCTCTATCACTGTTATATAATTTCCAGTTTTTACCGCCATCGGTTGATTTATATACGCCTCCATTTTCATTTTCAATAATAGCATAAACAATATCTGAATTGTTTGGAGCAACTGTAACACCCGAAATTCCCCACAACCCTTTTGGAAGTCCGTTGTTTGTTGAAATATTTGTCCACGTTTCACCTTCATCAACACTTTTCCACAGTGCAGACCCTTCGCCACCACTTTCTAAACTGTAAGGAGTTCTTCGCACTTTCCAAGTAGAAGCATACAATATTCTGGAATTGGAAGGATCAATAACTAAGTCAATAGCCCCTGCATCTGCATTGGCGAATAAAACCTTGCGCCAATTTTTACCTCCATCGGTTGATTTGTAGACACCTCGTTCATCACTCGATTTGTATAAATCACCCAAAACGGCTGCAAAAACTATGTCATGATTTTTGGGATGAATTCTAATCCTCGGAATATGTCTGGATTTTGATAAACCTATATGTGTCCACGTTTTTCCGGCATCAACCGATTTCCATATGCCATCACCAGAAGAAACATTTCCACGTACTGTTTTTTCTCCCATTCCGACATAGATAACATTTGGATCAGACTCGCTAACTGAAACTGCTCCTACAGAACCTCCAAAAAATCCATCAGAAATATTAGACCAGGTATTTCCACCATCAGTAGTTTTCCAAACACCGCCACCAGTTGCACCAAAATAATACAAGTTAGGTTTGTTTGGAACTCCTGTAACTGTGGCACTTCTTCCCCCTCTAAATGGTCCAATATTTCTCCACTGAATGGAGTTGTATAATTCTTCTGGATATGATATTTTTTGTTGCTTTTGAGAATATAAAGTTGAAAACATTAAAAAGAAACATGTAGTAAATAAAAAATTAAGATTGATTTTCATAATTTATAATTTGGTTGATGGAATTGCTATCAGTAAATCTATTAAATTATTTTAAATTAGTGGCGTATAAAAAAAGCATGAATAAAATTAGTTTAGATTTCAGAAATTTAAAACCTAAAGGTGAACTTAAAATTGGAGGTTCCAAAAGCGAATCCAATCGATGGTTGATTCTAAAGCAATTGTGGAGTTCAATTTCCATCACAAATTTGTCAGATGCAGAGGATACCGTTTTACTTCAAAAAGCCTTAAACAGTAATGAAACAAGTGTTGATATTAATCATGCTGGAACTGCTATGCGTTTTTTAACAGCATTTTTTGCTGTTCAAGATGGTAAAAAGGTAGTTTTAACCGGTTCGGAACGCATGAAAAACAGACCTATAAAAATACTGGTTGATGCTTTAAAAGAGCTAGGTGCTGAAATTGAATATCTAGAAAAAGATGGTTTTCCTCCTTTAAAAATACATGGAAAAAAATTAATAAAAAACACAGTATCCATAGCTGGCAATGTAAGTAGTCAGTATTTATCAGCATTGTTACTTATAGCACCTAAACTAACTAAAGGTTTAACTTTAACATTTACAACTGAAGTAACTTCGATTCCGTATTTAAAAATGACCATTTCGCAATTGAAAACCTTAGGTATTGATGTTACTTGGAAAGAAAATACGATTGTTGTAAAGCCAGTTAGGCCTGAAAAAATCAAAATTAAGGAAATAGAAATTGAATCAGATTGGAGCTCTGCTTCTTATTATTTTAGTTTAATAGCACTGAGCAAAAATGGAAAAGTAAGTATTAATTCATTTTTTAAAAACAGTCAGCAAGGTGATGCTGCTTTAGTTGAAATATACAATAACTTTGGTGTTTCAACATTGTTTGAAGGCAATAAAATGGAGCTATCAAAAGTTCTTAATTTTAAGTATCCAACAGAAATAGAACTCGATTTAATAAATACTCCAGATATCGCTCAAACCATTGCTGTTACGTGTTTAGGACTTGGGGTAAACTGTTACTTGACAGGATTACATACCTTAAAAATTAAAGAAACAGATCGATTAATTGCACTTAAAAATGAGTTGGAGAAATTTGGAGCTGTTGTTGAGATTACAGAAAACAGCTTGCAGTTAATTTGTTCATCACAATTAAATGAAAATATACTTATTGAAACATACCACGATCACCGCATGGCTATGGCTTTTGCTCCATTAAGTTTATTGGTGCCCTTAACTATAAACGATGCCCTAGTTGTTCAGAAATCCTACCCTAAATTTTGGGATGATTTTAATTTTTTATTTAAAGATTAACAAAAACTTTATACTCAATTACTTGACAAGCCCTTGCTCAATGTTGTATATTTGCCCGCTGTATTTTTTAAAAAATTATCAGCAATTTTAATTTTGGAATTAAAATTGTTGAGTTAAATTTTAAATAATCGTATAAAGTTTACAAAATATTTAAAACCCACACATGAAATTATCACATTTTGATTTCGATTTACCATCAGAGTTATTGGCAGAGTATCCGGCAGAAAACAGAGATGAATCGCGCTTAATGGTTGTTAACCGTAAAGAAAAAACCATAGAACATAAATTATTTAAAGACGTCATTGACTATTTTGATGAAGGTGATGTTATGATTTTAAATAATACTAAAGTATTTCCAGCACGTTTATACGGAGAAAAAGAAAAAACAGGTGCCCGTATTGAAGTGTTTTTGTTGAGAGAGTTAAATGTTGAGAGTAGGTTATGGGATGTATTGGTTGATCCGGCTAGAAAAATTAGAATAGGAAATAAATTATTTTTTGGTGATGATCATAGCTTGGTGGCTGAAGTAATTGATAATACAACATCACGTGGCAGAACCTTACGTTTCTTATACGATGGTTCTTATGAAGAATTTAGAGCAAAATTAAAAGAACTTGGAGAAACACCTATACCAAAGTATATAAAGCGCGATGTAATGCCCGAAGATGAAGAGCGTTACCAAACCATTTTTGCAAAACACGAAGGCGCAGTAGCAGCACCAACTGCGGGATTGCATTTCTCAAAGCATTTAATGAAGCGTTTAGAAATTAAAGGGGTTGAGTTTTCAGAACTAACCTTGCATGTTGGTTTAGGAACCTTTAATCCGGTTGAAGTAGAAGATTTATCAAAGCATAAAATGGATTCAGAGGAAATTATTATTCCGGCAAAATCAACAGAAATTGTAAATAATGGGATTAAGAATAATAAGAGAATTTGTGCTGTTGGTACAACGGTAATGCGTTCTATTGAAAGTTCTGTTTCATCAAACGGACAGTTAAATCCATATACCGGATGGACTAATAAATTTATTTTCCCACCATACGATTTTAGTGTTGCTAATTGTATGATCACCAATTTTCATACGCCAAAATCAACTTTGTTAATGATGGTTGCAGCTTTTGCTGGTTATGATTTAACTATGAAAGCATATAAAGAAGCGGTTAAAGAAAAATACCGTTTCTACACCTACGGCGATGCCATGTTAATTATCTAAATTAAAAAGGTATAAAAAAATATTCCCGCTTTAAGCGGGAATATTTTTTTAAATTTGATTAATGACCAAAAAACAAGACATACGAACCTTATCAAAAGAAGCACTTAGAAAATTCTTTGAAAATAACCACGAAAAAGCGTTTAGAGGAAACCAAGTGTATGAATGGCTTTGGGTTAAATCTGCACATTCTTTTGAGGAAATGACCAATATTTCTAAAGAAACAAGATTACTTTTAGAAGAGTACTTTGTGATAAATCACATCAAAGTAGATCAAATGCAGCGTAGTGCAGACGGAACTATAAAAAATGCTGTAAAATTACACGATGGTTTTATAGTTGAATCAGTTTTAATACCTACAGAAACCAGAACAACTGCTTGTGTATCTAGTCAGGTTGGTTGTAGTTTAGATTGTACTTTTTGCGCTACCGCTCAACTTCAGAAAAAGAGAAACTTAAATCCCGATGAAATTTACGATCAGGTAGCTATAATAAATCAACAAAGTAAGCTATATTTTGGCAGAAAATTATCTAACATAGTTTTTATGGGGATGGGAGAACCGCTAATGAATTATAACAATGTATTGTTAGCTATTGATAAAATTACAGCTGATGAAGGATTGGCAATGTCTCCTAAAAGAATAACGCTTTCAACATCGGGTATACCAAAAATGATTAAAAAGCTGGCTGATGATGAAGTGAAATTTAATTTAGCAGTATCGCTGCACAGTGCACAAGAAGAAATACGCAATAAGATTATGCCTTTTTCTACTAGTTTTCCGTTGGATGATTTAAAAGAAGCTTTACTATATTGGTATCAGAAAACAAAATCAAAAGTGTCATTTGAATACGTAATTTGGAAAGGAATAAATGATACGGAAGATGCCATAGGCGCTTTGGTAAAATTTTGCAAACAAGTACCAAGTAAAGTTAACTTAATAGAGTATAATCCTGTTGAAAATAGTGGGTTTCAACAAGCAAGTCCTGAAATTATTAATAAGTATATTGAAACCTTAGAACGACATAAAATTATTGTAAACGTTAGACGTAGCAGAGGTAAAGATATTGATGCAGCATGTGGACAATTAGCCAATAAACAGAGTTAAAAAAAGGAAGCAAAATGCTCCCTTTTTTAACTATAAATTCTATATCTAAAGAAATAATATGCAATAACTAAATTAATTAGTAACATTACTGCAATTAATTGATGAAGTACTCCAATAAATAAAGGAACGGCATTTAAAATTGCGACTATTCCTAAAATTACCTGTAAACTAGTTGTGTGAAAAACCATTTTTACACTTTTTAATTGTTGCGCACTAACAGCTCTTTTACGAACTTTAAAGTAGAGCCACATTATAAATACAAAAATAAAAATTCCTAACCATCTATGTATAAACTGTACTGTTGCAGGATTGTTAGTTAAAGTTGTTAACCCAATAAGATCCAGTTTATTTACAATGCTGTCAGGAAACCATTCATTTCCCATTTTTGGAAAGGTTTGATAAATATAGCCTGCTTTTAATCCGGCAGTAAATGCTCCATAAGTAATCTGAACTATTAATAACAAAAATGAGAATCGTATTAAATTTCTAATTTTTCTGTGTTTTGGATAGTTGTAACTAATAATAGGATATTTAATTTTTAATATTTCCCATGTTATAAAAATTAATAATAACAAGGCAAGCAATAAATGAATTGCCAATCGATAATGACTTACATACGGATTGTTGACCAATCCACTTTTTACCATATACCAACCGGCATATCCTTGTAAGGCTCCTAAGAAAAATATGACCAGCAAGTTTTTAATTAAGTTAGCATCTTTTATTTTTCTTCTAATTAAAAAGTATACAAAAGGAACAATAAATACGATTCCTAACAATCGGCCAACCAATCGATGAATGTATTCCCAAAAGAATATTTTTTTAAAATCGTCTAAATTAAAATGCGCATTTTTTTTAATAAACTCGGGTGAGCTTTTATAGTGTTCAAATTCTTGCAACCAATCAGCTTCTGATAATGGTGGAACAACACCAGAGATTGGTTTCCAATGTACAATAGATAAACCAGATTGTGTTAAACGAGTTATACCGCCTATGGCAATCATAGTAACTACTAAAATTGCTCCAAGCATTAACCATTTTTGAATTATTTTAGGTGTTTTATTCATAGCTTAAAGATAGTTGCTTTATGTCTTTAATAAGTTGTTTTACTGCATTTTCATCAAAACTATCGTACATCCCCCTGATGTGTTTTTGCTGATCTACCAAAACTAAGTTTGATGAATGAAAAAAACCTCCTTCTGCTGCTTGATCTTTACCCATACCTAAATAAAATCCTTTCATTCCCAACGTATAAACAATTTCTTGTTCGGCTCTTAAAAAATGCCAATTGCTAAAATCAGCCTTATATTTTAACCCAAATTGTTTTAATTTTTCGGGTGTGTCTCTTTTCGGATCAACAGTAAATGAAAGTTGTTGATAATGCTCAAATTTAAGTGTTTTTTCTTGAATAGCCTTTAATTGCTGAGTTTGTTTAGGACAAATAGTTGGGCAGCTTGTAAAAATAAAATTAACAACAGTAATTTTATTGTTTAAAATATCTTGTGTAATTAACTGATTATTTTGATTTATAAACTGAAAATCTGGTACGGTATGGTAGATAGTATCTAGTACCAATTTACCTTCAACATTTTTTTCAATGGTCTGATGATTTCCAATGAAAGGCAATGGTTTAGTAGTTGATTCGCATGAAACTACTGATAGAAAAACAAAAGAAGTAAAAAGTAAATTAAGGAAATTAAATTTCATCTTAAGATGATTTAAAATGTTTATACATCATAAATCCAACTCCACCAATGAGCAAGTAAGGTATAAACATTAAATATAAAATTCCATCATTGATACCGTTAGAGCCAATTCCCCCAGAATTAATTTCGGCCTCTAATGATGCTTTACACATTGCGCACTGTGCAAATACTGATTCTGTTGAAACTAGAAGTAATAGTAAAAATGAATAAATCTTTTTCATAAAATTTAAGGCTTTGTAGTAATCTTACTCGCAACTTTATCTTCCTTTAAAGGTACAAAAACTTCTTTTAACAAAATATCTATAGCATCAATAAGATTTTGTTTTACTGTTTTATGAACTGTTCCATCAAAATAACCTCTGATACGTCCTCTAAAGTCTATTAAAACAAGTTCGTGAGGAATCTGTATTGAATTATTACGGTCTGCATAAAGTTTTTGGCTAATAAAATCTGAGGTAAATTCTTTTGATTGTGTTACGAAAAACCAATTCTTATGGTTTTTTGTGACTTTATTAGCTAATAAATTTAGTACAGAAACAGAAATGCCATCAGTAGCAATCGCTAGAAATTGAACTTGTGAATTGGTAGCAAATTTCTGTTGCAAATACTTCATATTTGTCAAAATTTCTAGAGAAAGGTTTTGATCGGTACTATCAAAAAAACCAATTACAGTAATTTTATTATGTAAATTCTCTGCAGTGAAATTATCTTCAAATTGAGTAGTAAAACTAAAATCTTGAAGTGTATAAAAATTGGAAGATTTCTTTACTTTAACAATTTCTTTGTTTATACCGTAAATAGGTAGTCGTTCATACTGATGATTGCCTGTTTTTAGCAAAAAGTAAAAAAGCGATGGCAATGCAACGATTAAAAGAACAATGATATTATTTTTTTTAATTAATTTCATATATATATGTTACCACAACCAGCGTTCCATAAGGTCAGAATAAATACCCTCGTTTAAAACTAAGAGTGTTAAATAAACAGCTAAAACAATATATGGAATTGCTATTATTTTTATTAAAAAAGAGTTTTCATGCTTTAAATGCATATAGTAAGCCACTATTAAATAGGCTTTTGCTACTGTTAATAATAAAAAAGTAGTTTTAACAAAATTCCAAGAAAGTTCCCATTCTTTATAGTAAAGCCCTAATAGAATTTCCAAGCTTGTAACGGCTAGTAAAATCCAAAATATGCGCCAAACTAATTTACGGGTGTGCGCACCTTCATCGGCGGTTTTTTTGTGAAAATATCGTAAAGATTCGTCCTGATGTTCCATAATAAATTAAATTAAGTAGAAGAAAGTGAAAATAAATACCCAAACCAAATCAACAAAATGCCAGTAAAGTCCAACTTTTTCTACCATTTCATAATGTCCTCTTTTTTCATAAGTTCCCTTAAATACATTTAATAAGACGATTAAATTTAAGATTACTCCACTAAAAACGTGCAAACCATGAAATCCGGTAATAAAAAAGAAAAAATTTCCAAATAACTTATGTCCGTATTCGTTAACAGTTAAATTGGCTCCTTGAACTTGGGTTGCTTTTTTAGTAAGATTTACCAATTCAGTACCA
This sequence comes from Bacteroidota bacterium, assembly GCA_018335575.1. Taxonomy (GTDB): domain Bacteria; phylum Bacteroidota; class Bacteroidia; order Flavobacteriales; family Flavobacteriaceae; genus JAGXRT01. The sequence goes on along the minus strand of JAGXRT010000064.1, from coordinate 43,361 downwards.
TTAACTGTATAATAAGCATCATCCTTATTTTTCCATGGCAAAATAAGTTCTTGCTTAGTTGAATCTGACCAACGGGCAATAACGCCGTCAGTCGATTTTACTTCGCCATCGGGTAGTTGGTAATAGCCAGTGCTAAGCTGCACTGATCCAGCTTCGGTCCCTTTAATAAAATGTCCCCATTCCCATGCTTGTGATCCTAAGAAAATTAAGCCTCCTACAATGGTTAAACTCAGCCAAATTTTTACCCCTTTTTTATACAAACGCTGACCCGATTCTACAGCTAAAACCATAGTGACCGAACTCATGATTAGTATAAAAGTCATTAAACCTACATATAGTAACGGATGATTTCCGTGTAAAAAAGGAAAATGTGTAAAAACATTTTCAGCGCTTGGCCAAACATCGATAAAATAGTGACGGTAAAAACCGTAGGCAACTAAAAAACCTGAAAAAGTTAAGGCATCAGATACCAGGAAAAACCACATCATAAGTTTTCCATAGCTGGTTTTAAAAGGAGAAATTCCTCCGCTCCAATCCGATTTTACTGCAGTATGATTGTGTTGAGACATAAAATTTGTTATTTCGACATCATTACAGATAAAAATACATATAAGTAAACCCACAGAATTCCTAAGAAATGCCAATAGGTTAAACTAATTTTTACCCCTAAATAATTATTGTTGTTATACTTGTTTAACATTGTTTTAATCGATACATAAAGTAAACTTATCAATCCAAAAAATAAATGTGCAATGTGCAGCACTGTTAAAATATAAAAATAAGAACTTGATGTAGTGCTCTGAGAACCTGTTGCAAAAATACCTTGCTGATATAAATTTGATAATCCAGCGTATTGGAAATATACAAATAATAAGCTAAGGGTTAAAGTAATAGCAAACAGTAATATGGCTATTGATTGCTGTTGTTTTTTAAGAAAAACATAACCTGCTTGATAGGTTACACTGCTTAAAACTATAGCAATTGAACTATTTAAAAATGAGCTTGGTAAGCTAAATAATTGCCACGTAGCACTGGTGCTACTAACAATAACAGCACTGGTAAGTCCGGCAAAAAACATAATGATGCTTACCAGCCCAATCCAAAGCAATGGTTCATGTGCTTTTTTGTTTTCTTCAAATGATGTTGAATATGTTAACTGATGTTCCATAGTTTAAAAATTAATGTGCTCCACTATCGGTTTCACCTTTTTTCAAAGGAACGTTTTGCGGAATAAACTCTTCGTAACCAGGTTTGTTATAATCATATGGCCATCGATGAACTTCTGGTATATCATTCGGCCAGTTACCATGAATGTGTTCTACAGGTGTTGTCCATTCAAGGGTGTTACTGTTCCATGGGTTTTGACTGGCTTTTTTGCCTTTATAAATACTGTATAAGAAGTTAAATAAAAATATTAATTGACCTAAAAATGCCAAAATTGCAAAGATGCTTATAATTTCATTTAGGTTGATAAAATCGTCAAACATTGGAAAAGATGAGTTGGTGTAATAACGTCTTGGAACACCTGCTAATCCTAAGAAATGCATCGGAAAAAATACGCCATAAGCGGTTACTATGGTAATCCAAAAATGTACTTGTCCCCAGGTATTATTCATCATTTTGCCAAACATTTTAGGAAACCAGTGATATACACCTGCAAAAGTTCCAAATACAGCAGAAAGACCCATAACAATATGGAAATGACCCACAACAAAGTAAGTGTCGTGTACATTGATATCTAAGGTAGCATCACCTAAAATAAGTCCTGTTAAACCACCCGTTATAAAGGTTGATATTAAACCGATACTAAACAACATGGCTGGAGAAAAAATTATATTACCTCTCCATAAAGTTGTTAAATAATTGAAAACTTTAATAGCAGATGGAATGGCAATTAATAAGGTTGTGATTGTGAATACTGCTCCTAAAAACGGATTCATACCAGTTACAAACATGTGATGTCCCCAAACAATAAAAGACAATCCACCGATAGCTAAAATAGATCCCACCATAAATTTGTACCCAAAAATAGGTTTTCTAGACATGGTAGAAACAATCTCTGAAGTAATACCGAGTGATGGTAATAAAACTATATATACTTCGGGGTGACCTAAAAACCAGAATAAATGTTCAAACAAAATCGGGCTTCCGCCAAATCGTTCTAAGGCCTGCCCGCCAATAAAAATATCCGATAGGTAAAAGCTTGTTCCAAAACTTCTGTCAAAAACTAATAACAATACGGCAGATAATAACACAGGAAATGACAATACACCTAAAATTGCTGTTACTAAAAATGACCAAATGGTAAGTGGTAACCTGCTAAAAGTCATGCCTTTGGTTCGTAAATTTATTATAGTAACAATATAATTTAAACTTCCTATCAATGAGGAAGTAATAAATAATGCCATTGAAATTAGCCAAAGTGTCATTCCTAACCCAGAACCAGGAATCGCTTCGGGTAATGCGCTTAAGGGTGGATAAATGGTCCAACCTGCAGAAGCAGCGCCGCCTTCAACGCCTAAAGAAACAAGCATTACAATACATGAAACAAAAAATATCCAGTACGATAACATATTCATAAAACCCGATGCCATGTCGCGGGCACCAATTTGAAGCGGAATTAATAAGTTGCTAAACGTACCACTCAACCCTGCTGTTAACATAAAGAAAACCATGATGGTTCCATGCATGGTTACAAGCGCTAAGTATTTATCAGGAGCGATAACACCGCCATTTGCCCAACTTCCTAATAATAATTCGTTAATCAAGAATTTTTCTCCTGGCCAACCTAATTGTAACCTAAATAAAACAGACATTATGATGCCAATAAACCCCATGGTAAAACCGGTTATCATAAACTGTTTAGCAATCATTTTATGATCGGTAGAAAAGATATATTTAGTTATAAAACTTTCTTTATGTGTATGTGATGAATGTGTTAAATCCATATTAATTGTTTAATTTCGGTTATTGTTTAAATGATTGATTGCTTGCTAACCATGTATTAAAATCTTCTTCGCTTTCAACAACAATCTTCATTTTCATTGCAAAGTGGGCGGTTCCACATATTTTATTACACAGTAACATATAATCAAAATCTGGATTTTTTGTTATTCTGCGCATTTCTTGTGTGGTGTATTTTGGTGTAAAATTGAATTGGGTTTTTAGTCCCGGAACGCAATTCATTTGTGCTCTAAAGTGAGGCATAAAGGCACTGTGCATAACATCTTGAGCTCTAAACACAAATTGCACGGGTTTATTAACCGGAATATGAAATTCGTTTTTCACAATTTTATCATCAAACGCAACGACATCCGTGGTGTCTATTCCTAAAAAATTTCCTCCATTAATTAAATGAACAGAGGCGCGACCTAATTTACCATCAGCTCCGGCATAACGCGCTGTCCAATCAAATTGTTTAGCATATAATTCAATTAAAACTTTATCATCTTTATCTCCTAAAGGTTTCATAATAGAATTCCAATTGTATAATCCGACAGAAATTAACAAGACCAATACCATTGAAGGCAAAGCTGTCCATAGTATTTCTAGCTTTAGGTTGTGCGTAAAAAATGCTGGTTTTCTGTTTTTGTTAAAAGCATACTTATAAACAAAAAGGAATAACAACACATGCGTTATAATAAACACTGTTACAATTATTATTCCTGTAATTAGCATTAATGAATCGTATTCTTCTCCATGAACCGATGCAGCTTCGGGTAGTATAGAACCACCCCATTTTAGCATCAAAAAAACTATAAATAAGAAAAAAGCAATACCAAAAGCTGCAAAAAGCCATCCTTGAGTTTTGTTTTCTTGTTCATTAAAAGTTAAATCATCGGGATCTACTTTAAACATTTCTTTAAATTCACCCCCTTTTAAATAAATAAAAGTAACCAAGAAAAGAATTAATATAAACGCAAACGCTGAGAGTAGTAACATATAATTAGTTTGATTTATCTATAATTAGTAATTAAAGGTATTTAGAAAGTATCAGCAATAGTTGTACAAGTGGCAGGTAATAAAATGATCCAAACATTAATTTCTTGGCACTTTTTAAACTTAAGTCCTTGTGTAATTGGTATGATTGAAACGTAAAGTTAAGTGTAAGTACCATCATAAGTAATCCAACCAACCAGCCTATGTTATTGTTTACATAAAAAAATACCACTAATGGTATTAATAAACTTGTAATGATAAATGTAATGGTTGCGCTAAATTGAGTTCTTCCTTTAATTGATGGTAACAGTCTAAAATTGGCTTTTTTGTAATCATCGTCTAACATCCAGGCAATAGCCCAAAAATGCGGAAACTGCCAAATAAACTGAAGGGTAAATAATAATAAACACCAAAAGTCTAATGTGCCCGTAATAGCTACATAACCTATAACCGGAGGCATAGCACCTGCAATTGCGCCTGCAAAAACAGCAATTCTTGAGTGTTGTTTTAGAGGGGTATAGATAAAAGCATAAATAATAATTGATATTACACCAATCATTGAAGCAAGAAAATTAAAGAAATAGTTCAGAATAAAAGCTCCTACAAGTCCAAGAATTAATGACACCGCATACGCTTCTAAAACAGACAATCTGCCCGAAGCCACCGGTCTGTTGCCTGTACGAGTCATTAATTTATCTAAATCTTTTTCAAATATTTGATTTAATCCGTTGGCAGCACCTGTGGTGAAAAATCCGCCTAAAAGTAATAGACTGAAATTAAAAATATTGATTATGTCCGATGCTAAAACGTATCCAATACCAGCAGAAAAAACCACTGACATCGTTAAGCGTACTTTAACCAGTTGTAAATAATCAGAAATTTTGGCAATAAATAGCTGTATAAATGTGCTTTGAAGAGTTGTGTTATGCATTTGTATAATTGAATTCGAATTCTGTCACAATGTATACAAATGAGGTAAGTCTAAAATGATTAATTTATAAATATTACTTATGTATTTATAATAAGAATTAATAAGTCTATAAAAAAAGTCAGCAAGTTCTGAATACTTATTGGTAATAAGGCGAAATCATTAAATATACTAGTACACCTGTTATGGCAACATACTCCCATAACATAAAGGTAATGGGGGCTATTTTTTTGTGTCCTTCAAGGTCATTTATAAAAGCTCTAAAGTAGGTGTGCAACACCAATGGAATTAAAATGATGGATGTGATAATGTGGGTAATTAACAAAAAGAAATATACATATCGGAGAATTCCTTCACCTCCAAATTTAGTTTCTTCGGTAGTGGCATGGTATAAGATGTACATCACTAAAAATGTAAGTGATAAGAGAAAAGCAACTTTTACCAACAACTCATGTTTAGCCCTGTTGCCTTTTTTAATAAAATAAACTGCCAGTATTAATACTAGTGCTGTAAAGGCATTTATTACGGCATATATATGAGGTAAGTACGAAAAATTGCCCTCAAATTTAACTTGAAACAAGGCTACAATTACTAATGGAACCGCAATTGAAATTAGGGTTATTAGTTTTTTTACTCGTTGCTGATTTTTAGTTAATTCGATCATATTAAAACAAATTAGTTAAAGCTTGAAGTCCGTTAGTAAGGTTATATATTTTTAACGTTGGATGTGCTTCTTTAAGCGCTAATCCGGCATCATAACTCAAAGTGCCTCTTTCACACACTATAATGTACTCATGTGTATGTTTTATTGGCATGTTAAACGGATCAAAACTCAAATATGGCAATCGTATTACCTTGTCGCTATGTCTGTTTTTAGGTAATTTACCTCCAAATGAAAGTACTGTTACATTATCATTTTTTAACTTTTCTAAGAATTCATTTACTGATAATGATTCTATGTCTAACTTGCTTTCACATGATTTTGAACTGTAATCTGCCTGCTCAAAATCAGCTTTAATTTTGGTTTCAGTAACTTTTTTTTGAAGTTGTATTGTTTGAAAAGTATTGTACAAGCTATTGTAGATAAAAAGTTTATCAGTAAATAAACTGCCTTTTTTTAAAACTAATTTTAAAACTTCATTGGCTTGATATAAAGCGATTATGCCTACAATGGTATTGAGTGTTCCTACTTCAGCGCAGGAAGGTGGTAATTTTTCTGGAATTTCAGGAAATGCATCTCTTAAATTGGCAGTTCTACTACCATCTGCTAAAAGGTGATTAAACGTGGCAATATATCCGTCAAATTTATGCAATGATCCGTATATCAATGTTTTTTGACTCATAACGCAGGCATCATTTATCAGGTATTTAATATATAAATCATCGGTACAATCTACAATTAGTTCTGCATGTTGTAATACTTCGTTAATATTATTTTTTGATACCATTAATTGATGTTCAATAATTTTTACAAACGGAGTAATCTTGTTGATATATTTTTTTAAGCAATTAACTTTGCTTTTACCAACATCTTCCAGCGTATAAAAAACTTGTCTGTGTAAATTGGATATCGATACCACATCATAATCTACCAAATGAATAGTACCTATGCCACTGGCCGCTAACTTAACAGCAACCATACTTCCCAATCCACCGCATCCAACTACAACAATACTGCTATTTTGTAACAAATGCTGACCGAATTCGCCTATTTCTTTAAGGCTTATTTGGCGCTCGTATAGTTCGCTAAACGATGGTTGATTCATGTTTATTTTTGGTTAAGTTGATTCTTAGCTTCTTTAAACTCTGCCGGAGTGTTTATGTTTTTAATATACTTCTCGTCTATAGTAATCAATTCAACATCCGAATTAATCAATACTTTTCTAGGACATGAATAGCCCAAGCTTATGTAATTTAATAAAACCGGGTAGGCTTTTGGTTCCCAAATAGTTATTAAGGGTTCAGGAAACGGATTATTTTTACCTATAAATGTGGTGGCAATTTTTGACGGATTTCTTTTGCTAATTAACAATTCCAAGGTTTCTTTATTAACAAAAGGTAAGTCAGTTGCAACTACTAAAAAGGCATTGTTTGGGTGTTGCATAAAGGCAGAGCAAATACCTCCTAAGGGTCCAAGACCGATAAAAGTATCTGTAATAATATTTTCAAAATCAGCGTCTTGTTCTTTTCTGCTCGATACATAAACGCTACCATTTACAATGGTTGAAAGCAACTTAATTAAATAATCGCGTTGTGCAATTCCGTAGTACTGTAACAAGCTTTTGTCACTTCCCATGCGTTCACTTTTACCGCCAATTAACACCAGACCATGTAATTGGGGTTCTTTTCTAATATATAAATCGTTAACCGTTTTTGCTGTTTTTTCTATTTCATCTAGGGTATAAACCGGAATTGTTTCAACAGTTTCAATTACATCTTTTAAATATTCAAATACAGGAGTATTTTTATCTTTTAACACAAAACATATAACATCGGTTAGTTGATTAATTCTTTTCTTAAGTGATGCTTCTTTTTCCTTGTCAATAATAACAATTTGATGGGTTCCTTGGTAATGATTTCCATTGATAAAGCAAATATCACTGTTTTGAAAAAGTGGATAATTGGCAAATTTATTATCTTGAATATCTTTTTGAATAGTTATGGTTTGATTGGCATTAAAAGTAAGGTAATTTATATTAGGTTTTTCGGTTAATGCATGATGTGACGCATCTACATAAGTCAATGATAATGGCTTTAGGAAAGATGCTAAGTTAGTGACAAAATCTGTTATTGTACCACATGTACTGCCTAAAATAGCTATTTCATTTGGAGCAAATGTCCCCATAGTTCTTAGCGGTAATTTAGTGTGTTTTTGGTGTTTTGTCATTTGTTTGATATTTCATCTTATAATCCGATTTTCCTCCAGTTTTTTCTACCAACAAAATTTCTTTAATAACGATTGCTTTTGAAACAGATTTACACATATCATAAACTGTTAAGGCAGCTACAGATACACCTGTTAAAGCTTCCATCTCTACACCGGTTTTGCCTTCCATGCTTACCTCACAGTAAATTTCTATATCTGTTTTGTTTAGCAATTGAATATCAATTGCTACCCCATCAATTAATAACGGATGGCACATTGGTATTAATTCATGTGTTTTTTTAACTGCCTGAATACCAGCAATGATGGCGGTTTGAAAGACAGCTCCTTTTTTAGTTATCAACTCATTATTTTCAAATAAAGTGATAAGTTCTTCACCTAGCTGCATGGTGGCTTTTGCAATAGCTGTTCGGGTTGTTATTTTTTTGTCACCAACATTTACCATGGTTGGTTGTTGATTTTTATTGAGATGTGTAAACTCCATAATGTGGTTAGTTATCTAAATGAAATATAGGGCAATACTTCGCCTTTTTTAAATACAGATTTTGATGCAGATAATTCTATAAAACCATCTGCATAAAGCAGGTTTACTAAATCGGCAGAACCTTTTCCTGCGATTGGTTTTGCAATTAACTGCCCTTCACTATTGTTCACTTTAACCTGTAGGAAATACGTTAAATTAGGCGTAAACTCAAAATCATCATCTAAAATAGCAAAATTAACAATGTTAAATGGAAGTCCAACCGATTTTAAATACCAGGGTTTAAAGTATTTTAAAAAGTTTAAAAAAGTTGCCACGGGATTCCCAGGAAAAGCAAAAACCAATTTTGAATTTTTTCTACCAAACCAAAACGGTTTACCGGGTCTTTGTTGTACACGGTGAAACACTTTTTGAACTCCTAATTGATTGAATACTTCAGGTAATAAATCAAATTTCCCTTTACTTACACCGCCGCTAAAAATTAAAACATCAAAAGTGTTTAACAACTTGCTAATTTCATTTCTCAGCAATTCTTGCTGGTCCTTTAAATGGAAAATCTCAGCGGTTAAACGAAGCGAGTTTAATAAGCCTAAAACAGTATACACATTGCTCTTTCTAATTTGGTAATCGACCGGAATCTTATCAACATCCACCAATTCATCACCAGTTGCCACAATGGCAATTCTGGGTTGCTTTGCTACAACAACGGATGCTTTTCCAACCGAAGCCAATACGCCAATTTCTGCTGGTGTAATAAGGGTATTTTCATCAATTAGCAAAGTTCCATTTTGATGGTCAAATCCTTTGGGGTGAATATTTTTAAAATAGGTTAATTGCTTTATAGTAACTGTAGCAATACCGTTTTCTATTTCCACGTATTCATAGGGTATAACTGCATCGGTATTTAAAGGTAAAATGGCACCGGTCATAACTTCTATACAGTTTGCTGGGTTTATTAATGAAAGCTGTTTGCTTCCAGCAGCTTGAATGTTTTCAACAGTAAAAGCCCGTTGGCCTTGTTTAAATGTGTCGGTTACTATTGCAATGCCGTCCATGCTAACACGGTCAAAAGGCGGAAAATCACGGTCAGCATATACAGCTTCTTTTAAAATTCTGTTGTTAGCCTCTTTTAAATCTACAGTTTCCTTTCCAAAATTAAGGGTGTTTTCAAGTACAATTGCTGTGGCTTTCTCTACACTTATTAAACTCATAGTATACTACTTTTAACCGCCAATATTAGACATGCTTTCAGAAATATTTTTGTTTGCTCTGCTTTGTTCGGCAATGAATCCGTTTGCAGGTTTTTGATGAACTGTTTTGATAAAAAGTTCTTTTAAATCATTATCAGACACGCCTTTTCTTAAAAAGTCGCGTACACTAAAGACTCCTTCATCAAAAAGACAGTTTTTAAAATTTCCGGTTGATGTAATGCGAATCCTGTTACAATCATGGCAAATAGTACGTGTAAAAGCTGGAATAATTCCAAAGCTTCCTTTATAAGAAGGAAGGCTGAAATTTACTGAAGTTGAAGATTTTTTAGAAACCAAGGGAGTGATTTCTTGATAATGTTTATTAATATGATTTAAAATGGTTTCATAATCCCAGGTTTGCTTATAATCTTTTAAGCCCACCCCATTAAACGGCATTTCTTCAATAAAACGCACCGATATGGCTTTGTCTTTAGTAAGTTCAATAAAATCAATTATTTCATCAGTATTGATACCCGACTGCACTACGAAATTTACTTTTAATTTAAGCTGATTCGAATTTTTAAGGTAATCAAAACTCTGCATTACACGGTCAAATACATCCATACGGGTAATTGTCCTGAATTTATCTGCTTTTAAGGTATCTAAACTTAGGTTAATGTGTTTTATTTTACCCAGATTTTCCAATTCGGGCAAGTATTTATAAAGTAATACGCCGTTGGTAGTAATATTGATTTCTTCAAGCTTATCATTGAACGATAGCATCTGTAAAAAATTTATAAAGTCGGTCCGCACAAAAGGCTCACCACCGGTAAGACGTATTTTGGTGATTCCCAGATCGGACAATACACGTGTTATGCGGTACATTTCTTTATAACTAAGCAGTTGTTTACGTTCTACAAAGTCGTTGCCTGTAGCAGGCATACAGTACTGGCAACGCAAATTGCAACGATCAGTTACCGCCATGCGCAAGTAGTTAATGGTTCTGCCGTGTTTGTCAATCAGTTGATTCATCCAATTAGGGATCTAGTGCTGTTTTAAAAGTTACAAAGTTACAAAATTTAGTCACTGATTGCTTTTAAATAAGCTATTATACATACTCCTGATGCCTTATTTTGGCTAAAATTCCCCAAATCATGCGGTACTTATTCATAAAGGCATTATTTTTGTCGTATATAATGAAATGAAACGGCATGGAAACTGACATTAAATTAGCTATACAACATATTGATAAAAAGGGATTTCTCGATATTGAAGTGCCCAAAACGATCGATTTAGTTGCTGAAATTAAACGATTGAAAAAAGAGAAAAATGCTGTAATTCTTGCGCACTACTATCAAGAACCTGCTATTCAAGATATTGCAGATTATGTTGGAGATAGTCTGGGTTTATCACAGGAAGCTGAGAAAGTAGAGGCTGATATCATTGTGTTTGCCGGAGTACATTTTATGGCTGAAACCGCCAAAATCTTAAACCCGTCAAAAAAAGTAATTATTCCAGATTTAAACGCGGGCTGTTCATTGGCTGAAGCCTGCAGCGCAGAAGATTTACAGGCATTTAAAGACAAGCACCCTAATCATTTAGTGGTTACCTATGTAAATACTACAGCAGCTGTTAAAGCGATTAGCGATATTACATGTACATCATCAAACGCCAAAAAAATCATTGATTCCATACCACTCGATCAACCCATTATCTTTGCTCCTGATAAAAATTTAGGCGATTACATCAATAAATTAACCGGACGAAATATGTTGCTTTGGGAAGGGGCTTGTATTGTTCACGAGGCATTTTCGATTGAGAAACTGTTGACTACTCATAAGAAATATCCCAATGCCCGTATCATTGCACATCCTGAATCTGAGGCGGTTATACTACGTGCTGCCGAATACATAGGCTCAACTTCTGGTTTGATTAATTACGCTAAAAATACCGATGCGCTGGAGTTTATCGTAGCCACAGAAGCAGGTATTTTACACGAAATGCAGAAAGAGGTTCCTCATAAAAAGTTAATACCGGCGCCAGCTAAAGAAGACAATACCTGTGCCTGTTCTGAGTGTCATTTTATGAAGATGAACACCCTGCAAAAGCTCTATATTTGTTTGAAACACGAACTTCCGGAAGTTACTGTTCCCGAAGATATCCGCGTCAAAGCACTTAAACCAATACAACGCATGTTGGAGTTATCTGCTAAATAATGAGTAGGTTTAAAACTGATATTCTCATTTTGGGTTCGGGTATCGCCGGACTGGCCATTGCCATAAAAACGGCCATAGCATATCCCAACAAAAAAATTACCGTGGTAACCAAGGCTCAGGAAAGTGAGTCGAATACCAAATACGCCCAGGGCGGCATCGCCGTTGTTTGGGACAAGCTCGATTCGTTTCAAAGTCATATCGACGATACGCTTAAAGCTGGCGATTATTTAAACGATATGGAGGTGGTAAATATGGTAATCAAAGAAGCTCCTGCTTGCCTGGAAAAACTGATTAACTGGGGAGCTGAATTTGATATGGATACCAAGGGCGATCTTGATTTAGGAAAGGAAGGAGGCCATTCTGCCCATCGCATTATCCACCACAAAGATGTAACAGGTTTGGAGATTGAACTCACCCTGCTCGAACAAATTGAACAACTCAAGAACATCAGTTTATTACCCTATCATTTTGCCATTGATATAATTACAGAACACCATACCGAAGAAAAAAAGATTATATCCCCAGACGAAGAAATCAACTGTTTTGGAGCTTACATCATGAACCAGCAAACCCAGTCTATAGATACCTATGTGGCTGGGGTAACCATACTGGCAACAGGCGGTATTGGTCAGGTGTATGCTTCAACAACAAACCCTACTATTGCTACTGGCGACGGCATAGCTATGGCCTTCAGAGCTAAAGCCAAGGTAAGTGAAATGGAGTTTGTACAGTTCCATCCTACGGCTTTGTACAAACCGGGCGAGAGTCCATCTTTTCTCATATCAGAGGCTGTTCGAGGTTTTGGTGCCTACTTGCGCAACAAGGAAGGCAAACGCTTTATGCTTGATATCGACGGCAGGGCTGAATTAGCTTCACGTGATATCGTAGCGCGAGCCATTAATATGGAAATGCTGCGTACTGGCGATGAGTGTGTTTATTTAGACTGTACCCATTTGGATAAAGAAGCCTTTAAAAATCATTTCCCCAATATCTACAGTAAGTGCAAACGCATAGGCGTAGATATAAGTCGCGATTCCATACCGGTAGTTCCTGCCTCGCACTATTTGTGCGGAGGTATTGAGGTAGATATACATGGAAGGTCGTCTATTAAAAACTTATATGCCTGTGGTGAGTGTTCAAGAACCGGACTTCACGGTGCCAACCGCTTGGCCTCCAATTCACTACTCGAAGCGCTGGTATATGCCCAAAAAATTGCTGAAGACATCATTGCCCATCCGGCTTATTTAGAACCTAAAAAAGTAGCTATACCCGAATGGAACGAAGAAGGGACTACCGCTCCAGACGAACTGATTCTCATTACTCACAACCGCAAAATGGTGCAAACCATTATGAGTAACTTAGTATCCATCGTACGTTCGAATGAGCGTTTGGAAAAAGCACTGGATCAGCTCAACTACTTGTATCAGGATACCGAAAAGCTATACGCCAAGTCAAAAATGTCGCCCCAGCTTGCAGAGCTACGCAACCTCAATGCCATTGCTTTTTTAATTGTAACCCAGTCGCTTGAACGCAAAGAAAACCGCGGGGCCTTTTTTAGCCTCGATTACGAATAATGTCACAAGCAGTTTAAGAGATTTTAATTCTTTAAATTCAAACTGCGCAAGCGCAATGCATTTCCGATAACAGAAACCGAACTGAAACTCATGGCCAATGCTGCTATCATAGGGGATAACAAGATTCCGAAAAATGGATACAGGACTCCGGCAGCTACCGGAACACCCAAGGTGTTGTAAATCAATGCAAAAAACAAGTTTTGTCTAATGTTGCGCATGACGGCATTGCTGAGGCGTTTGGCTTTGACGATACCTCTTAAATCGCCTTGAATTAAGGTAATCATAGCACTCTCTATAGCTACATCGGTTCCGGTTCCCATGGCGATTCCCACATCGCTTTTGGCCAATGACGGCGCATCATTGATGCCATCACCCGCCATGGCTACTACTTTGTTGGTAGCTTGTAGTCTTTCAACCTCCTTTAGTTTGTCCTCTGGTAACATACCAGCCATGTAGGTGTCAAGTTTAAGCGAAATGGCAACACTCTGGGCGGTATTTTCATTGTCCCCTGTAAGCATAATAACTGCGATTCCCATCTGTTGCAGTGCTGCTATTGCTTGAGCGCTATTTACCTTAATACGATCGCTAATTACTACAAATCCAACTACACTGCTATCAATAGCCAGATAGGATACGGTTTTACCTTGCTTTTGGTAGGCTGTAGCTTTTTCTAGTATGTGGCTTGGAATTACTGCCTGAACATAATCCATCATAGCAGGATTTCCCAAGGCAAGTTTGTTGGTTTTGAGATGTGCTTCAACACCCTTACCCGATATAGCCTTGAAGTCGTTCAACTCGTAAATCACGGCCTCGTGTTTTTGGCCATATTGGACTATTGCTGCTGCCAGGGGATGTTCGCTGTGTATATTTAGGGATACCATAAAATTCAGTACTTCTTGCTCATTGTAGCCCTCGCTGAAGGATTTTATGGATTCTACAGAAGGCTTACCTTCGGTTAGGGTGCCTGTTTTATCAACAATAAGCGTGTCTATCTGATTCATTTTTTCCAGTGCCTCCGCATTTTTAATTAAGACTCCATTTTGAGCACCTTTACCTATGCCCACCATTACAGACATAGGTGTTGCTAAGCCCAAAGCACATGGGCAGGCAATTATTAAGACTGCAATGGCATTAATCAGGGCGTAAACATAGGCTGGTTCGGGACCCCAAATAGCCCAGGCAAAAAAAGTAAGCATTGAAATTCCGATAACCACTGGTACAAAATAGCCTGATACCCTATCGGCCAGGTTCTGAATGGGTGCGCGGCTACGGCTTGCATCGTTCACCATTTGAATGATTTGTGCCAACAAGGTTTCACTTCCTATTTTTTTTGCTTGCATTAAGAAGGATTGATGACCGTTGATGGTACCACTGCTGACGGGATCGCCTATGGTTTTATGAACGGGTATAGGTTCGCCGGTAATCATCGATTCATCAATATTGGTTGATCCTTTAATAATAACGCCATCTACCGGGATTTTATCACCCGGTTTAACCCTAATCACATCCTGCAATGCTATTTCATCAATAGAAACTTTAACTTCTCGGCCTTCTACAATTTTATAAGCAGTGTTTGGGGCTAGTTTCAATAATTCTTTTACAGCTGAATTGGTTTTGCTGTGAGCACGAGCCTCCAATAACTGACCTAACAATACCAGCGTCAGAATTACCGTGGCTGCCTCAAAGTACACATGTACCGAACCAGAAGCAGTTTTAAATTGCTCAGGAAATACATCGGGAAAAAGCAATCCAACTACACTAAAGCTCCAAGCAACACCTGCACCGATGCCAATAAGCGTAAACATATTGAGATTCAACGTATTTAGGCTCTTGTATGCCCGTTCAAAAAACATCCAGGTGGCATAAAACACCACCGGTAGTGATAAGAACAATTGTATCCAATTCCAATATTTTTGTTCTAAGAGGTCATAAAGGGGATTATGCATAAGCATTTCACTCATGGCTATTAAAAAGATGGGCAGCGTAAAGAGTGTTGCTATCAATAGTTTTTGCTGCAGTTTGCGGTAGGGTTTTTCTTCGGATGAAAGTTCATCCAGAATGGGTACTAAATCCATTCCGCACACCGGACAGTCTCGGGGACAGTCATAGGTTTTGTCACCTTCACAATGCATGGGGCAGTAATAAATTTTGCTGCCTGTATGTTCAACAGCTGTTTTTTTGATACGCTTTGGCGGTGGCAGTTTGCCGTGTGGATGGATGCTGTACTGACCGCCATCGTCTTGAAGTGCTTTTTGAAAGTGTTTAATTGGAAGGTGGGTATGCATTTCAATCACTGCTTCGGCTGTTTCCAGCTGTACATCAACCTGAGTAACCCCAGGTACTTTTGCTAGGGTTTCCTGTACATGATTACGACAGCCGTTACAAGACATTCCATGTATGTGGTAGGTGTGTTTCACTCGTAGTTTGATTAAGGAAAGTTACGTTTTTTTTTAGTAATAATCAAAGAGATGCTTTTTTAAGTCTATACATTGGACTACAAGTGAGAATGTAAAATTAGCACTAAATTAAATCAAAAAATAAGATGCTTAGCTTTTGAAAGTTAATGTTGTACTTTGTTAATAGGCAGTTTCTTAACTATTTTTAACCCAAAAATGAATTTAATTACTATTCTATAATATAATAGAATTACTGTTGCAAATTACCTAGCGCTGCAAGTACATTAACAAAGCGGCAGTACACAGTATGATAAGCACATAAATTAAACTTCTTTTATTCATTTTTTAAAGGTATGGGTTTGTAATCATCTGTTTTGTCAATAGCATTAAACAGTTGCATAATAGTTGTAGGAGGAGTTGTTAACTTTCGTGTTTCATAGCTTATCCAGGCACCGTACACCTCTATTTGTGCAGCAGTATCACCGTTTGCTTTGATAATTTTATGTCGAATTTTCCAGCGTTCACCCTTAGTTGATACGCCCTGTAATTCTACACTAACTTTTATATCTTCTCCAGAATATATTTCTCTTAAAAAGGTAGTTTCTTCTTTAAATAAAATTGGCCCTAGTTGATTGGCAGAAAAGAAACGCATGTCAATGCTGTGTTGTCCAAAGAATCGAATACGTGCTTCTGCTGCATAATCATTATAAGCCGAGTGGCGCATGTGTTTGTTGGGGTCAAAATCGGCCCATTTAGTGGTAAATGTATACATTTTGGTTCTTAAGTTTTAACATCCAAGGCATCGCGTAAAGCATTTCCAACCAGCATAAATGCCAGTACCAGACACATAATTGCCATACCCGGTATTAAAGCTAAGTACGGTTTGCCTAATATAATATAGTTATAATTATCTTTTATCATTGCCCCCCATGAAGGGATAGGCGGTTGTGCCCCAATTCCCAAAAAGCTAAGTCCGCTTTCAATTAAAATAGCCGAGGCAAAATTGGCTGCAGAAATAACAATAATGGGCGCCATAATATTGGGTAAAATGTGTTTGATAATAATTCTGCTGTCTGAAAACCCCAATACTTTAGCAGCTTCTATATATTGCAATTTTTTTAAACTTAAAACCTGTCCGCGCACTACTCGCGCCACTTCTACCCACATAGTTAATCCTACTGCAATAAACACCTGCCAAAATCCTTTTCCCAAAGCCAAGGTTATGGCAATAACCAGTAAAAGCGTTGGAATTGACCAGGTTACATTGATGAGCCACTGTATAAAGGCATCTGTTTTTCCGCCATAATAACCGGCTATAGCACCTAAAGACATTCCTATAATTAGTGAAATAAGTACAGCAATAAAACCTACAAAAAAGGTGATGCGGGTTCCAATGAGCATGCGACTGTAAAAGTCGCGCCCGTATTTATCGGTGCCAAGCCAATAGGTTTTCTGCTTTATAAACTGCTCTGCGGGCACTCCATTAAACGTAGTCAACGGAATTGATACGGCTTCTTTTTGTATAGATCCTTCAAAATATGGGATGTAAATTAATTGATCTGCTCTGAGCTGATAACTGTCAATAATTAGTTCTGTAGGTGGATTTTGATTACCATACATCAAAAAACTAATAAATGATTGCTTTGATAATGCTTGGTTAGGAATGCTTAGTACCCAGGCTTTAAATCCTGGTTTTTTAGAATGGATCTCCAAATGCATTTGATTTGCGTTTGAAGAAGAATCACTTGAAAGTAGATATGCAAATACAGCAATAAAAAAACAAAGTATTATAAATCCAAAACTAAACACTCCGGAAGTGTTTTTAAAAAACTTCCGGAGTGCAACTGATGAATTTGGATCTATATTTTGAAGCATGTTTTAATTTTTAACCAATAAGTTTCGCTTAATTTTTAATTCAGACAATACATGTAGCGCTTCTTCTACATAAATATCTTTTGATAAGCTTTTGTGCCAAACCTCACGTTTTTTTGATAAAATGGAATCCTTTTCAATAAGAGGTAACTCATAGGTTGGGCTGCTGAACGTTAAATTATTACTGTAGTTAGCTATACTTTCAAATTTCTTACTCTTTTGTTTATGATTTTCAACATCGTTTTTAAAGGTACTGTATTTTAAGCTTACCGTGGTTTCATCCTGATTTTTCTTTAACCATTTGGCATTTTCATCGATTAAATTAAAATGCGGATTGTTGGCAACCCTGTAATTACTTTTTAAAATTACTTCTTTTAAGTTGTCGTAATTATTCCAAGGTTGGTATTTTGCTTCAGCAATCTTATCCCATACTAACGGTTTCTTTTGATCGCGTTCTCCAAAATCCATATAAGTATATCGGTCTGGCAAAGCAACATCAGAATTTACTCCATTAAGTTGTGTAGATCCACCATTTACTCTATAAAATTTTTGAATAGTAACTTTTAAGGCTCCTAAATCATCTTTGTAACGGTAGTAATTATTAAGCGGTAATAAATTTTGAACAGTTCCCTTTCCAAAGGTTTGTTTACTTCCTATAATTACGGCTCGGTTATAATCTTGCATAGCGGCAGCAAAAATTTCTGATGCCGATGCCGATAATTCATTTACCAATACCACTAACGGACCGTTCCAGAAAATACGTTTATCGGTATCGTTTTTAATCATTGGTTTTTCGCCTCGGTATTTCACCTGTACTACCGGACCTTCTGCAATAAAAAGACCTGCTATATCAATAGCCGTTTCAAGTGATCCGCCTCCGTTGTCGCGTAAATCAATCACTAATCCTTCAACGTTTTCTTGTTTTAAACGCTCTACTTCTTTAGCCATATCAGTGGCTGAGTTTCGGTAAGATTTTTCGTCAAAATCGATGTAAAATTTAGGAAGATTTATAACTCCATACTTTTTATCCTGATAGTTTACTAGGGTTGATTTTACAAAAGTTTCTTCAATTTCTACAATATCTCTGATAATGGAAATTACTTTTATCGTACCGTCAACCTTTTTTATAGTTAGTCGGGCTTCTGTTCCTTTTTTACCTTTAATAAATTCAATAGCATCGTCTAAACGCATCCCAACAATATCTAACGGAGGTTCATTACCTTGTGCTACTTTTAAAATAAGATCGCCCACTTCAAGTTCTCCGGCTCTCCATGCTGGCCCGCCGGATACTACTTCAACAACGCGGGTATAATCGTTGCGTTTTTGCAACACTGCCCCAATGCCTTCTAATTTTCCGGCCATTGAAATATCAAAGCGTTTTTTAGCTTTTGGTGCTAAATAGGAGGTATGTGGATCAAAATTTTCGGCTATGCTGTTGATGTAATTAGCAAACCAATCGGTATGATCTAGATCATCCATAAAGCTAAAAAAGTCATCCAAATTTTTTAAGGTTGATTCACGGGCTTCTTTTTCTAATTCAGCAAATGATTTAGCAACGTATAAACTGTCATTTTTCTTTTTTTCCAGTTCATCTTCTAATTTATCGTGCAAACGTACCATAGTACTGTGTTTCAATTGCTTTTGCCAAACTTTAATCAATTCAAGCTGATTTTTAGCATAGGGCTGATTTTCAAAGTTTACATCGATGGTTTCGTCTACATTAAAATCGAAGGGATGTTGAAGTATTTCTTTATAATACGCTTTTGATTCCAACATGCGTTGCATAAGCCTTAGGTGAACCGTAAAATAAAAAGACAGGTTCTCAGTTTTAATTTGATCGTCAATTAAAGTTTTATGTTGTGCAAATTCATCTATATCCGATTGAATGAAAAAACGTTTGGCAGGGTCAACGCTTTCAATAAAACTTGTAAACACTTCTTCCGAAAAAGCATCGTTGATATCGCTTGGTTCATAATGGCCATTGGTTAATACGTATCGCAATAAACCTATAAGAATACGGTCTTTTTCAGGATCGTTATTGTTTTTTAATTGAAATCCAACTAAGATGCTTACTACCAATAGTAAGGACAGTATAATTTTGTAGTTTCTTTTCATAAACGGGATAATAATTTTCTTCAACATTTTATTTTACTGCTAAAATAATGCCATACTGCATTTAATGCGGTGTGCAAATAGATACACAATGTTAAACAAATATTTGAAGACTTCCTATTTACAAAATGTTAAATGTTATCTTAATTTTTAAATCAAATGAAGTAAATTTGCGATACAAATAAAAAAAGATGAGCAAAAGACCTTTAATTTTAGTTACCAATGATGATGGAATTACGGCTCCCGGAGTTCGTGCATTGATCAGTGTCATGAATGAATTAGGTGATGTTATTGTAGTTGCTCCTGATAGTCCGCAAAGCGGAATGGGACATGCTATTACCATTAACTCGACCTTATATTGTGACCGAATTAAGATTGATGATGGGCCTCAGGTAGAGTATCAATCATCAGGAACACCAGCCGATTGCGTTAAGTTAGCAGTGAGTGAAATTTTAAAACGTAAGCCCGATTTATGTGTTTCGGGTATAAATCATGGCTCTAATGCATCTATAAATGTTATTTATTCTGGCACCATGAGTGCTGCCATTGAAGGTGGTATTGAAGGCGTTCCATCCATTGGGTTTTCGTTGTTGGATTATTCTTGGAGTGCCGATTTTGAGCCACTTAAGCCATACATCAAAACTATAACTGAAAATGTTTTAGAAAATAAATTACCCGACGGTGTGGTGTTAAATGTGAATTTTCCAAAATCAAAAGAATTTAAAGGTATCAAAATATGCAGGCAAGCCAGAGCTAATTGGGAAGAGGAAATGGACAAACGTGTAAATCCGCATGGTAAAGAATATTACTGGCTTACGGGTAAATTTGTAGATTTAGATGGTGGCGAAGATACCGATATTTGGGCTTTGGCCAATAATTATATTTCGGTAGTGCCGGTTCAGTTTGATTTAACTGCGCACCACTTTATTCAAAAGTTGAATAGTTGGAAAATGTAATTAAAATAGAAGTTTTTAAAGGTTTTTTAACAGCAATTATAGCTGCTGTTTTTACATTTTACCTCTTTGTAGAACATGTTTCGGCTTATACATTTGAAGAAACTATTCAAATTGCCAAAACTGGGCAACTTTTTGGAAAATTGATTACCTTATCAGCTTTGCCAAACATGATAGTCTTTTTCATTTTTTTGAAAAAGAAGCAAGAATACCGAGCCAGGGGCGTTTTGTTAGCCTTATTTTTAATGGTATTAACGTTGGCAGCTTATCAGTTGTTTAATTAAAATTTTAGAATGAAATATTATATTATAGTCGGCGAAGCTTCGGGCGATTTACATGCTTCCAACATGATGAAATCGTTAAAAATGAAAGATCCAAAAGCTGAATTTAGGTTTTGGGGCGGTGATTTGATGCAAGCGCAAGGTGGCACTCTGGTAAAACATTATAAAGATTTAGCATTTATGGGTTTTGCTGAGGTTATTATGAATTTAAGAACCATACTTAATAATATAGCCTTTTGTAAAAAAGATCTCTTAGCTTATAAACCCGATAAGTTAATATTGGTTGATTATCCTGGATTTAATATGCGAATTGCTGAATTTGCGAAGAAAAAAAACATAGAAGTACATTATTACATCTCTCCACAACTTTGGGCATGGAAAGAAAACCGTATCCATAAAATTAAACGCGATGTAGATGAAATGTATGTGATTTTACCATTTGAAAAACCCTATTATAAGGATAAACATCAGTACCCAGTGCACTTTGTAGGCCATCCATTACTAGATGCTATTGAGGATGAAAAATCGCCAAGTGTTGAATCGTTTAGAAAAATGTATCAGTTAGACAATCGACCAATAATTGCGTTATTGCCTGGAAGCCGAAAGCAGGAGATTAATAAAATGCTTTCGGTTATGCTAGAAATGGTTGATAAATTTAAAGCGTATCAATTTGTAATAGCAGGAGCTCCAAGTCAGGATTTTAAAGTATATCAGCCATACCTAAAAAATTACGATGTAAAGTTTATCAGCAACAAAACCTATGAATTGCTGAGCAATTCGTATGCTGCTTTGGTAACATCAGGGACTGCAACATTGGAAACAGCACTTTTTAAAGTGCCTCAGGTGGTGTGTTATAAAGCCAATGCTATCTCTTTTTGGATTGCAAAACAGTTGGTAAAATTAAAATACATATCGCTGGTTAACTTAATTATGGATAAAGAAGTGGTAACAGAATTGTTGCAAGATGATTTTAATTCAGACCGCTTAGCTCTAGAACTCAAAAAAATAGTGAGTGAGCCATACCGCAAAGAAATGTTTGCCAATTATTTTGAGCTAGAAAAGATGTTAGGTGGTAAGGGTGCTTCGGACAGAATAGCGGCTTTAATTACTGCAATAGAATAAATCCTGCCTAAGTTAATAAACAGGATTTAAACACATTAACTAATAAAAACCCGCTTAAAATGCTAGCATTTTAAGTGTATCTTCAATATCTCCTGGGGTACTCATAATTTTCATAAACGTGCCCATGGTTAATTCCGGCCAATACAAAGCAATTCGGTATTTACCATGTAACATGGTAAGTTTATTGTCTTGTAAAATCATTTCATACGGTAGCGCAGCTGCGTGATGTTGACCAATTATAGGTAAAAATTTAGCTTCTCCTTTTTCTTTGTTTTCCAATCCTACTCCAAAAACAGCAACTTTTTCTGTCGTATAAATAAGTTTATATACCTGTTTGGTATTCCCTTTTTTACGGTTTAAGTTAGATTCGATTACTTTTAATCCTTCTTCAAATGATTTGAATTCTCTCAAGGTAACCGGATCGGTAAAATAAGGCATCATTATCTTATAATGATATTTCTTAAGTTTATCGGCCTCAATTTTACCGCCAAATTCGGTAAATTCATTTCCAAATTCTGATAAAGCATCTTTTAAGTCTGCAGAAACTTTGGTAATAAGGCTATTAAATTTAGATACGTCATCAAGCAGGTATGCAGTAAACATATAGTCTGGATTAGTATATGAAATTGTTGTGGTTCCGCTTTTAGTAACTAAAGCAATTTTTAATACAGCTGCCAATGCACCGCGATCTTTTACTTTAATAACACTGTTTTTAATATCAGTTCGTGTAAAAGAAATAACTTCTATGTTTTGATTGTTTTCAGGATTGTAGATTCCTAAAACAACAAATGATTTATTTTTTAAGGCATTTTGAATGTTTTCTGATAATACCTCTTTATTAAGTGATGAGTTTCCAACTTTGGTATATGGACTGTAATCTGAAGCTATCATACTAAAGTTAGCCAATAAAAATAGTACAGAAAAAAGAATAGAGTTTTTCATGAAAATTAATAGGTTTTAAATCATGTTAAAGTTAACTACGCTTTAATTCTCTTT
This sequence comes from Bacteroidota bacterium, assembly GCA_018335575.1. GTDB lineage: Bacteria > Bacteroidota > Bacteroidia > Flavobacteriales > Flavobacteriaceae > JAGXRT01. The sequence continues at coordinate 20,417 of JAGXRT010000064.1, read as the reverse complement.
GCATGATTTATGTCATAAAAAAAAAGTATTTAAGTAACAATTATTACAAAAATTATTGTGAATCAATATATTGTAAAAAAAATGTATATTTAGCCTAGCTATGATATAACAAACTGTTGAGTAAAATCTCAACTATTTTAAAAATTGCTTGATTGAAAAAGATACTTCAATATGTACCAACCTATGTGTTGTTTTTCTTGATTATTGGAATAGTAGTTGGTTATTATTTCGAATTAACTAAATCGATTTTACTCTCATTACTTTTTATTAGCACTTTCTTTTTGTTGTTTTTTTATATAAAAACCAAGCGTAAAGATTTATTCAATGTTTATTTTTCTATAGCTCTTTTTTTCGTTTCATTTTCTATAGGTTTGGGATTAATTCATTTTAAAAAACCGATCAATCAGAAAAATCATTACATACATTTAATACAAAAAAATGATGGCAACAATTTTTATCACATAGAAGTATCCATACGAAAAGTTTTAAAACCAACACAGTATCATCAAAAATATGAAGCAAGCGTTAAGACTGTTAACGGATTAAAATACACCGGAAAATTACTGCTTAATGTATTAAATGACAGCACAAATACACTTTTACAAGTTGATCAAAACCTTGCTTTTTTTACTACACTTACCTCTATAAATTCACCTAAAAATCCGTATACATTTGACTATCAGCGCTATATGCTAAAACAGCAGATTCATCATCAAGCAACCATAAAATATAATGAATTATATTTTTTACCAAAAGAAACTACCCTGTTCGGATTGGCAGCAGAACTGAGAGCAGAAATCAATTATAAATTAAACCAATTTAATATTTCAAGCAATGAAATAGCAGTGATAAATGCCTTACTATTGGGTCAGCGACAAGATATTTCACAAGAATTAATGGAAAACTACATCAATGCCGGAGCAGTGCATATTTTAGCGGTATCGGGTTTACACATCGGTATTATATTATTGATTCTTCAGTTTTTATTAAGTCCGATTGAGCGTTTAAAAAACGGTAAGGTTTTTAAGGTTTTATGTTTAATTATACTGCTTTGGATGTATGCTGTTATTGCTGGTTTATCGCCTTCTGTGATACGGGCAGTTAGCATGTTTTCAATTTTAGCCATAGGCATGAACTTAAAAAAACTCACCCATATATACTATACCTTAATTTTATCAGCCCTGGTGTTGTTGCTTGTTAATCCGTATTTATTGTTTGAAGTAGGATTTCAGTTAAGTTATACTGCGGTTTTATCGATTGTAATTTTTCAACCCATATTTCAATCTTTTTGGAGACCAAAAAACAAAATTGTCTTATTTTACTGGAATGTTTTTACGGTTTCTTTAGCAGCACAATTGGGTGTTTTACCTGTAAGTTTATATTATTTTCATCAGTTTCCGGGATTATTTTTCCTTACAAACTTGATAATTATTCCATTTTTGGGCATAATTTTATTGGGTGGACTATTGGTTTTCTTTTTAGCACTAATAAACAGTTTACCGTTTTTCTTACTAAAAGCTTATACATCAATTATTTATTTAATGAATCTTTGTGTAAAATGGGTTGGTACACAAGAGCAATTTTTAATACAAGAAATTCCATTTAATGTATGGATGTTGCTGGCTGTTTTTTTAATACTGATTACCGTTTTAAATTATTACAACTATAAAAGCTATGCAAATTTAAATTTGGTTTTAGTTGCTATAATTGTCTTTCAACTGCTGTTAATCAATCAAAAATATTACACTGTAACTAACAAGACGTTAATAGTTTTTCATAAATCAAAAGCAACAGTGATAGGTAAACATACAGGCATTAAGTTGGATTTGTTTACAACTCAAGATTCAACATTATTATTTAAGAATTCATTTCTTAAATCCTTTAGAATAGAGAAAAGCATTGACAAACAGGTTATTTACCCCTTAAAAAAAGTGTTTTATACGGAAAAAGATTCTGTTTTGGTTTTAGACCATGAAAACTTTGCTAGTCAGTTAGATTTTAATCCATCTATCTTGATATTATCGAGTTCTCCTAAAATAAATTTAAACCGCTTGTTATCTAGAATTAAACCTCGACTTGTTATTGCTGATGGTTCTAATTTTGTTTCCTATGTGAAGAGTTGGGAGGCAAGTTGTAAACAAACAAAAACTCCTTTTCATTACACCGGACAAAAAGGAGCTTTTATATTGGTTGACAATTAAAAATTATTCAGTAAATGTTGGTTTAAAAGCAGCGCTGTATTTCTCCCAACTTTCCTGATCTTTAATTTCTTTGTGCTTATCTTCCTTAAAAAAGGTAAGGTATAACTCTAGCTCTTGAGCAGTTCTGTATCCAATTACAGGTGTAATAATTGCTGCTTTTTCATCTAAAAATAATATAGTTGGGTATGCCGTAACACCTAAAACCTGACTTAATTGATGCTGTGAGTTTCTGCCAGTTTTTTTAGGATCAAAACCTGGGTTTGTATAGGTTTTACCATTATACTTTACTACATCATTACCTTCTGCATTAAATTTCACAGCGTAATAATTCTTGTTTACATAAGCAATCAAATCGGCATTAGAAAAAGTGTTTTTATCCAGTAGTTTACAAGGACCACACCAGGTTGTGTAAGCATCCAACATTATTTTTTTTGGATTTTTTTTCTGAGCTTCAACAGCCTGTTCTATAGTCATCCACTTAATTTCGGTTGCTTTTTTTTGTGCATATGTAGTGATACTTAATACGGCAACAACTACTAAAATGATATATTTCTTCATTTAATTATTTTTTATAAAAACTTATTTAATCAAAAACATTGCCAAAAATACGAAAGTAAATGGAACATTTTATAAAACAACTTGCTATTTAACACCGTGCATTAATTTTTTTAACACCGGATTTAATAATAAAGCAATTACTCCAATACTCATAGGCACAAACGTAAAAATCAAGAAAAATGTTGAGATATCGTAATTTGCGGTAATATCGTCAATCATTGCTCCCATTTTACCCGATGTTTTATTACCTATTGCCAATGCTAAATACCACACACCATACATAAAAGCAATCATTCTGGCAGGTACTAATTTACTTACATACGATAATCCTACTGGAGACACACAAAGTTCACCTAAGGTTAAGAACAAATAAGCTAAAACAAGCCAAGCCATACTAACTGATGCCGTTGTAGCTCCTTGCGGAATGCCGGCAGCACCATAAGCTAAAAAGGCAAATCCAGTTCCTAAAAAGAACAACCCAATGGCGTATTTTGCAGCGGGATTGGGATTGTATTTACTTTCCCACCAACGCGAAAATAAAGGCGCAAAAGTGATGATAAACAAGGAGTTTAAAATTAAAAACCAAGTTGCTGGAATTTGAATTTCGTTGTCTTTCTTTTGGATGATGGAAGCTGAAATTACGGTATCTATTTGTTGCGCTTTATCGTGAGGAATGTATTTAAAATTCGTTCCTTTTTTATCGAGGTCAATAATAGAAACTTTATCGTCTTTTACATATTCTGTTGACGATCTTATTACTGTTACTTTATTTTCAATTATAGCATTTTCTGGAACTATGGTTTGAGAAGTTATAATGCCTTCGCTTTTAATTTCTTCACCCAAATCATTTACTGAAACAGCCTGATACGTAGGATACGAAATTTCATACGAAAACGTACTAAAATTGTTGTTAATCTTCCAAATAACAATACTCCATATTAAAACAAAGCTAAAACCTAAAATTAAGTTAGATACCAAATACCTTCTAAAGGTTACTTTAAATAGTAAAAACAGCACGTAGGTAATAATAGCAATAGGTACAACTGTAATAATTATATCAATGATATTAAAGTACAAAGCAGCATCGCCCGATAAAATTCTGTTGGTATAATCTTTAGCAAAAATACTCATAGACCCACCTGCTTGTTCAAATGAAGCCCAGAAGAAAATGATGAAAAACGCAAAGATTACAACTGCAATCATGCGGTCTCTGGTAATTTCGCTATAGCGTAGAATTCTAGAACCTAATAAATACAAGAATAAAAGCAATGTGATAATTATAGTGATGTTAGAATAATCAACTCCACCAAAACGCAACATATTAAAATCACCTATTTTTGATAGAGGATCATTTATAACCCAGGTTAAACCAGCCACAGAAACAATAGCTACCAATATTTTATCGATAAGCGTAAACGGATTTAATTTGTCTTCTGGATTAATTACCGGAGCTTTAGCATCTATTTTGATTGGTTTTGCCCCTACATCACCAAAAATACCTTGTGCCAGTGTAAACTGTAATAAACCTAATAACATAAAAATACCAGCCAATCCAAATCCCCAGCTCCAACCTAAGATTTCGCCTAAATATCCGCAAAGCATAATGCCTAAAAATGCTCCTGCATTAACACCCATATAAAATATTGTAAATGCCCCATCTTTTTTCTCAGGAAAATCTTTGTAGAGAATAGATATAAAAGAAGTCATATTAGGCTTAAAAAATCCTGTTCCTATAACCAAAAGAGCTAATCCGAGGTATAAAAATACAGGATTAGATTCTATTGCCATACTGGCGTGACCTAAGGTCATAATCACGGCACCAATAACAATAGCCATGCGGTTTCCTAAGTATTTATCGGCTAACATTCCACCAACTATTGGAGTTAAATACAATAAAGCTGTATACGTACCGTATAGTGCTAATGCATTTTCACGTGGCCAGTCCCAACCACCAATACCTAGTGAGCTTACTAAGAACAAAACCAATAAAGCGCGCATTCCGTAAAACGAAAAACGCTCCCACATTTCTGTGAAGAACAATACAAAAAGACCCGCTGGATGTCCTAAGACTTGGGTTTTAAAAAATTCGTTTGATGTTGTATTCATTATTTTACAGTAGATTAAGTTTTAAAAAGCCGCAAGATACAAAAAAAACGTCCCGATTATTACGGGACGTTTTTTAAAAAATTAAACTGTTCGTTTTTCTTTAGGACGAATAACCAAACGGTCGTAGATGCTAAGTGCTAAAATTGTTACTACACCAATACCTACAATGACATACCATATTTTATTAGGATTGTAAGTATCCCAAATAAATTGAGTCATTTCAATTTCTGTCATCCCCATTTTATCAGATGCCATTGCAAAATAATCGTTTTTGGTAAATTCTTTAGTAATTTCAGGCATTTCAATCCCTCTGTTACCCATTTCGGTTTGCAATAAGCTTAATTTATCAGACCAAGCTTGGTATAAATTCCCTGAAATAAATGTTGTTAAAAAGTTTCCTAAAAATATAGGTAAGAAATAGGTCCCCATGTATAATGCTTCTTTTCCTTTAGGCGATATTAACGCAATAAAGGAAGAAAAGGTTGGATTGGTCATCATTTCTCCCAAGGCAAAAATCACAATACCTATAATAGTAAAAATACCATTTCCGGTATAAAACGTAATACCAATACCAATAGAAGCCACTGTAAAACCAGTAATCATAGCACTGACATGACGTACTTTTAACACGAAATAGGATACAATTAACTGAAAGAGAATAATAGCCCCGGCATCAATATTAATTAACATTTCCGGGTTTACAGATGTTCCTCCACCACTCATAAAACTTGCTAACCAAGGCGAAATTTCTGCAATTGAATTGTGTAATGCATTGGTATTTACCCAGTCTTCTATAAAGGTTGGTAGGGTGTAAAATAATTGGTTAAACATGGTCCAAAAACCAATCATAATAACTAACAACACAGATAATCGAGTATCTCTGACAGCTTCCCAGATGTTTTTAATTGCACCTACGATAGCTTCAGACATGGTATCTGTGCTTTTTTCTCGGTCTTTTTCTTTATAAAACAATAGCAGAATAATCAAGTTTAAAGCAATAACTATGGCTGCTTGTAAAAAGATAATTTTCCAACCAAACTGTGTTCTTAAAGTTGATGAAAAAGCCGGACCAACAAATCCACCAATATTAACACTCATATAAAAAATTCCAAATCCCAAGGTAGAATTAGATTCGTCGGTGTTTTTGGTAATGATAGCAGAAGCCACTGGTTTAAACATGGCTGCACCAACAGCTACCCATAAAAAAACTAAAAACACAGCGGTATAACTACTTACTTCGCCCATAAAATAATATCCAGAAATAAGCAGTACATAGGCAATAATTAATGAAATTTTATAGCCAATTTTATCGGCAATTACTCCTGTAATCATTGGTAAGAGATAAAGGATAGCTGTTACAATACCCATTATTTGTCCTTTTTCGGTATGTGTAAATCCTAAACCACCATCATCTGTAGATCCAGTTAAATAAAGTGCTAGTACAGCAAATAGTCCATACCATGCCCAACGTTCAAATAGTTCCATGGTACTGGCAAGCCAGAAGTTCTTATTATAAGACTTCATGACACTAAAAAATGATTTGTTTGTATTCATAACTATAGTTTCTATTTAATTTCTTGCATTAATTTTCGAACAAATGGCGAAATGAGGATTAGTACAATTCCGGCAATAAGTGCATACCCCGCCAGCTGGTAATAGCCGTCTGTATAGGCAATTAATTTTTCCATTTTAGTAGCATTTTCATTTGCTTTGGCCATACCGGCGCCTAAAATTCCGGCTACATATTGTCCGTAGGCACTGGCTAAAAACCACATTCCCATCATCATACCTTGTAAAGATTGTGGTGATAATTTTGTCATAATTGATAATCCAATCGGAGATAAGCAAATTTCTCCAAAAGTTATAACTAAATAAGCTGTAGTAAATATTTCTAAGGAGGTTATCCCATCTTGATTGGCAAAAAAACGTGTAGCGTAAAAAATATAGAATGCCAAAGCTAAAAAGATAAATCCTAGTCCAAATTTTACCACCGTATTGGGCTCTTTTTTACGTTTGCTTAACCACAGCCAAAAGATTCCAATTAACGGTGCAAAACCAATCACGAATAGTGCATTGGCAGCGTTGTTAACTCCATTAGGATCCAACGGAACTCCCATAAAATCATTATCTAAATTGTTGGCTGCAAATAAACTTAATGAGCCACCGCTTTGTTCAAAAAATGCCCAGAAGAAAATTGAAAATACGATAAAAATTAAAGCTGCAATTAGTTTTTTGTTCTCTTCAAACGAGAATTTTCGCATTTCAAGAAACAGGTAAATTAGGGTTGCCGGACCAATAGTATACATAAAATAATCTGTATAATCTGGGTTAGAAACCATTACCAAAATTATAGGTATGGCAATTAATGAACCTCCGTAGGTTAAATATTCAAATAATTTTCTTTTTGCAGTTGTTAGATTAAGCAAAGGCGATATTCCAATTGGGCCTAAACTTTTTTGAGTAAAAAGGAATGTAAATAAACTAATTGTCATTACAATACCTGCTAAACCAAATGCTAAATTCCAAGAGTAACTCTTGCCAATAAACACACAGATATATCCTCCTAAAAGCGCTCCGATATTTATTCCCGAATAAAACAGTGAAAACCCAGCATCGCGTCTAACATCCTGAGGTTTGTACAATGTGCCAACCATGGCAGAAATATTAGGTTTAAAAAATCCTGTTCCAATTACTGTAAAAGAAATTCCTAAGAAGAAAAATGATTTTGGATCGAGCGCCAGTATAGCACTACCAATTATCATCATTAATCCTCCCCAGAACAGAGATTTTCGGTAACCTAATATTTTATCGGCAAATAAACCGCCAATAAAGGTAAAGGCATAAACAAACGCTTGGGTTGCACCGTATTGAAGGTTTGCTGCTTCTTCGTTAAAAAAGAGTTGGTCAACCATAAAAAAGGTTAACATGCCACGCATGCCGTAAAAGCTGAAGCGCTCCCACATTTCACTAAAGAATAAATACCAAAGTTGCTTTGGATATTTTCCTTCAAAATTTTGAATCTCGTCTAACGAATTTGGTTTAAGTATTGCCATTAAAAGTACCAGTATTTATAAGAAAAGCTCCAGAATTTATAATTCCAGAGCCTTTGTTGTTATGTTTGTTAAAAAAAGTCATGCGAGTTAAACAACGCCGTGCATTAACTTTTTAAGTGATTTATTAAACAGTATAATTATTAAAGCTATACCAATTAATACAAATCCAATGGTTGAGAATATTGAAATGTATTTTGCCAATCCTTCACCAGCTGTTAATACTTGTCCACCTTCACCGTGTCCTCCTGTTAAAGCTGCAATTTGCCCACCAAGATAGTTAGCAATCGCAAAACTTAAGAACCACGCACCCATAGCAGTTCCGGCTATGTTTTTAGGCGATAACTTGGTAACCATCGACAATCCGATAGGCGACAAAAATAATTCACCTGTTGTATGTAATAGGTATAAAACTACTAATGTAATTAACGGCACTTGATACGCTTCGTTTACAAATTGTAAACCAATATTGGTAACTAAGAATCCTAAGGCTAATTGTAAAATACCAAATGCAAATTTTAACGGAATACTTGGATTTTTACCAATACTAGATAACTTAACCCACATTACAGAGAAAATAGACCCGAAAACAATAATGAAAAATGGATTGAAAAACTGTGTCATAGAAGCAGGCATTTCCCAGCCAAAAATAACTCTGTCAACATTTCTGTCAGCAAATAAGGTTAACGAAGTTCCTGCTTGTTCAAAACATGCCCAAAATGTAATATTTATTAACATGAAAATAATTAAGGCAATCATTCGGTCTTTCCAAATAGAAACTTTTTGTTCTGCATCGGCAGCAACCCCAGCTTTTACTAAGGTGTATGAAATAAATAAGAATAAGGTTATTAGGATGTAATCCATCCAGCTATTTTGGTAGATTAAGAAGTAACAAAGCGGAATTAACACAAACGATAAAATGTAAACTAAATGTGCTTTATTTAAAAATCCAACTACTTTTTGTTTGCCTTCTTCGGTAAAATTTAATCCGGGTGCAGCAGCATAATTGTGTCTTCCTGTCCAGAAAACTAACAATCCTAACAACATACCAAAACCGGCTAATCCGAATCCGTATTTAAATCCATAGGTCTCACCAACATATGCAATTACAGTAGTAGCTAGTAAAGCACCAATGTTAATACCGATGTAAAAAATTGTAAAACCAGAGTCTCTTCTTGGGTCGCCATCTTCATAAAGTTTACCAACGATGGTTGAAATATTTGCTTTAAAATATCCATTACCAACAATTAATGCTCCCATACCAATCATTAAAAACTCTTCAGTTCCTCCTAAGATTAAGAACTCACCAATAGCCATTAAAATTGCACCGAATAAAACCGCGTTTTTATAACCAAGGTATTTGTCGGCCATTCTACCGCCTAAAATTGGAGCTGCATAAACAAGACCTGTATATGCACCGTATATTAAAGCAGCATCGGCATCGCCTTTCATTAATGATTTTACTAAATATAAGGTTAAGAGTACGCGCATTCCGTAGTAACAAACGCGTTCCCACATTTCTGAGAAAAATAAAGTCATTAACCCTTGAGGATGACCTTGACTTATTGATTTAAACGCCATAATAGTTAATTTTTATAGTTAAAAGTTGATTTTTAAGTTGATAAATGTACTTAATTTATTAATTAGATCGATTATAAATTTTTAAGAATAAAGTCAGTCATTTTTTGAAATAAATGATGACGGGTTTTTCCGCCGTAAATACCATGGTTTTTATCGGGATAAACCGCCCATTCAAATTGCTTATTGGCTTGTGTAAGTGCTTCAATCATTTGCATAGTGTTTTGAACATGAACATTATCATCGGCAGTACCGTGTACCAATAAATAACTTCCTTTTAATTTATCTACATGATTTATAGGTGAGTTATCATCATAACCACTTGGGTTTTCTTGAGGAGTTTGCATAAAGCGCTCTGTATAAATACTGTCGTAATAACGCCAACTAGTAACTGGTGCTACTGCAATGGCCATTTTAAACACGTCATTTCCTTTTAATATTGCATTGGAAGACATAAATCCTCCGTAACTCCAGCCCCAAATTCCTATTCGGTTTGCATCAATGTAGTCTAGTTTTCCAAGTTCTTTAGCAGCTTCTATTTGATCGATTACCTCGTATTTTCCTAATTCCTTATAGGTCATTTTTTTGAATGCTGCACCTAAATATCCTGTTCCTCTTCCATCGACACAAACAACTGCATAGCCTTGCTGAGCAAGATGTTGATGCCATAAATCGTTGGAAGAAGCCCATGAATTACTTACGCTTTGAGAACCTGGCCCTGAATATTGAAACATCAATAATGGATATTTTTTAGTTTCATCAAAATTGGTTGGTTTAATAATCCAAGCATTGAAATTTCCATTTATTGTTTTTAAAGTAAAAAACTCTTTGGCAGCAAAATTGTATTGCGCATACTTGTTTTTTAAATTATCATTGGTAATGATGTCTTTTATTTTAAGGCCGTTTGATTTATGTAAGGTGTAAGTTACAGGTGTGTTCACATCAGAAAAAGTATTAATGTAATACATATAATTTTTACTAAACGATGCGCTGTTTGTACCAATAGAGGAATTTAGGCGTTTTTTGTTTTTTCCATTTAAACCGATTACATATACACTTCTATTGATAGACCCATCTTCTACTGATTGATAATACACCAACTTGTTTTTTTCATCAACTCCGTAAAAATTGGTTACTTCCCAAGTGCCTTTTGTAAGCTGATTTTTTAATTTTCCACTCTCGTCATAATGGTAAATATGGTTAAATCCGTCTTTTTCTGAGGTCCATATAAAACTGTTATCACTTAAAAAAGTTAAATTATCATGAATATCTACATAGGCTTTATCAATTTCTTGCAATACTAATTTAGATTGATTTAACTGAGGGTCAATAAGATATAATTTTAAATCATTCTGATGTCTGTTGAGTGTAATAACAGACAATAAATTGGCCTTGTTACTCCATTTAATTCTAGGGATGTATTCGTAATTGTCAAGTTTAATGTTGCTAATATTTTTGCTTATTACATTAAACGAATGAAGGGTTACAACTGCATTTTTTTCTCCGGCTTTAGGGTATTTAAAAACTTCTTGAGTAGGATAAAGTTTAGTGCCATAAATATCCATTGAAAACTCCGGAACCAGTTGTTCATCAAATTTTATAAAAGCTAATTGGCTACTATCTGAATTCCACTCAAAAGCTCTAACAAAAGAAAATTCTTCTTCATAAACCCAGTCTGCAATACCGTTGATGATATGATTTTTTTTACCATCAAAAGTAACTTGAGTTATCTCTTGATTTTCAAGATTTTTGATGTAAATATTGTTGTTTTTTACAAATGCTACCTTTTTACTGTCTGGTGAAAATAAGGGTTCTTGAATAAAATCAGAATCAACTTCGTTAATTGTTTTAGAATTGATATCATAAACAAAATACTTTCCTAAAGAAGAATGACGGTAAATAGGCTTTGATTCTGTATTGATTAACAATTTTGTTTCATCTGCATTGAAAGTATAATCCTGAATGTTTTTTAAAATCAGATTTTCTTTAGAACTAACAATTGTAGCTACTTTTTCTAAAGTAGAAAAGTCGTATTTATCTATAGAAGAAGTTCTGGTTATTCGGTCAAAATTTAAAACGCTGTAAAAATTGCCATTAAGTGCTCTGAAAGACTGCATGCGATCTGCTCTAAAAGTACCATTCCAAATTTCATCAATAGTTACATTTTTTTGTTGAGCTGATATTATTCCTGTTAATAGAAACAGTACTAGAACTAATTTTTTCATTAGATTAATTATTAGTTAAAACATCGCAAGTTTAAGAAAAAATCATAATACTTTAGGTAGATTTTCTAATTAACTTGCTAACAAAAAGTTAAATTTGGTTAACGAAATGCTATATTTGTAAGTCTTTATTAAAGTATTAAGAATGCCAAAAACAATCAACGGATTTTCAAAATTATCAAAAGAAGAGAAAATAGAATGGATTGCAAATCATATGTTTTCAGATGCTCAAGAAGCTGTAAAAGTTTTAAAACGCTATTGGAATACTGACGAAAAGTTGCAGAAACTTCACGATGATTTTGTAGAGAATACTCTTTCTAATTATTACCTGCCATTTAGTGTTGTACCTAATGTAATTATTAACGATAAAATTTATACGGTTCCTATGGTTATTGAAGAAAGCTCGGTTGTAGCAGCAGCTTCTTTAACTACTAAATTTTGGAGTAAACGTGGCGGTTTTAAAGCAGAAGTTATATCTACAGTTAAAGTAGGCCAGGTGCATTTTATGTTTGAAGGAGATAAAAATGTCCTAATAAACTACTTTAAATCTAAAAAGTCAAGTCTTTTATTAGCCACTAAATCCATTACTCAAAATATGGAGAAGCGTGGTGGAGGCATTATTGATATCGAATTAAGAGATAAAACAACCGATTTGACAAATTACTATCAACTGCACGTAACTTTTGAAACTGCTGATAGTATGGGAGCTAACTTTATAAATACCTGTTTAGAAACTATTGCAAATGAATTTAAAACTGATGATATTCATGTAGTTATGAGTATTTTATCAAATTATGTTCCCGAGTGTTTGGTAAGAGCTGAGGTAAGTTGTAGGGTTGAAGAGTTGTATAAAGAAGACGCTGTGTATTATGCCAATAAATTCTTACAAGCAGTTCAAATAGCGCAAATTGAGCCTTTTAGAGCTGTTACACATAATAAAGGAATCATGAACGGTATTGATGCTGTTGTGTTGGCAACTGGAAATGATTTTAGAGCTGTTGAAGCCGGTGTTCATGCCTATGCTGCTAAAAGTGGCGTGTATAAAAGTTTAACCAATTGTTCTATTGAAAATGGAGTATTTAAGTTTTGGATTGAAGTTCCGTTAGCACTGGGCACAGTTGGCGGATTAACATCCTTACATCCATTATCAAAATTCTCGTTAGAAATGATGCAACATCCATCGGCTAAAGAATTGATGCAAATAGTTGCTGTTATAGGCTTAGCGCAAAATTTTGCCGCTTTAAAAGCCTTAACAACTAAAGGTATTCAACACGGACACATGAAAATGCATTTAAATAATATAATTAAACAATTAAATGCCAGCGAGGAAGAAACTAATATTTTACTAGCATATTTCAAAAACAAAACCATTTCGCACAATGCGGTTAGAGATGCGTTTAATCAACTAAAGGAAACAGGTGAACTTTTATAGTAACGGTAAATTACTGCTAACAGGAGAATATGTAGTGTTAGACGGTGCAAAAGCATTAGCTATTCCTACTTCATACGGTCAGGAAATGCAGGTAATTACTCATAATTTACCTCAGATTCAATGGAAAAGTTTAAACGAAAAGAATGAAGTTTGGTTTGATTGTATACTTTCTACAGTTGATTTTGAAATTAAAAAGGTTGATTTTAGCCTGAATCATAAAAATGAGATTCAGCAACTTGTTAACAACTTAAAAGCTATTTTTCAGGAAATACGAAATTTAAAATCAGATTTTTTAACCGATAAAAAAGGTGTAAATATTGTAACAAAACTTAATTTTCCCAGAAATTGGGGATTGGGTTCATCATCAACTTTAATAAATAATCTGGCCAATTGGGCTGATGTAAATCCGTATTTGCTCTTAAAAAATACATTTGGCGGGAGTGGTTATGATATTGCTTGCGCTCAGTATAAAAATCCAATAGTATATCAGTTAATTAATGATAAATCGTTGGTAATGGAAGTAGATTTTAATCCATCATTTAAAAATCAGCTTTTTTTTATCCATCTCAATAAAAAGCAAAACAGTCGCGATGGAATTGAAATGTATAAAAAGAATAAAAACAACTTAAAAATTGAAATAGAAGAAATTTCTACTTTAACTGAACAAATTTTAACTTCATCTGATATTCAAATTTTTGAAAAATTGTTGCATTTACATGAACAAATAATTGGTAAAATATCAAATCAAAAACCAATTCAAAACTTGTATTTTAATGATTATTTTGGCCAGATTAAAAGTTTAGGAGCCTGGGGAGGTGACTTTATTTTGGCCACTGGCAATGAAAATACGCCTGATTATTTTATTAAAAAAGGGTTTCAAACAATTTTACCTTTTGAGCAAATGAGACTTAAAATCTACCCATAAAAAATATACCAGAAAATTAAAGGAATTAGAAATCCAACAGCAGTTAACCAAGCTCCTCTACCTGTAATTCCGTTTTTTCCTTTTAAAATAAACAATCCAGTTAGCGCTAAGAACATGAGTGCAACGGCAAATAAATCAGCTATATAAGTCCAAATTCCCTTCGGTTTATTTAAATGTAAATCATTTGTTTCTTTGATAAAAAACCGAGGGTTAAATTTTTCTTGAGTTACCGTTTTGGTATCATAATTTACTGAAATGGTGTTACCCTCAACAAAAATTTCAAGTTCATTGGGTGATGGCCTAAAACTATTTTTTACGTTGCCAGTTTCACCAATAGCTTGTAAAATAAATGTAGTCATTTCATCTTTTCCAAGATGTTTAGGAATTGAATCTAGAACAATGGTAGTTTTCTGAATACTGTAATTTGGATTCCAATCAGCTATGTGATTTACAGCAATTCCTGATATGCCGTAAATTAACGTAAGTCCAACAGCTAAATACCCAATATCTCTATGTAATACTCTTAATAATTTTCTCCAGTGCCTCATTGGCCAGATATCGATGATTTATAATTAGCGAATGACTGCTCCCAAACCTTTTAATCGGTAGGTAGTTTTACCTTCTGTAATGGATGACGGATTAAATTTTGTTCCTTGTTCTTCTGCGTGATGTTTGGCTTGTTCTATTAATTGTTCTTTTGTAAAAACTTGTTTTTCAAAAATGCCCTGCGCTAAAACTGTTTTTCCTTTCACTTCCATTGGGAATATGATAACTCCATCATCAACTTTAAAGCGCAATTTTTGAAATTCTTTATCACTGGCTATTTCTATCCAGCAACCACGTTTTTCACAAACATCAACAATTAATCCTTCTACAAGTACGGTTTTTCCATCATATTTATCTGGATTTGCAACTAATGTAGAAATGTTGGTTTTTTCTTTAACACTAATTTTTTCACCGTATTTTTTGCCGTTTTGAGCAAATGCTACAGTTGATATTAACACTAAAATAACTGTTGTTACACTAATTTTTTTCATATCATTAAAATTTAAAATTTTGGATTCCTAATTTACTGAATTATTAAACGCATAAAATTTTATTTATTAACTATTAAAAGTAGAATCTGTTACAGATAAAAGTATTAAAAACCCAACTTTTAAAAAGTGTATATTTGCACTTTATAATTTATAAATGACGAAGAAAGTTGTAATTATTGGAGGTGGTGCTGCTGGTTTTTTTGCTGCTGTTAATATTGCCGAAATGCGTAATGATGTTGAAGTGATTATTTTAGAAAAAAGCGAACAAGTACTTCAAAAAGTTAAGATTTCAGGAGGTGGTAGGTGTAATATTACAAACGCTTGTCAAGATCCAAGGGAACTTGTTAAATTTTATCCGCGAGGCGGAAAAGAATTGTTAGGTCCTTTTTATACTTTTGGCACCAAAGAAACACAAGAATGGTTTGAAAACCGTGGTATAGAGCTAAAAACTGAAGACGATAATCGTGTTTTTCCGGCTTCAAATTCATCACAAACCATTGTTGATTTTTTTGTCTATTCAGCAAAAGAATTAGGTGTTAAAGTATTTGTACAACACAGAGTTGCCACTATTTTAAGAAAAAATCAACAGTTTGAAGTAATTACCTCTAAAGGAAATTTTTTAGCCGATACTGTTTTAATTGCAACAGGCAGTAATAACAGAATTTTTAATATTATAAATACGCTTGGGCATCAAATAATTCACACTGTACCATCGTTATTTACCTTTGAAATAGACGATGTTCGCCTAAAATCCATACCAGGTATTGTTGCGGCCAAGGCAAAAATAAAAATTAAAAATACTGCTTTTGAGATGGATGGGCCATTGTTAGTGACCCATTGGGGAATGAGTGGGCCGGCAATATTAAAGCTATCTGCATTTGCAGCACGATACTTAGCAGAAGTTAATTATTATATCGATATAGAGGTAAATTGGCTGAATAAATCGGAAGCATTTATTGAAAGTGAACTTAAAAACATAAAGGTTGCAAGTGCTAAAAAAGTCATTAGTTCAAAATCGCCTTTTGCAGATATTCCTAACAGGTTGTGGATGCAATTTTGTGCGTATTGCAATATAAGTGAATCAAAAATTTGGGCCGATGCTTCTAAAATCGATTTACAAAACCTTGGTGTAGAATTAGTAAAAGCTACTTATAAAGTTACTGGTAAAAGTACTTTTAAAGACGAGTTTGTAATGTGTGGAGGTGTTGATTTAAAAGAAGTTAACTTTAAAACCATGGAGAGTAAAATTATCCCAAACCTTTATTTTGCTGGGGAAGTGTTGAATATAGATGCAGTAACGGGAGGTTTTAACTTTCAAAATGCTTGGACAGGTGCTTACCTTGCTGCTCAGTCAATAATTCAATCTTAAGAAATTTGAAGTTCTGCATGCCCTAGATGATTTTCTTGAACCTGAGGACATGGAGATGAGCCATACGAACAAAATATACAGCTATCAGATTTATTGGGAATTAAAACAGTGTTGCAATGTTCGCATTTATACATAAAAGAACATGAATTTAATGGCATTTCTTCTGTCTTTTTATTCAAACAAACCGGACAGGTAATAGTTGATTTTAGTTCAATTTTCATTTTAATGATTTAAAAAGAGGCGCTAAAGTACTATTAATTTTTAAAAACCAAAATGATTATATTTGCTCAAAAAAATATAATTGAACTCTACAGATTTTATTTTCAAGTCTCAACCTGCTGAAATTAAAGAAGGTAGCTTTTCTTGGGCAGCTCCTAGTAATATTGCGTTAGTAAAATATTGGGGCAAAAAGGAACCGCAATTACCGGCTAATCCATCCATAAGCTTTACTCTTAATAATTGTAAAACAGAAACAACGTTAAGTTATTCAATTAAAGACGTAAAAGACGAGTCTTTCTCTATTGAAGTATATGTTGATGGTAAATTAAGCAACGATTTTAAACCAAAAATTGAAACTTTTTTTAAAAGAATTTTTGAATATCAATCATTTTTAAAAGATTTTTATTTTAAAATTCATACCCATAATACATTTCCACATAGTAGCGGAATAGCTTCTTCAGCTAGTGGAATGGCTGCACTTTCTATGTGTTTAATGAGTTTAGAACAAGAACTAAATCCTTCAATTTCTTCAGATTATTTTTACAAAAAAGCTTCTTTTTTAGCCCGATTAGGTTCTGGAAGTGCTTGCAGAAGTATAGAAAACGAAGTGGTTGTTTGGGGTAAAAATAAAACAATTAAAGGAAGTTCAGATTTATTTGGAGTTCCATTCCCGTTTAAAATACATCCAGTATTTTTAAATTTTCAAGATACAATATTACTTGTTGATAAGGGTAAAAAGCAAGTGAGCAGTAGCGTTGGTCATGGATTGATGGAGAATCATCCGTTTGCAAAACAGCGTTTTGAACAGGCACATCAAAACTTAGAACGTATCACAACTTGTTTAACAACGGGTAATTTAGACGATTTTATTAAAATAGTTGAGAGTGAAGCTTTAACCTTGCATGCTATGATGATGACGAGTCAGCCATATTTTATTTTAATGAAACCCAATACATTGGAAATAATTAATAGAATCTGGGATTTTAGACGTGAAACATCTATCCCAGTGTGCTTTACCTTAGATGCTGGAGCCAATGTTCATATGCTTTATCCTATGCGTTATACCGATGAAGTTATTAATTTTATCAATACAGATTTAATAAAATTCTGTGAAAATAATTCCTATATTTGCGACAGTATTGGAATGGGAGCGTATCAATGGACAAAGGACAATGGACAATGAAAAGTGAATAATGAACAATGGACAATGAACAATTAAAAATGAAAAATGTAATTAAAACAAAGAGTTTTTTATTTTCTGTTAAAATTGTTAATTTATATAAA
Organism: Bacteroidota bacterium; assembly: GCA_018335575.1. Lineage (GTDB taxonomy): Bacteria > Bacteroidota > Bacteroidia > Flavobacteriales > Flavobacteriaceae > JAGXRT01. The sequence continues at coordinate 2,436 of JAGXRT010000064.1, read as the reverse complement.
TTGCTTGTTCAAGAAAAAAAGGAATTTGTAATTTCTAAACAATTATTACGTTCAGGATCTAGTATTGGCGCATTGGTAAGAGAATCAGAACATGCTGAAAGTAAAGCTGATTTTATACATAAGCTATCAATTGCTTTAAAAGAAGCTAATGAAACAGAATATTGGTTAGATTTGCTTAAAGAAACAGATTATATAGGAGAAAAAGAATATATTAGTTTTCAAGCCGATTTAAAAGAAATTTTAAAACTCCTAATAAGTATAATAAAAACATCAAAACAACTTTAATTGTCAATTTTACATTGTCAATTGTCAATTTGAAAGTATATGAAAGGACCGCTTTTTTACGCAAAAATTTTGTTGTTTGGAGAATATGGAATTATAAAAGATTCTAAAGGTTTAGCCATACCGTACAATGTTTACCAAGGTGCTTTAATTATTCCATCTGAAATTTCAGAAACTACTGCTGCTTCTAATAAAAAATTGTGGAGGTTTTATCATTATTTAACTCAGTTAGATAAGAGCTTAGTTAATTTCCGATTGGATGAATTAAAAGCAGATTTAGAAAGCGGTATGTACTTTGATTCTTCAATACCTCAAGGATATGGTGTTGGAAGTTCTGGTGCCTTAGTTGCATCTATTTACGATAAATACGCCAACGATAAAATTACTGTTTTAGAGAATCTTACTCGAGATAAATTATTGGTATTAAAAGAAATATTTTCTGAGATGGAATCTTTTTTCCATGGAAAAAGCTCAGGTCTTGATCCGTTAAACAGTTACTTAAGCATTCCAATTTTAATCAATTCAAAAGATCATATAGAGCCAACAGGAATACCTTCACAAACTGAAGGAAAGGGAGCCGTATTTTTGTTAGACTCAGAAATAGTTGGTGAAACACAACCCATGGTAAACATCTTTATGAATAAGATGAAAAACGAAGGTTTTCGAAAAATGATTAGTGAAGAATTTGCTCAACATACTGATGCTTGTATTGACGATTTTTTAAGCGGAAACTTTAAATCGCTGTTTGGGAATGTAAAAAAATTGTCTTCTGTAGCTTTAAATCATTTTAAACCCATGATTCCAGAACAATTTAGAGGAATTTGGAAGCAAGGGATTGATACCAATGATTATTACTTAAAACTTTGTGGTTCTGGTGGAGGAGGTTATATTCTTGGTTTTACCGAAGATTATGAAAAGACAAAGGAATTACTTAAAGAGTACAAACTAGAGTTAGTTTACCGTTTTTAAAATTCATACCATTGCAGCCTGTAAACAATACCAGAAAATCTAAAGATTTTCCGTTGTATTTTAAATTTCTTAGCCTTTTATCAGTTGTAAGAGGATACAATATTTTTATAGTTGTAATTGCGCAGTATTTAGCAGCTATTTTTATTTTTTCTCCAGAAAAGTCACTGCGGCATGTATTACTAGATCTTCATTTATACTTTATAGTCTTAGCTACAATCTGTGTAATTGCTGCCGGATATATTATCAATAATTTTTACGATTCTGAAACCGATTTAATTAACCGGCCGTTTAAATCGAAGTTAGACCGTATAGTAAGTCAGGAAACGAAATTAAAAATTTACTTTTTTCTCAATTTTGTTGGGGTGTTAATTGCTTTATTAGTATCATGGAGAGCTGCTCTGTTTTTCTCAACCTACATTTTTTTTATTTGGTTTTATTCGCATAAATTAAAGCGTAAACCATTGATAGGGTTGCTTTTAGGTGCTGTTTTATCGATAACTCCATTTTTTGCCATATTTGTTTATTATAAAAACTTCTCTGAAGTAATATTTATACATGCAGCATTTTTATTTTTTATTTTACTGATACGCGAGCTTATCAAAGACTTAAAAAATTTAAAAGGAGATTTGGTACAAAATTACCATACTATTCCGGTAAAATACGGCGAGCATTTTACAAAGTTACTTATAACTTTAATTGTATTATTAACCTTTAATCCAATATATTTCATTTTTAATTATCCAGAAATTGGTATGATGAGTTTTTACTTTTATGGATCAATTATTACACTTATAATTTTTCTTATTTTCCTTTGGTATGCATCTAAAGTTAGTCATTATGTTATATTACATAATTTTTTAAAAATCTTATTACTTGCCGGTATTTTAAGCTTGATGCTTGTTGATACATCAATTATTATAGAAAGAATAGTTGAGTTTTAAAAATAACATAATAGGTAACTTGCAGATATTAAAGCATTTATAATTGATAAATTTTATTAAAATTGATAAAGTAATTGGTTTGAAAAAACTAATTTTGCAGCATAAATTATTGTAAAAATGAAATCAAATAAAAACTCGTCGGGAGGACGACTTTATGATCGTAAAAAGCCCGCCCAAAGAACTGCTAATCAATCAGGAGAAAAAAGAACCAAATTTTCTACGGATGAAAAACCAAAAAGAAAAA
>JAGXRT010000063.1 GCA_018335575.1 Bacteroidota bacterium | reverse complement strand
CCCGGCAGAGTAGCCGCCACTAAAAATATGATTAAAATAACCACTTCTGTATCGTGGTATAATCTCATCAATTAAACCAATTTCATCCATAGCATTTTTTTCAAAAGTTGCCGGATTTTGTAAATCAGCAGTTGTTAAGGTATGCCATTTTAAATCTAATAAAGAAGCTGCTAAATATTCTGTAGTTATAAATCCTTGATTAAATTTACTCGATGCTATTAGTTTTTCTATTAAAGCATCAGGAATAACTTCTCCTGTAATGTAATGTTTAGCATACATTTTTAAAACTTCAGGTTCTCCCGCCCAATGTTCCATAATTTGCGAAGGAAGCTCAACAAAATCTCTAGGAACAGAAGTTCCGGATAATTTGTTATAGGTAGTATTTGATAGTAATCCGTGTAAACCGTGTCCAATTTCATGATACATGGTTTCTACCTCGTCAAAAGATAACAAGGCTGGCTTATCAGCAGTTGGCTTAGTAAAATTCAATACATTGGTAATAATTGGCGTAACATTTTTTCCATTTTTAATTGATTGTTTACGGTATGAACTCATCCAAGCACCACCACGTTTGCTTTCTCTTGGGTGAAAATCCATAAAGAATACTCCAATATGTTTACCATTACTTTCTTGCACTTCATAAGCCTGAGCATCTGGATGAGGAGTTGGAATATCTTTGCGTTCTATAAATTTAACACCCCACAGTTTTCCAACAACTTCAAATAAACCATTTCTTACATTGTTAAGCTCAAAGTAAGGTCTAATTTCCTCTTCGTCTAAATCGTATTTGGCTTTTCTAACTTTTTCAGTATAGTACCACCAATCGTGTGAAGCAAGTTTAAAGTTTCCGCCTTCTTCATCAATTATTTTTTGCATTTCAGCAACTTCTTCTTTGGCTTTAGGTAGCGAGCGATTCCATAGATTCATTAATAACTCGTTTGCTCCTTGCGGAGTTTTAGCCATATTGTCTTCTAAGATGTAATCGGCCCAGGTTTGATATCCTAAAATATTGGCTTTTTTAACGCGTAAAGACGCTAGTTTTGCAACATTGGCGTTGTTGTCAAAATCATTACCCATATTTCCACGGTTCATCCAGCCTTTGTATACTTTTTCTCTTAGATCTCTGTTTTCAGCATATTGTAAAAATGGAATCCAACTCGATTTGTGAAGAGTTACCAACCATTTTCCTTCTTGCCCAGCTTGTTTGGCTGCTAATGCCATAGCTTGAACAACCGATTCTGGCAATCCTGCTAAATCCTTTTCATTGTCAATAAAAAGTTTCCAGTTGTTATCTTCTTTTAAGGTGTTTTCACCAAATTGAAGTGATAATAAACTCAATTCTTTATTAATTTGACGTAAATCTTCTTTTTTATCATCAGGCACATTTGCGCCACTTCTGATAAAATCTTTGTAATACTCTTCAATTAATTTTTTTTGCTCTGGATTTAAACCTGCTTGTTGTTTTTGATCAATACCTTTAGATTTTGTGTTTGAAGATATAGAATTACGTTCATTATACACAGCTTTAATACGCTCAAATAATTTAGCGTTTAGCATAATATCATCGCGGTGTTTGCTCATTTTTGGTGATAATTCTTTAGCAACTTGTTGTAACTCTTTATTGGTATTGGCTCCGGTTTGATTACCGAATACACTACTAACTTTTTCCAATAATTCTGAACTGTATTCTAACGCTTCAATAGTATTTTGGAACGTTGGTTTTTCTTTGTTGTTAACTATTTTTTCGATAGCAGCATTTTGTTCAGCCATGGCTTTTTCATAAGCAGGCATGTAGTGTTCTGGCTTAATTTTTTCAAAATTAGGAACTTCAAATGGGGTTCCATATTTACTAAAAAAAGGATTCTCAGAAGCCTTTTCTTGTGCTAATGCAGTATTCATCACTAATATAAGTGTAACTGTTAAATTAATTATTTTTTTCACGTTTTTAATGTTTAAATATTCGACTAATTTTTAGTACGCTAATTTAAACATTTTAGAATTTTAAATCTAGAGAATTGGTTTGAAAGAGGCAATTTAAATTGATTCTTTATAACTAAAATGGCAAGTTTAATTCAAACTTTATAGAATCTTTTTCTGTTAATGTATAACTTAAATTTCCCTGATGCAGTTTGGCTATTTCAATAATTGATTGAATGCCTAAAAATTTGTTTACTGAAGAACTGAAGACTTGCTTGTTTTGAATAGTAGAATTAACTACCATTTCTTCATATTTGTCCTGACATTTACAGCAATCATCATTAAGTATTGAAAAGTTTAAAAATCCATCTTGCTTAGTTAATCTTATATGAATATTGGCATTGCTGGTATTTTGAATGTAAAATTGAAATACACTTTGCAAAACAAGATTAACTAATTTTTTATCAAAATTAATATACGGCTCATCGTTTAATAAATGGAGTTGAATTTGAAGGTTGTTTTTAGCAATACTTTTTTGGTTTTGTTCTATGCAATTTTTTATTAATGTTGAAAAAAGCGACTCTTGTAAAAACAAGTCGAGTGTATTTGTCTCTAATTTAGATTCAATCATTAAAACTTCCAATTGTGTCAAGGCTGCCTCACACGAGCCTTTTATGATGGATAAATGCCGTTTTAATTTCTCTGGTGTGTAGCTGTCAATATCTTCCATCATCATTTCACTAAACGATAATCCAGAGCCTATCGGATTTTTTAAATTATGTACCAATTGACCTAAAAACTTGCTTTTAGAAATTAAAAGTTCTTTTAATATATCTTCCGGTATATCAAGTAATTGTTGATTATTTGGTTTCATGATGAAAATAGCATTTCAACAAATTTAAAGAATTTAGATTAATTAATCAGTTAAATTAATGGATAAAAAAAGCCACGATACAAGCGTGGCTTTTGTAGGTTGAAATGTGTTACAAATTAACTTAAAATAGCTAATTCATTTACAGTTAAAATATTATCCATTCCTTTCTGGATTGCATCGATATTTAACGGAATCAATTTATGATAGCGTTCAGGTAGCGATTTTTTTAAACCTTCTGTTACATTTTCCAGTTGAACAACGGGTTTAACTTTAAGATAAGCTCCCATTATTATCATATTATATACTTTTTTATTACCCATATCAGAAGCTAGATTGCTAGCGTCTATTTGATAAATAGTAATATCTTTTCGTTTTGGATGAATTGTTATTCCGTTAGGATCGTAAAGCAATACACCGCCAGGTTTAACAGTATTCTCAAATTTATCCATCGATTGTTGGTTAAGTATAATTGCTGTGTCAAATAATTTTAAATATGGCGAACTGATGCGTTCATCGCTTAAAATTACAGTTACATTAGCAGTTCCTCCTCTCATTTCTGGACCGTAAGAAGGCATCCAACTTACTTCTTGGTTTTGCATAATGCCTGAATAGGCTAAAATTTTACCTAACGATAAAACTCCTTGTCCTCCAAATCCGGCTATAATTAATTCTTCTGTCATAATTACTTTTTATTAATCATTTTACCATCAACTTTTATATCGCCTAATTCGTAGAATGGGAACATGTTTTCCTCCATCCATTCATTGGATTGACGCGGTTGCATTTTCCAACCAGAATTACAATTTGATACAATTTCAATTAAAGTAAGTCCTTTTCTTAAACGTGTATCTTGGAATCCTTTTAAGATTGCTTTTTTGGCTTTTCTAACATGCTTATGTGTGTGTACGGCATGTCTTGATACATTGTAAACACCAGGTAAATTGGCTACCAATTCGGTTATTTTTAAAGGTGATCCTGTAGAACAGGTATCTCTTCCGTAGGGAGAAGTTGAGGAAGGCATACCAGGTAGGGTAGTAGGTGCCATTTGCCCACCGGTCATTCCGTAAATTCCATTATTTACAAAGATAATTACAATGTTTTCACCTCTGTTACAAGCATGAATAGTTTCTGCAGTTCCAATAGCGGCTAAATCGCCATCTCCTTGGTAGGTAAACACATACTTGTTTGGCCATGTTCGTGCAATAGCAGTAGCAACAGCAGGTGCTCTACCGTGTGCGGCTTGTTGCATGTCGATGTCCATAAATTCATAAGCTAATACAGAGCAGCCAACAGGAGCGACCCCAACAGTATCTTCAACTATCCCCATTTCTTCTATAACTTCCATAACCAGTTTGTGCGCAGTACCGTGACCGCAACCTGGACAGTATGAAAGTGTGTTATCTGTCATCAATTCAGTTCGTTTATAAACTAAATTTTCGGGTTTTATGATATCTAAAGTTTTCATTAGTTCTTAATTAATTTTTGTTGTAAAGCATCTAATATTTCTTCAGGCGTATGAATAATACCACCTGTTCTTCCAAAATGTTCAACCGGAACTTTATGTTCTACAGCTAACCTTACATCTTCTACCATTTGTCCCATGCTTAATTCTACACTTAAAATTCCTTTTACTTGTTTTGTAAACTCCATTAACTGTTTTTTAGGGAAAGGGAAGAGTGTAATCGGTCTTAACAAACCAACTTTAATGCCTTTAGCACGTGCTAAATCGACTGTCTTTTGTGCAATACGAGCGCTAGAACCATAAGCTACTATTAAGTATTCTGCATCTTCGCACTTAATGGTTTCAAACCTTAAATCTTCTTCTTCCATTTGTGCATATTTTTTCATCAAACGATGCACTCTGCCTTCCATCTTTTCCGATTTTAAATCTAATGATGTTATAATATTGCGCTCTCTTCCTTTCTTTTTGCCAGTGGTTGCCCAGTTGCCGTGTAACTGATATATTTCATCATCGGTCCATCGAGGTTTGAACTCCTTGAACTGAACTTTTTCCATCATCTGACCAATTACACCATCAGATAAAATTAATACCGGAGTTCTGTATTTGAATGCCATTTCAAAAGCATCTTCAACGTGGTCAGCCATTTCCTGAACCGATGCGGGTGCTAATACATACAATTTATAATCGCCATGACCACCACCTTTAACCGATTGAAAATAATCCGCTTGTGAAGGTTGAATGGTTCCTAAACCAGGTCCTCCTCTTACAACATTTACGATAACTGCTGGTAATTCTGCTCCAGCCATATACGAAATTCCTTCTTGTTTTAATGAGATTCCAGGGCTGGAAGATGAGGTCATTACTCGTTTACCAGCACCAGCCGCGCCATAAACCATGTTTATTGCGGCAACTTCACTTTCTGCCTGAAGTACAACCATACCCGTAGTTTTCTCTGGTTGTTCCATCATCAAATACTCAATAACTTCAGATTGTGGGGTAATGGGATAACCAAAATAGGCATCAACTCCAGCACGAATAGCCGCTTCGGCCAGTGCTTCGTTACCCTTCATTAATTTAATTTCTGCCATTATAATACGTTGTTTATAATTATGATTAATCTTCGACTTTCATTCTATATACGGTAATTGCCCCATCAGGACAAACAATACCACAGTTTGTGCAACCGGTACAATCGTCCGGATTTTCCATATATGCGTAATGATAGCCTTTTAAATTTACTTCGGATGACATACGTATAATGTCTGGACCACAAACAGGTATACAAACCTCACAGCCTTTACATTTATCGTTATCAACTACAATTGCTCCAATAACTTTTGCCATATGATTATTCTATTTAACAATTAGTTTTATTGATAGCAAAATTACGAAATATTTTAAGAAATCGTTTTCGTATTTAAAAAAATTTAAAAAAAAAGGCGAACAACTGTTCGCCTTTGAGATTAATATAATTTTTTAAATTTTGATGGATTTGCCTCACTTACAATTTCATAGACCTTTTCAAAGATATCTTCGGCATTTGGTTTTGAGAAATAATCTCCATCGTCACCATATGCTGCTCTATGTGGTTTTGCAGATAATGTAGCTGGTTTGCTGTCTAAATATTGATATGCATTTTGTTCTTCCAAAATTTGTTGCATTATAAAAGCGGATGCTCCTCCAGGTACGTCTTCATCAACTACCAACAATCGGTTTGTTTTTTGAATACTTTTGGCGATATCATGATTAATGTCAAATGGAAGTAAACTTTGTATATCAATTAACTCAACGTCAATTCCTACTGCGGCTAATTCCTCTACAGCTTGTTCAACAATTCTTAAGGTAGAACCATACGAAACAACTGTGATGTCTTTTCCTTCTTTTAAAGTTTCTACAACGCCTATTGGAGTTCTGAACTCGCCTAAATTTGAAGGCATTTTTTCTTTTAATCGGTAACCGTTAAGGTTTTCAACAACCATGGCTGGTTCATCGCTTTCTAACAGGGTATTATAAAATCCTGCGGCTTTAGTCATATTTCTTGGAACCAAAATATACATTCCTCTTAATAAATGTATCATACCACCCATTGGAGAACCCGAGTGCCAGATACCTTCTAAACGATGTCCTCGTGTTCTTACAATTAACGGAGCTTTTTGTGTACCTCCCGAACGGTAACGTAAAGTTGCCAAATCATCGCTCATTACCTGTAAAGCATAAAGTGCGTAGTCTAAATATTGAATTTCTGCAATTGGTCTAAGTCCACGCATTGCCATTCCAATTCCTTGACCAATGATAGTAGTTTCGCGAATTCCGGTATCTGTAACACGCAATTCTGAATATTTTTCTTGCAATCCAACCAATCCTTGATTTACATCACCAATATTACCTGAGTCTTCTCCAAACACAAATACATCGGGATGTTTAGCTAAGATAGCATCAAAATTACTTTTTAAAACTACATAGGCACTTTCGGTAGTGTCATCGTTGTACACAGGTTTAACTTCTTTAACATTGGTAACTTTATCAGAAAAATCATTGTGTAAATGAGAACTGTACGTATGTTGGTATTTTTCTTTGTATGAAACAATCCAATTTTGTAAAGTTGTTTTGGCATCAAATGATTCTTGCGAAATAAAGCGAGTTATTTTACGTGCTGTACTTATTAAATTTTTACGCTCTGGATCTTTAATTGAAGCTAAATTTTGAATAAGAGGAACGATGGACGCTTTATTGTTGCTGTTCTTTGCAACTTCGGTTAATATTGTGATAAGTTCTTTTTGTTCTGCACGAATTGGATTTAAAAATGCATTTCTTGCTTCGGTTTTAGCTTCTCTAACACTATTTTTAGCAGCTTCTTCCAGTGCTACTATTTCTTCTTCGGATGTGAATTTTGTAACGGTTCCATCTTCTTGTGGAAATTCTAGTTGAAGCATCCAGTTGCGCATCTGTTTGATGCAATCAATTTCATCTTCCCATGCTAAGCGTTCGTCTGATTTGTAGCGTTCATGCGATCCTGAAGTGGAATGACCTAAGGCTTGTGTTAAATCTTCCACGTGGATTAAAACCGGAACATGTTCTTCACGTGCTATTTTTTCTGCTTTTTTGTAGGTTTCAACGCATTGTAAATAGTCATATCCTTTTATGGTAAAGATTTCATAACCTGCTCCCTTTTCGTCGCGTTGAAATCCTTTTAAAATCTCAGAAATATTTTCTTTGGTTGTTTGATATTTTGCAGGAACGGAAATTCCATAAGCGTCATCCCAAACACTGATAATCATAGGAACCTGTAAAACTCCTGCTGCGTTAAATGCTTCAAAAAAGTGACCTTCGCTAGTGCTTGCGTTTCCAATAGTACCCCAAGCAATTTCGTTTCCGTTATTGGTAAAAGTTGTTCTATTGTTGATGGCATCGTAATTTCTAAACATTTTTGATGCATAAGCCAACCCTAGTAAACGAGGCATTTGACCAGCTGTACATGAAATATCGGATGTTATATTTTTTTGTTGCATTAAGTTTTTCCAGCTCCCATCTTTATTAATAAAGTGTGTGCCAAAATGATTATTCATTTGACGACCTGTAGATGCAGGTTCGTGCTCAATATCTGCATGGGCATAAAGAGCAGCCCAAAATTGCTGGGTAGTAAGCTCTCCAATTGCCATCATAAACGTTTGATCACGGTAATAACCAGCTCTGAAATCGCCATTTTTAAATGCTTTTGCCATAGCTAATTGCGGTATTTCTTTACCACCACCAAAAATTCCAAATTTTGCTTTACCTGTTAAAACTTCTTTTCTTCCGAGGGTACTGCATTCTCTAGAAATTACTGCAATTTTGTAATCGTTTAAAACTTCTTTTTTAAATGCTTCAAAGGAAATTTTATCCGAAGTTACTGTGTTGTTTCTACCTTTCATTTCACTAAAAATTAATTCGTTGCAAAGTTAACTTATTATTATCAATTTAAAAAATATTTATAAATAGGCGTAAAAAAATATATTTTAAACAAAAATATGCTATAATTATTTTGAATAATGAAATAAGAAAATCTTATAGCATTAAAAGAATCCGCGTCTGAAAAGGTTAAATAGGTAGTTTATTTGAGTTGTAAAAACAAATCTGATTTTGGTTTCGTAATTGGGTTGTGCAATTTCCCACCCATTATTGGAATGAATTGGAAAATACAACTCGAAATAATTGTTTACAAAATTCATTCTAATGCCATTTTCATGGGCAAAATAAACGGATTCATTTTTATTCTTTAGCCAACCAAAATCATTATAAACTTCAATCCAACGCCAAATTCCAATGCTGGTATTTAAAGTGGTAATCCATTGATTGGCCTTGTTGGTAGGTAAAATTGATTTAAAACCACCTTCATTAATAATAACCTGCTGACTAAAAATGCCGCTACTTTCAGATCGACCTAAATAATCATACTCAAATAAATAATCACTGGCATTGCTTAACGAAAAATCGAAAAAATTGGTATTGGTATGATTGAATAAAAAAGTTCCGGCATAAAAGCGCAAATCAAGTTGTCTGTTTCTGCGATCGGTTAATTTTCGATATTGAACTAAAAAAGAAGCTTTGCTGAAATGATTAGAATATTGATAATTTACACTGTATTTTAACTCATCTATAATATTTGGATTGGAATATCCATAACGCAAGCTGAATACTTTATAGCGGTCTGAATCTAAAACTTCGAGCTGTGAAGCAGGAATTTCTCTATCAATTATAACATATTTTGCTAGTAATGCTCGGGAACCAACATCGCGTAAGGATTTTCTGTTAAACTCTATTACGGCATACGGAATAAGGGTGTTGTAACTTAAATTAGGAGCGTATTGATAGTGGCTACCTATAATACCTGTTCGGTATTTGTATACATTTAATAGAGAATGTTGGGGTAAATAATCGTATTCTAATGAAAATAAACCCGAGAGTGTAGCGGTTTTAGTGCTAATACTTGGGAGTAACTTATACTTGAAATTTTTATCGAGAAACGTTTTATTGTGAAGTCCTAAGCCAAAAATAAATCCATCATAATAGTTATAACGCATTTCTGGTAAAAACATTAATTGATTGTAATACGGATTATCAATATCATTAATAAAACGTACTTGAATGGGTCTGTTTATCAGTCGCTTTTCAATAAATTTCCAGTTATTACGTAAATTATTTTCCGGATAATTAAATTCATAGTTTAAAGCTAACCTATCAAAACCATTTTTAGGTATGCAAATAACAGCGGTTGAATCGATATGTTCATACCATTTGTTAAAAACAATTTCGTTTTTTTTAAGTCCGTAAAGTTGAATTGGAGCAGTAAAATCGGACTTGTTTTTTACCACAATTTTTATTGAATCGGTTTCTTTAGAAACCTTTTTTAGTGTATAATCTATTTTTTTATTGGTAGTAAGATATTCGTTTTCAAACCAATCTATTTTTTTGGTTGTATTTGATTTAATAATAGATGTAAACTGATCGCTGTTAAACGATTTCAATTTATTTTGCTGGTAAAATTCTTTGATAGATTTTGATACAACACCATGGTTTAAATAATGGTCTAAATAGTTTAATCCCAATCCAGCTTTGTATTTAGATGCAATTTTTCTGTTAAAATTTGATAAGGAATCGGAGCGTGTATTTAAAGCCTGATCTAAATTAGCATGAGTAGACAACTGAAACAAATAAGCGTATTTATCATTAAAATTAAGTTTAGCAATGTTAAATGTGTTTAACAACCAAACTTTTGAAACATTGCCAATGGCTTTTATTTCAGGATAATATTGATCAACATAGCGCATCATTAAATAAGTTTGCAAGCCATCAATTAACCAGTAATCTGTCCTTTTTTGATACGAAAATGTGTTTTCTAAATAAGTTCTTGCCAGTGTTTTAAATAGTTTTATATCCCATTCAAATACATCTGGGAAAGGATTCAGTATGTTAGGTAATTGATTAAATCCATACACCGGGTATTTGTTATAAGTAACCTGATTTACAAGTATAGCATTATGAGGATACGGCCCTAAATGTTCTTGAATAAAGTTAAATGCACGTTGGGCAATATCACTTTTCGTTTGTGTATTTAGTTCTTCGGATGCTAAATCTGTAATTAAAGTTGTGTTTTGAGTTTTTACCTTTATAAATTCATCTTTTTTGGAAATGTTTATAACAATGTTTTGCCGATTATTACCAGAAAGTTTATAGCGCTTAAATGTTTCGCTTTCTATTAATTCAGCATCTAAATCTGTGGTTAAAAAATGCGATTTCGGAATGGTAAATTCTAGGGTATAGTTGGTAAAATTTACCATCAAATCATCCATATCTAAGTTGTTTTGCAACTGCCATTGCGTGTCTAAAATAGCCGGAATTAAATACCAATAGCGCAAGTAATAATTATCTTTAGTTCTTCCATAACTGGTATATCGGTTTAACGGAATTTTAACGGTATAGGAAGTGTAAATTTCAATACTATCTTTTGAAGCCAGCGGTTTTTTAAGCGAAATTCCAATAACATCAGGATAGCTTACAGGAACAAAATGTCCTAACGAATCATTGGATACTTTGATTTGCTCAATTGTAGTATAACCACGCTGATAGTCTTTTGAAAAATAAAAAGCTTTGTCATAACTTTCAATCAAACGTTTAGACAAAGGTGTGTGTTTATCTTTAAATGCATTGGGCCAATTGTGGAAAAACAAGGTATCTAGCGAATTGTCGGAAGTGTTAACAAAAGTTGTTTTTTGTTGAATTTGGAGCTCGTGAGCTTGAACATCTAAGTTGACTTTCATAAATATAGAATGCTGTTGCCCATGTAAAACTAGGTTGGTTAAAAGCAAAAGACTATATAGTAACTTAGTTAAATTCAATCGTAAATTAAAGGGATTAATTTGTTTATTTCACTGTATACCAAATGTAGGATTTTTATCCTATAAAAAACAAATTTGAAGAAAACATGCCAAAAAAGAAGCTACTGTTTAATTAATTTTACAGTTTTTGTTGTTTTTCCTTGAATAGTAAGGTAATAAATTCCAGATGGAATGTGAGACAAATCTATCAGATAATTATTGGTTTTAAGTTCTACAGTTTCGGTAAACACAACTTTTCCAAGTGTGTTAACTAATGAAATAGTAAGGTGTTGATTTAATAATTCATCAGTAACAAGAAGTGTTGTGAAATCTTTAATAGGATTAGGATATACCCAAATGTCATCTAAAAGAATTTGCTTTTTAAGAGTACCTTCACATGCCAAACTCGATTTAATTTCTACTGTATCACCATGTTGTACCTGAGTTGAAAATACTTTTTCGTAGGTTGTGCCAATGATGGTATTGTTAACAAAAAGTGTGTAAGGTGCCGTTCCTGTTTCAATTTCTATAGCTACACGCGACTTGTTATTTATTGTTTCTATTGAAGTTCTACCGTTTAAACCTGGGGCTTGATTGACAGTAATTTCAAAACATTGCTTTAAGTTTGGCAAGCCAGGTACATCAATACACAATGAATAATTTTTGGCAGCTAAATTTGGAATTTCGAGTGAGTTGTTTGTAAAATTATACGTAACACCATCTAAAGTACCTACATAAGTATAATTAGAAATTGCAGTTATGGTTATTTTTCCGTTTGATTTTGTCTGACAAGTCGGACTGGTTACGCTTATGCTAAAATTAGTAGCAGGTAATATGGTACATCCGTTATAATCAACATACGAACCAATAGGGGTATTTGGACAAAGATCAAAGCTATCAGTTATACCATCATTATCGGCATCGGCAGTTTCTTGAATAAGAATGGTTAGCGTAGCTGTATCGGTTTGTGTTCCATCATTAATGGCAATGGTTAACGTATATTTTTGTTGTTGGGTGTAATTTAAATGTTTAGCGGTGGTTAATAATCCTGAGGTTGCATTTAAGCTAAAGGTTCCTTGCTCATTACCAGAAAGAATAGTGTATGTAAATGATTTTCCAGCAGCATTTACTACTTCTAAATTTTTAACAATACTGTTTAAATTAGTGTTGTCTGGTAGTGATAGTGTAGTATCATCTATATAATTTACATGCATTAATTTTGAAGTATACAATTCCATAACAACGGGTAAATGATCGCTAAAGTAATACAAATCATCACGTAGCTGTTGTGAAAATGTTCCGGTACAACTTGTATTGTTGATGCTTTTATCAAAACAATTTCCATTGTTTCCATATGCTTTATACGAATTGGGAACATAAGAAAGGTTGGTGTGATTTTGTAAATTTTCGGACATTAAGATAAAGTCGAACCGGTCATCCAATCCGCCTGTTGCACCACTGTCTCCAATAGAATTTAAACGAGTAGATTGAGTATGGATTCCTTGAAAAGTACTGTTGGAAGTCCAATCGCCTGGACTGTTAATGGGGTCAACAATTTTTATAGCATGTTGTGGATTTAGTAAATTTTGATAAGCAGGTTCTGACGATGCATATAAATTTAAATCACCGGAAAACAACACAAAACTATTGGGAGCTATTAAACCATTGTTTACAGCCGTAAAGAAATCATTAATCATGGCATTTCTGTTGCTTTTATCACTGTCGGTGTTACTGGCTTTTAAATGTGCTACAAAAACCTCAATCAATATCGGATTTGAATCTTGATCGAGCGTATTTAATTTAAATGTATAATGGTTGATATCTCTTAAATACGTTTTAATTACGCCTTGCTTCACCAACAATAATTTATCTGCATTATAAAATGCAAACTGTTGTAAGTTGTTAAATGGAGGGGTTCCTGAGGTATTGTTTTGATACGTAACTGCTTTGTAATTTGAGGTAGTCAATACTTTTTGTAAAACCAATTGTTCTACGTCGGGTGAAGTAATTTCAGCTACTAAAAACAAATCAGGTTGATAATTATTTACGATTCGGTTTAATCGATTTAGATCATCTGCAATTTGAAAAGAACTTGGAAAATTAAGCATGTTATAAAACATCGTTTTGATATTCGTTTGAGAAAACGATATCAGGTAAAAAACACTAAAAACAATGCTTAATAAGAGCTTTTTCATCAGCAATTAATTCATAATAAACTTTAATGGTTTAGCTAAATTATTCGATTTTATAGTAATAAAGTAAACTCCACTGTGTAAGTTACTAACATCAATGTTGAGTTGCTTGTTTAAACCAGTTTGATTACCAATTAATACCGATTTTATTACCTGTCCTAATTGATTGTATATCAGCAATTCAGAATTTAGGATTCTTTCATTGATGTTTAATAAAATTGAACTGTTAGTTACGTTACTGCTTGCAAATGAAATAGAACTAATAGAGTAATTATAGGTTGATAAAGTAGAAGATTTAAATTGAAAATCCATAACAACAGGTAAATGATCGCTGGCGTAATTAACATGTTGTCTGGTAACAGCAGAATATGAGCCCGTACACGAAGCATCGGTAACGTCTTTGTTTAAACAATTTCCGTTATTTCCATAAGCTAAGTACGTATTTGGAATGTAGGATAAATTAGAATTTTCGTTCATTAAATTTTCTGATACCAAAATAAAATCGAATCTATCATCTAAACCACCTGAAGATATGCGTGGGTTTTGGGTGTGAATACTTGAAAAATTAATATTGTCTCTCCAAAAATATTTTATGTTTTCTGAAGTTGGGCTCGTTGGAAAATAAGTTGACCAAGAAAAACTTCCATCGGCATCAATAACGGGGATGGTTTCACACAGAGCAGCATTGCCAATTGGATCTTTCATTTTAATACTTGCAGTTCCGTTTAAAGCATTAATATAAGCAGCTTCATTACTGGTATACAAATTTAAATCGCCGGCTAAAATGATATACCGACTTTGATCAACAGTGTTTAATGCTTGTATAAATGTACTAATTTGATTGTTGCGTTCTATAGAATTTGTTCTTCCGTCACTTGATTTTAAATGGGCTACAAAAACCTCCAAATAAACTGGATTTTCATTAATATCTAATTTCTTAAATCTAAAAGTGTATTGGTTTATATTTCTTGTAGAAGCAGCAAGTGCTTTTTCTTCAACCAATTCAAAAATATTTTTATTGTAAAATACCAATTGACCGTTGTCATCGGAAGGATTTGAAATATTGTTAAATCGGGTAGTGCGAAGGTATTTGTTTTCAATGGTATTTAACTTACCTAAAATATGATCAGGCGTATTAATACCTGCTTCTTGTACCATTAATAAATCAGGTTTTATATCATTATAAATATATTCATGAGCTAATTGCCTATCTGTTGAAGAAGAGGGTGCAAATTTCACAACATTATAGGTCATGGCTTTTATTGTTTCTTGTGAAAAAACAAATGCAGTAACAAACATTACTGCTACTAAGAGTAGTGTTTTTTTCATTTCTGGGGGAAATTATATTGTTTGTAAAATTTTTAAAAGTACTCTATAAGCTAAAAATTAGGTTTTAAACTGTAATTTTCATAAAACTTATCCAAATAAGATACCACTTCATCTGCAGTATCTACTAGTGTAAATAATTCTAAATCTTCTTTGCTAATGTTACTGTTTTGTTCTAAAACAGTTTGTTTAATCCAATCCAACAATCCTTTCCAATAACTTGTTCCAACCATAATTATGGGAAACTGTCCTATTTTATCGGTTTGAATTAGTGTAATTGCTTCAAATAATTCATCCAGCGTACCGAAACCACCTGGTAAAACAATAAATCCTTGAGAATATTTAACAAACATCACCTTGCGAACAAAGAAATAATCAAATTCTAAGTTTTTATCTTTATCAATGTATGGATTGAAATTTTGTTCATGAGGCAAATCGATGTTTAAACCAACAGATGGTCCTTTACCACGATGTGCCCCTTTGTTACTGGCTTCCATTATTCCGGGTCCTCCACCAGTTATTACACCGTAACCATGTTGAGTTAATTTGAAGGCAATTTCTTCTGCAAGTAGATAATTTGGATTGTCTTCTTTGGTTCTGGCCGATCCAAAAATACTTACGCACGGTCCTATTCTGCTTAAATTTTCATACCCGTACACAAATTCTGACATGATTTTAAATATAGCCCACGAATCGTTCGTTTTTATTTCATTCCAGGTTTTGTGCTTTAATTTTTCGCGAATTTTTCTATCGTTTTCGGTCATAATAAACTGTTGATGTAGTTTGAGGTTTTAAAATAAGTTACAAAGATAATTCTTTTTTAAGGAATTTTGCAGTATAACTTGTTGGATGTAAAGCAACTAATTCAGGGGTGCCTTCACAAATTACAGTTCCGCCGTTTTTTCCTCCTTCGTAACCTAAATCAATAATATGGTCTGCCAATTTAATTACATCCATATTGTGTTCAATAATTAACACGGTATTGCCTTTGTCTGTAAGCTTATTTAAAACTTCCATCAACACCCGAATGTCTTCAAAATGCAAACCTGTTGTAGGTTCATCTAATATATAAAAAGTATTACCAGTATCGCGTTTAGCCAGTTCGGTCGCTAATTTAATTCGTTGTGCTTCCCCACCTGATAAGGTTGTTGATTGTTGCCCAAGGGTAATGTATCCCAATCCAACATCTTCAATTGTTTTAAGCTTTCGGTATATTTTTGGAATCGATTCAAAAAACAAAACACCTTCTTCTACTGTCATATTTAATACATCTGCGATGTTTTTTCCTTTGTACTTAATTTCAAGTGTTTCTTGATTAAAACGATTTCCTTGGCAGGTTTCACATTCTACGTAAACATCAGGTAAAAAGTTCATTTCAATAACTTTCATACCACCACCCTGACAGGTTTCGCACCGACCGCCAACGACATTAAAAGAAAATCTTCCGGCCTTGTAACCCCTTATCATCGCTTCGGGCGTATTTGCATACAAGGCCCTAATTTCGTTAAAAACGCCCGTATAGGTTGCCGGATTTGAGCGTGGAGTTCTGCCAATAGGCGATTGATCGATATCAATAACTTTATCAACATGGTCAATTCCAACTATTTTTTCAAAAGGCATCGGAGTTTGAACACCGTTGTATATATGATTGTTTAAAATAGGGTATAAAGTTTCATTTATTAGGGTAGATTTTCCACTACCGGAAACGCCCGTTACACATATCATTTTACCCAATGGAAATGAAATTGAAATATTCTTAAGATTGTTTCCTCTGGCGCCTATAAGTTCGATGCATTTACCATTGCCTTTTCTTCGCTTTTTTGGTGTTTTAATTTGTTTGGTTCCGTTTAAATAATCGGTTGTTAAGGTGTGATGTTTTAGCGTTTCCTGATAGTTTCCTACGCTAACTACTTCACCGCCATGAATGCCGGCACCTGGGCCAATATCAATAATATAGTCGGCATGCTCAATCATTTCTTTATCGTGCTCAACTACAATAACTGAATTGCCCACATCTCTTAAGCTTAGCAACGATTTTATAAGTTTTTCATTGTCGCGTTGATGTAACCCAATGCTAGGTTCATCTAAAATGTACAACACATTTACCAGTTGTGAACCAATTTGAGTGGCAAGTCGTATACGTTGAGCTTCGCCTCCGGATAATGTTTTTGAAGTTCTGTCAAGTGTTAAATAATTTAAGCCAACATCGAGTAAAAACTGAACGCGTGTTGCAATTTCTTTGATGATTTCCTCACCTATATATAGTTGCTTTGAAGATAATTTTTTTGGTAAACAAGCAATCCACTCAGCCAGTTCATCAATATCAAACTGAACTATTTCTGAGATGTTCCTGCCATCTATTTTAAAATAAAGTGATTCTTTTTTTAATCGATTGCCATTACAAACACTGCAATTAACCTCGTTCATGTAGTTTGATGCCCATCGTTTTATAGAAGTAGAATCAGACTCTTTATATTGATTTTCGATAAAATTTACAATGCCTTCAAAATCAATTTCATAAGTTCGGGTAATTCCCATGGCTTCCATTTTAACATCAAACTTTTCTTTACCTCCATATAAAATAACATCCAATCCTTCTTTCGGAATTTTTGATATGGCTTCGTTGAGTTTAAAATGATACCGTTCTCCAATAAGTTGAATCTGTTTAAAAATCCAGCTGTTTTTTTGTTCTCCCATCGGAGCTATTCCGCCATTATTTATGGATAATGAGGGGTTAGGAATTACCTTATTCAAATCTACTTCGTTTACTATTCCCAAACCGTTGCAATGCGGACAAGCTCCTTTTGGTGAATTAAAAGAAAACGAATTTGGTTCTGGACTTTGATAGGATATTCCAGATGTTGGGCACATCAAATCGCTACTGAAATAGCGTAATTTATCCGTATCAGCATCAATTACCATCAATATATTGTTGCCGTATTCTAAGGCTGTTTTAACGCTTTCTGATAATCGTTTGATGGATGAATCATCTACTTTTATGCGGTCGATAACTACTTCAATATCATGAGTTTTATAGCGATCAAGCCGCATTCCTTTTTCGATATCTACGATTGTTCCATTTACCCGTACTTTTAAAAATCCCTGTTTGGCTGTTTGTTCAAAAAGCTCTCGGTAATGACCTTTTCTGGCTTTAACCAAAGGGGCTAAAATTAATATTTTATGATTTTCAAAATCTTGAAGTATTAATTTTACAATTTCCTCTTCGGTATAACTTATCATTTTTTCGCCGGTTTCATAAGAATATGCATCCGAAACGCGTGCATATAAGAGACGAAGAAAATCGTAAATTTCAGTTATGGTACCAACGGTTGAACGCGGACTTTTATTGGTTGTTTTTTGTTCTATAGAAATTACCGGAGAAAGTCCGTTTATTTTATCTACATCGGGGCGTTCTAAATTTCCTAAAAACTGTCGTGCATAAGAAGAAAAAGTTTCTACATACCTGCGTTGACCTTCCGCATAAATGGTATCAAATGCCAAAGAAGATTTTCCGCTTCCGCTCAAACCGGTTAGAACAACTAACTTATTTCTAGGAATAGTAACATCAATATTCTTTAAATTATGAACACGTGTACCTATTACTTCAATATTTTCTTCTGAGTTTTGCATTTGATTTTTAAAAGATTGCAAAGTTAATTAATAGAATTTAGAAAAATAGACCTCAATTAGTTAAATTTGTTTTTTAAAAAAGAGCAAATGTTGAATATTGATTCCCTCCGCAATTTTTTTGAACGTCACGGCTATGATGTTTCTTCACGGTTATCAGATAGGTTAGGAATGCGTACCACCAATGTTAGGTTATTTTTTATTTATTTTTCATTTGCTACTTTGGGAGCTTCATTTGTAATTTATTTGTTTTTAGCTTTTTTGTTGCGCTTAAAAGATATGATATACACCAAGCGCAGCTCTGTTTTTGATTTATAAGACGTATAAAAAATATACACATCAGATTATATAAAACCATACCATCATATGTGGATATGGAAGAAACGGTCGTCAGTCTGTAATTAAAATGAAAACTTACAATACACCGTTTATTGTCATTGAAAAAAATCCGGTATTAATTGATGAATTGGACAAAAGTGGAATTTTATTTGTTGAAGGCAATGCAACTGAAGATAAAATTTTAATACAAGCAGGTATTTACAAACCTAAAAACCTGATAACAGCTTTACCTTCAGGAAGTTTTTAGGAAATTGTTTAGTTTAAATCAACTTTTAGGAAAAATGCAAGACTAAAGTCAGTTAGAATAAGCACTTTTCCTCATTATAAATTTTTAAACTATTTTAGCAATTATCTATTTAAATAGAACTATGTTAAAAGCCCATATCCGACTCTTATACACCAAAATTAAAGCTGCTTTTATTGACCTTCTGCCTATTATTATAGTGGTGGTTTTTTTTCAATCGGTGGTTATTCAGCAACCGTTTCCACAGCTATGGGATGTGCTAATTGGAGTTTTATTAGTAGTACTGGGATTATTTCTTTTTATAGAAGGATTGGAAATAGGATTATTTCCAATTGGTGAAGCCATGGCGTATGCATTAGCCAAAAAGGGAAGTTTATTTTGGTTAATGCTCTTTTCGTTTGCACTTGGTTTTTCAACAACCATAGCAGAGCCCGCTTTACTAGCCATTGCAAAAGAAGCAGCTAAGATATCATCCGAAGCAGGATTAATAGATAATAATCCTGAAACCTTAAGTGCATATGCCTTAGGCTTAAGAATTTCAGTTGCTTTATCGGTCGGACTTGCAATTGTTATAGGAGTATTGAGAATACTTAAAGGATGGCCATTGTATTACCTCATTATAGGTGGTTATATGGTAGTAATGTTGATGACTGTTATTGCACCTAAAGAAATTATTGGATTGGCGTATGATGCTGGCGGAGTTACAACATCAACCATAACTGTACCATTAGTAACAGCACTAGGAGTTGGATTAGCTTCCGTAATTAAGGGTAGAAGCCCGTTATTAGACGGTTTTGGATTAATAGCATTTGCGTCCTTATTACCCATGATTTTTGTTATGGGGTATGGTTTGTTCTGGTTTAACTAAAAGAAAACAATGATAGAATTAATTTTAGACTTTGCGAAGATTTTATTTTATACTTTTTTAGATGTATTGCCAATTCTATCGCTTATTGTATTCTTTCAAATTGCTGTATTAAAACAACCAATTCCGCATTTAAAACGTGTAATCTTAGGTGGTATTTTTGTAGTTTTAGGTTTAGCCTTGTTTTTGATGGGTTTAGAAAAAGCACTTTTTCCAATAGGTGAAATTATGGCTAATCAATTAGCAAATCCCGAATTTATTGGAGTATCAGAAGGTGAAGTACCGCATTGGAGTAATTACTATTGGATCTACATATTTGCAGCTGCCATTGGTTTTTCAACCACTATAGCAGAACCGTCCTTAATTGCCGTTGCAATCAAAGCTGGTGAAGTATCATCCGGTACAATTAGTGCAAATGGTTTAAGAATAACCGTTGCTATTGGTGTGGCGTTTGCCTTAGCATTGGGAACTTATAGAATTGTAACCGGAACACCCTTATATTTGTATATCATGGCAGGATATGTTATAGTAATTATTCAAACAATATTTGCGCCTAAAGATTTGATAGCATTAGCCTACGATTCAGGCGGTGTTACAACATCTACAGTAACAGTACCTTTGGTAACAGCTTTAGGTCTAGAACTCTCAGGAGCAGTACCTGGAAGAAATCCGGCGGTAGATGGATTTGGACTTATAGCTTTCGCAAGTTTGTTTCCAATTATATCCGTATTGGGATATTCTCAGTTTATGGCATTAAAAAGTAAATTTTACATATAAAAAAATAAAATCATGCAGTTTAAATTAATTATGGCTTTTGTAAAGCCCAACATTACAGACACAGTTGTAGATGCTATGAAAAAAGCTGGAGCAACAGGCGCAACCATAATTCCGGCTAGAGGAACAGGAATACATGAAGCAAAATCATTTTTTGGATTAACTATTGAAGATCAAACTGAAATAATCGTATTTTTAGTTGAAGAACATGTGGTAGAAAAGTTTATGGAAGTAATAGAAAAAGCAGGAGAATTTCATAAACCAGGTACCGGTATAGCCTTTGTAATGCCATTAGAACACGTGGCAGGTTTAGAAAGTCAGATGAAAGAATTTAAAAAACAAGCCAGAGACGAATATTTTTAAACGTTAAAATAATCTTCTGATAAAAATAAAAGTTTAATTAGGTTTAAATCAATTAAAATGAAACATAAAAGAAAATTTCAAAGCACTAAAGAAGTGATGACTAAAAAAGTGGTTTTTATTGATGGAATGGCTACTGCAAAGGAAGCTGTTGACTTAATGAAAGCAGAAAACATTGAAGCCTTGATTGTGAATAAAAGAAATGAACAAGATGCTTATGGTATATTGACAATAAAAGACCTTATCAAAGGTGTAATAATTCCAGACAAGCATTCTGATGAAGTAAATGTTTTCGAAATCATGAGTAAACCTGTTATTAGTGTTCCTGCAGATATGGATGTGCGTTATGTTGGAAATTTATTAACTACATTCGACTTAAGAATGGCTCCGGTTCAGGAAGGGAATGAATTTATAGGTATGGTTTCTTTAAAAGATATGATTTTAAATAATTTGCTTTTTTAAGCAAAAATAAATTATTAAAAGATAATTAGAAACCATGAGCCAAGTATAAATTCTTAATTTTTTTAAGAACTTATTAAATTATTATTTGTTGTAAGAACAATTTTTATGATATTGCAGCTTATTTAAAAAATAGCGTATGGCACATAAAGTAGAGGCTTGGGGAACCAGAGTAGGATTAATACTAGCAATGGCAGGAAATGCGGTTGGATTGGGTAACTTTTTAAGATTTCCAGTTCAGGCTGTACAAAATGGAGGAGGAGCTTTTATCATTCCTTATTTAATTTGTTTTTTATTAATGGGAATTCCGTTGTTGTTTATCGAATGGTCAACCGGTAGATATGGAGGGAAATTTGGAAACCACAGTACCCCATATATTCTCGATACCATGGCACGTGGAAGAGTATGGAAATACATCGGTGTTTTTGGAATTTTTACCAATATTGCAGTTGTTTCATATTATGTTTATATTGAGTCTTGGGCGTTTTCGTATGTTTATCATTCCATAATCGGAAGTTTTAAAGGATTAACACAAGGAGAAGTTGCTGCATTTTTTAATTCATATGTCGATATAATGCATTCCACAACAGGTATACCTTTTGAAGCGCTTATATTTTACGTTTTAGTTTTAGGATTAAATACGTATGTCTTATCAAAAGGTATTAAAGGGGTAGAGAAAGTTGCAAAAATAGGAATGCCTTTATTAATATTATTTGGCGTTATTTTAGCTATACGCGGATTGACACTTGGTACATCGGGTGCTTCAAGTATGTTCCCTGATGCCAATGCATGGGATGGATTAAATTTCCTATGGACCCCACAATACGATTCCTTAACAAATCCAAAAGTTTGGTTAGCAGCCGCCGGGCAAATATTTTTTACCTTATCGGTAGGAATGGGAACCATTCATTGTTATGCTGCCTATGTTAAATCAAAAGATGATATTGCCCTAAATGCTGTTTCTGCAGGATTTATGAATGAGTTTGTTGAAGTTGTGCTAGGAAGTATGATAGTTATTCCTATAGCTGCTGGATACTTAGGATTAGATTGGGTTAAAGAAAATGCCGGATTTGGAATGGCTTTTCAAACGATGCCATATTTATTTCAACAATGGGGCAGCGTAATAGCTGCATTTGCAGGAATTCTTTGGTTTGGCTTGTTGTTTTTTGCAGGAATTACATCGTCTTTAGCGATGGGAACTCCGTGGGTAAGTTTTATGAAAGATGAGTTTAACTGGACAAATAGTAAAGGTGCTTGGTCTTTCGGATTTATTACATTGTTAGTTGGTTTGCCAACTGTTTATTTTTATCAGCAAGGTGTTTTTGACGAATATGATTATTGGGCAGGAACTGTAAGTTTGGTTGTTTTTGCACTATTTGAGACCATTGTATTCTCATGGATATTTGGAATCAATAAAGGATGGAAAGAGATTAATTATGGTGCCGATATTAAAGTACCCATCATTTATAAATTTATTATCAAATACATAACACCAGTTTTGTTGTTATTTGTATTTGTTGGAGCATTATTTACCCCGATGGGCAACGATTGGATTGGTAATATAAACAGTTTATTTAATGGTGATGGTTGGGCATTAGACAACGCTTCACTAATAAAACAATTGACACAGGCAGGAATTAAAGAGCAGTTAGCTGTTGCTACAGACCCGGCTGTAATTAGTCAACTTAAAGATAAAATGTTCTTCTCTAACTTAGCCAGAGGAATATTATTATCATTATTTATATTTATTGCATTAATGGTTTATTATGCATTTTTAAAACGTAGAAAAGAAGGAAGAGCAACATTATGAATTCAGAAGCATTAATTTTTATGGTTGCTACTCAAGGAGTGGTAATCGCAATTACAGGGTATTTTTTTTACAGGGTGTTAACTACACCCCCAAAACAAGAACCTGATTCGTATTCAGAAAATGATGACGAAGAAGAGCGTCAGGCAGAATAATTCAATTTAATATGAAAGCGATAAAATCCCATTTGTTGTTTAATGCACGTCAACGAAGTGGGATTTTATTTTTGATATTAATAATAGTAGCTCTTCAATTAAGTTACTTTTTTGTCGATTTTTCATCCGAAGAAAATCAAATTGCTTTAAAAAGAGAACTATACTGGCAGCAAAAAGCCGATTCCATTAAAAACATCAAAGAAGTTAAAAAGACTGTTATTTATAGTTTTAACCCAAATTATATAACAGATTTTAAAGGATATCAACTCGGTATGTCTGTTGAAGAGATTGATAGATTATTAGCATTTCGGGCACAAGGAAAATTTGTAAACTCTGCACATGAATTCCAACTGGTAACAAAAGTACATGATACATTATTACATAAAATAAGTCCCTATTTTAAGTTTCCAGATTGGGTATCTAAAAGGAATAATACTCAAACTACTTCTAATAAAACAGCTGCTTTTGTTGAAATACAAGATATTAATAAAGCAACTGAAGCCGATTTAATTAAAGTGCATGGAATTGGAGAAGTATTAGCAAAACGAATTATACAATACAGAAATAAATTAGGCGGATTTACCTTAAATCAACAGATTTATGAAGTTTGGAACCTTGAAAAGCAAACAGCAGATAAAGTATTAGAACAGTTTGTGGTTAAAGAAAAACCATTTATTAAAAAAATAAACGTTAACACAGCAAGTTTCAAAGAAGTGCTTGCAATTGTTTATATTGATTATGATTTATGTAAAAAAATATTCGATTATAAAAGAGAAATAGCAGAATATCAGTCGGTTGAAGAATTTAAGAAAATCGATGGATTTCCAGTGGATAAATTTGATCGAATAATTTTATATTTGGACGTTAAATAAGTGAATAAAATGAATTTTGAAAGTACAGAAACTAGAGAACTTATAGCACAATCAATAATTGATTTTGCAGCAAAACATATAAAACCCTACATGATGGATTGGGATGAAAAGCAAACATTTCCAATGGAGTTATTCAAAAAGCTTGGAGAAATGGGTTTTATGGGAGTTTTGGTTCCACAAGAATATGGAGGCTCTGGAT
Organism: Bacteroidota bacterium; assembly: GCA_018335575.1. Classification (GTDB taxonomy): domain Bacteria; phylum Bacteroidota; class Bacteroidia; order Flavobacteriales; family Flavobacteriaceae; genus JAGXRT01. Next base: position 2,712 of record JAGXRT010000063.1, on the reverse strand, counting down.
TAGATTACCATGATTATATCAGAATTATTGAAGAAATAGCTAAGGTTGATTCATCAATTGGGCTATCGGTTGCTGCTCATAATTCACTTTGTACAGGCCATATTTTAGAGTTTGGCAATGAAGCTCAAAAAAGAAAATGGTTACCAAAACTGGCCACAGCTGAAGTTATTGGTGCTTGGGCATTGACCGAGCACAATACTGGTTCTGATGCTGGCGGAATGAATACAACAGCTGTAAAAAATGGTGATTATTATGTTTTAAATGGCAGTAAAAATTTTATTACCCATGCCATAAGTGGAGAAGTGGCGGTTGTTATTGCTCGAACAGGTAAAAAAGGAGATTCCAGAGGAACATCAGCTTTTATTGTAGAAAAAGGAACGCCAGGTTTTAGCTCGGGTAAAAAAGAAAATAAACTCGGAATGCGGGCATCAGAAACAGCCGAATTAATTTTTGATAACTGTAAAATTCACAAAGATAATTTATTAGGTGTTGAAGGTGAAGGATTCATACAAGCGATGAAAGTATTGGATGGAGGAAGAATTTCTATTGGGGCTTTATCGTTGGGTATTGCAAAAGGATCGTATGAGGCGGCACTTAAATACGCCAATGAACGCGAGCAGTTTGGAAAAAAAATTGTAAACTTTCAAGCCATTGCATTTAAATTGGCAGACATGGCTACTGAAATTGAAGCAGCAGAATTGTTATTACATAAAGCCGCTTACCTTAAGAACAACAAGCTGCCTATGACCAAAATTGGAGCTATGAGTAAAATGTACGCATCAGAGATTTGTGTAAAAATAGCTAATGAGGCAGTACAAATACACGGCGGTTATGGTTATACAAAAGATTATCCGGTAGAAAAATTTTACAGAGATGCAAAACTGTGTACTATTGGAGAAGGCACAACAGAGATTCAGAAATTAGTAATTTCAAGGCAAATATTAAAAGATTTTAAATAAATCATTTTTAAATCGAATAAAAAGTATAATTTTGCACATCGAAATTAAAAACTTAAAGAGCAGTTTGAAAGGAGGTGACTATATATGCTAATAATTCCTGTAAAAGATGGTGAAAACATCGACAGAGCTTTAAAACGTTTCAAAAGAAAATTTGATCGTACTAAAACTATGAAAGAATTAAGAGAACGTCAACAGTTTACTAAAAAATCTGTTACCAATCGTTCTAAATTAATCAAAGCTAAATATATTCAAAGAATTAAGACTCAAGAAGATTAATTTTTAGAATTAAATTAATAGACCGTTAGTTTTCAATAAATACAATTTGTATTTTTGTAAATTAACGGTTTTTTTATGCTTATTAATTCCTTTCTTAAATACCTTACTCTTGAAAAAAAGAGTTCGCCACATACGGTTGCTGCCTATTTGGTTGATTTACGTGCCTTTGAAAATTTTTGTAAAGAATCACTAAATCTTAAAGATATAAAAGAGGTAGATTATATCCACATTAGATCGTGGGTTATTGAATTGTCGGATAAAAACAATTCACATCGAAGTATCAATCGAAAACTAAGTGCGCTTAAATCCTTTTACAAGTACTTAATCAAAATTCACGAAGTAGAAAAAAATCCGCTTACGCAACATCAATCGTTAAAAGTTGCTAAAAAAGTGTTGGTTCCTTTTTCTGAAAAAGAAATAAATACAGTTATAGAATCAATGAATGGTGATGATTTTAAGTCGATTAGAAATAGATTAATTGTTGAACTTTTATATTCAACAGGGATAAGACGGATAGAGTTGGTAAACCTTGAAGTATCTAATATTGATATTGAAAATAGAACCATAAGAATAATTGGAAAACGAAATAAGGAACGTATTATTCCTCTACTAGATTCAGTTATAGAATATATCGAAAATTATAAAATTGAAAGAGCTAAAATAGCTGCAAATACCAACTTCTTTTTTATTACATCAAAAGGAAATAAAATTTATCCAATACTTGTTTATAGAATAATTAATGATTATTTTAGTAGTATATCATCCAAAACAAAAAATAGTCCCCATGTAATCAGACATTCATTCGCCACTCATTTATTAAATCAGGGCGCAGACCTAAATTCTGTTAAAGAGTTACTGGGGCATGCCAGTTTAGCATCTACCCAAGTATACACACATAACAGTTTAGAAAAAATAAAACAAGTGTATAACCAGACTCATCCAAGGAGTCATAAATCTAAATAATATGAAAGTATTCGTTCAAGCAGTAAATTTTAATGCAGACAAAGAATTAGTAGCTTATGTTGAAAAGAGAGTTTCTACGTTAGAGAAATATTTTGATCGAATTGTAGAAGCTGAAGTATTTTTAAAAGTACAAAAAACAAGTGAAAAGGAAAATAAAATTATTGAAGTTAAAATAAATGTACCTGGCGATGATTTGATAGTTAAAAAAGAAGTTAAACACTTTGAAGAAGGTATAAACCTTTCATTAGATTCTCTTAAAAGAATGCTCTTAAAAAAGAAATTAAAACCAAAAGCAGATTCCGTAAAAAAAATATAAAAAAAATAGTCTAAAAAAGTTTTGTTAAAAAAATAAATCGTTTTACATTTGCACACCGTTAGAAATAATGGAAACACATTAAATATGTGTAATGCCGATGTAGCTCAGTTGGCTAGAGCAGCTGATTTGTAATCAGCAGGTCGTGGGTTCGAGCCCCTCCATCGGCTCGTTCTTTGAAGAAATTGGTGAGATACTCAA
>JAGXRT010000062.1 GCA_018335575.1 Bacteroidota bacterium | reverse complement strand
CTCTAAATTAAAGTCGATGAGGTAGGGTTCTAAGCGAAGTCGGATGTTGTGGCGATTTCTTAAAAAATAGCGTTTATCAAGGTAGGTGCTTTTGGTTTTGTAATAGGCATAAAATTCGCGGTTATCTTCAAAATAATGATTGAGTTTTAGAAGTTCTCTTTTGTAGTATTTGTAGGTTGCTTTGGTGCAAAGATTGGGCTTTTCGGATTCCATTTTATAAAGTTTTGCATAGAGTATCAGTTTAGAAATAAGGAGTGGTTTTACATTTTTAAAGTAGTGAATTTCCTCTTGCTGGCTTTGAAATTTAAGTGGAGATTGATGATTTTTTAGTTGTTTGTACAAATTAACTAAGTAGATAATAATTTGCTCTTTTTCTTCAAGAGAATACGAATTTTTGTGTGTGTACTTTGACATGAACGACTCCATGTCACTCAAAACCCTGTAATGTGTTTGTTCCATAGTAATTTATTAGTTAGTTGATACCTAAATTACTAGGATGAAGGAATTGTTTGCGTTAAGAAAATCTTAAAAAAATGGGGTGATTTATACCGGGGGAATGTTATTGTGCTTTCTTGGCTTTTGTGGCTGTTTTTAGTTGAAATTTTTGTCTTAATATATTCATGTCTTCACTCACTTTTTTATCCAATACTTTGGCGTAGTGCTGGGTGGTTCGAAGGTTTTTATGTCCTAACATTTTGCTGACACTTTCTATGGGCACTCCGTTGGTAAGCGTTACAGTGGTAGCAAACGTATGGCGTGCAATATGGAAGGTGAGTTCTTTGTTGATTTGGGAGATGTCGGCAATTTCTTTTAAATAGGCGTTCATTTTCTGGTTACTTGGAACCGGAAGCAGTTTGCCTTGAATTTCACATTGTGGATGATCTTGGTACTTGTTGATAATACCTTTTGGAATTGGCAATAGCGGAATTTTGGACGCAGATTCTGTTTTTTGACGGTTAGTGAAAATCCATAAATCACCATCGATACCTTTGCTGATATGGTTTGGAGTAAGGTTTTTTAAATCGATATACGCTAATCCAGTAAAGCAGCTGAAGAGAAACAAATCACGGACGATGCCTAGGCGATCTCCGATGATTTTCTTATCCATAATTTTCTGCAGCTCTTCTTGGGTTAAATACACGCGTTCTACTTCTTTGACTTTGGATTTATAATTGGCGAAAGGATCAAGACTTATCCAGCCGTTAGCCAGGCACAATCGTACTATTTTCTTAAAGTTCTTAATGTACTTCACCGCCGAATTGTTGCCGCATTTTCTGACAGATCTCAGGTAAAATTCGTAATCGCATATAAAGGCATGGTCGATTTTTTCGAGTTCAATATCGCTTGCTTTAAATTTCCATAGCAAAAAGTCTTGTGTATGTTTAAGCGAGGTTTCATATCGCTTATGAGTACTTTTAGCGAATTCTTGACCTACCAGTATTTTCATTCGGCTGTTATGGTCTTGGAATATTGGTATTAGCGTGCGGATTTGGATATTTTGATGGATACCAAATAACTCATTTTTAAAAGATTCGCGAGTTACAGGCATATCTTTTTTAATAAGTGATTTTTCTACCAGTATCAGTTTGGTAAAAGTTTCGTCCAGATAGTTATTAATTAAACGGGATTCTTCGGAAAATCCCTTGGCTCTAGAACTTTCTGAGGACCATTTTTCGACGTGTACAAATTTGTTGGTGCTAAATTCAAAACGTTTGGCGTTGATTGTTACGCGAACGTAAATAGGAGCTAAACCGTCTTTGTTAGCCTTGGCGCGCTTAATGTAAAATAAAAAAGAGACTTGGTTATTCATCTTAAACTGGTTAAAGCGTTAATTAAATTTACTTTTAAAGAGCACACAAAACAAGATGTTTAAATTTTAAACAAGTTGCTGTATAGCTCATTGTTTAGGTATCCTTTTCGAGGTGTCACTTGGTAATAAATTTTTTAAGTGACCCCTCAAGTGACTCCTTGACATATGAATTTAGATGAATATTTATGCGAATTGCTAAAATGAAAAACCCCGCCAAATATGAGAATTTAGCAGGGTTTGCGATATTTTAAGATTTTAATGGTGGAGACGGAGGGAGTCGAACCCTCGTCCAAACAAGCAACCTATGTACCTTCTACATGTTTATTTTTTGATTAATTTTCTATCTACAGCTGACCAAAAACAGCCTACTGTAAACCTAGTCTTTTAATTTTCAGAATAAAACCAAGACTTTTTTATCCCTATACCAACTTTTACGATGCCTCTATACTGAACGCGGTTAGTCATCGCTTTCAAGAGACATTTAGCTTTCCGACCTTGTCGGAACTAAGTTAATCTTACTATAATTCAGATTAAGCAGCTAAAGCGTAGTTATTCTCGCCGTTTAATTGTTGATACCCATTTTACGAGTAGAGCATCTTAGCTCGACATGCTTATACATCAATTGACCTTGCAGTCAAAACCGGTCGTCCCCAAATTTTCAATGAACTGTGCGCAAATTTAGGAAAAACAATTCAAATTATTTTATCCTCCCAAATTTTACAAATATATTAGCAACAAACTTTATACCAAAACTTTTCAATCAAATGAAACTAGCATTAATTAGAGAACGAAAGAATCCGCCCGACAGAAGAGTTGTATTATCACCTATCGTATGTAAAAGGTTAATGCAGTTGTATCCAGATTTAACGATTAAAGTAGAAAGTTCTCAAGATAGGATTTTTAGTGATAAGGATTATCAAGATATGGGCATTGAAGTAACCAACAATATTGCTGATTGTGATGTTTTTGTAGGCGTTAAAGAAGTTCCTGTTGATGATCTAATACCTAATAAAAAATATTTTTTCTTTTCACATACCATAAAGAAACAAAAGCATAACCAAAAACTGTTGAAAGCTATCTTAGATAAAAACATTTCATTGTACGACCATGAAACGATAACCGATGCAAAAGGAGTTCGATTAGTGGCATTTGGAAAATATGCGGGTATCGTGGGAGCTTATAATGCAATACGAGCTTATGGTTTAAAACATCAGCATTTCAAATTACCCAAGGCAGAAACTCTGCATGATAAACAAATGTTAATTACAGCTATGCAAAAGATTAGCTTTACCCCTTTTAAAATTGTTTTAACAGGAACAGGTAGGGTAGGGAATGGCGCAAAAGAAATGTTGGATGCCATACCTTTAAAGGAAGTGAGCGTTGATGATTTTTTAACAGTATCGTTTAACGAAGCTGTTTATGTGCAAATAGATGTCTTAGATTACGCCAAAAGAAAAGACGGGCAAACAAAAGATATTTTTGATTTTTTCAATAATTTCAAAGATTATGAAAATAATTTTGAACGATTTGCTCAAGTAGCTGATTTATTTATCGCTGGTCATTTTTATGCCGATGGTTCGCCGATGTTAGTAACCAATGAAATAATTCAAAATCCAGCTTTTTCAATTTCTGTAATTGCTGATATTAGTTGTGATGTTGGTGGTCCAATTGCTTCAACCATTAAAGCATCTACTATTGCAAATCCAATCTATGGATATTCAAAAAAAACATTGTCAGAAGTAGATTATTTGTTAAACGAAGCTATTGCTGTAATGGCTGTTGATAATTTACCATGCGAGTTGCCAAAAGATGCATCAGAAGGGTTTGCAGCAATGTTTTCTAAACATGTAATTCCGTCATTTTTTAATGGTGATGTTGATGGAATTTTACAACGGGCTTTAATTGCGTCAGAAGGAAAATTGACCCAAAAATTCAAGTATTTACAAAATTTTGTAGATGGAAATTAACAAAAAAAGAGCTATTTAAATAGCTCTTTTTTATTGCCTATCAAAAAGTATTCCATAATATAGTCGAAATAGTTCAAACCCTAATAATCAGGCAAAAAATACTTTTCAACAATAAATTGTTATAAACTATTTTGCAATAGCCTTTAGGCTACTTTTAATATTGTGTAATTTTAAAATCTTTAAAAAATAACTCAATTAATTTATAGTTTATATGATAGAAGAAATGGTTTTTACTGAAGTTTACACCTACAATGAAGTTTTAAAAGCCTCTTTAGCTTATTTTAAAGGCGATGAATTAGCTGCTACAACCTGGATTAATAAATATGCAGTTAAAGATAAAAAAGGAAACTATTTAGAAAAATCTCCAAACGATATGCACCTTCGTATGGCAAAAGAATTTGCCCGAATTGAAGAGAAATATCGGTTAAATTCAAAAAACTTGGATGGTATTTCTACCTATGGAAAATCGAGAGAAGAATTAACAGAAGAGAAAATTTTTAAGCTGTTTAAAGACTTTAAGTACATCATTCCACAAGGAAGCGTTATGTCAACGCTCGGTAATCACACCATGATAGCGTCACTGTCAAATTGTGTAGTTGTTCCTTCAACACACGATTCTTATGGTGGTATTTGTTATACCGATCAGCAATTGGTACAGTTATTTAAACGCCGTTGTGGAGTTGGAGTCGATTTATCGGGTTTGCGACCAAAAGATGCTGAAGTATCCAATGCTGCAGGATCAACAACCGGAGCAGTATCTTTTATGCATCGATTTTCAAACACCACCCGTGAAGTTGCCCAAAACGGTAGAAGAGGAGCCTTAATGCTAACGATGGATATTGCACACCCTGATATCGAAGATTTTATCACTATAAAACAAGATTTGAGTAAAGTTACAGGAGCCAATATATCTATACGCCTATCAGATGAGTTTATGAATGCTCTTATGAATGATGCTGATTTTACTTTGCGTTTTCCTATAGATAGCCCCGATCCTAAATACACCAAAGTTGTTAAGGCAAAAGATTTATGGGATACTGTCATACAGTGTGCCCATAATACGGCAGAACCGGGATTAATTTTTTGGGATCGTCAGCATTACTATTCAACTTCTTCGGTGTATCCGGGTTTTAAAAATGAATCCACCAATCCGTGTTCTGAAATTGCCATGCAAGGAGGTGATAGCTGTAGATTGATAGCGGTAAACTTATTTAGTTTTGTAGAAAATCCTTTTTCTAAAAATCCGATATTTAATTTTGAAAAGTTTTATCAGGTTGTATATGAAACACAACGATTGATGGATGATTTGGTTGATTTAGAATTGGAAGCAGTTGATCGAATTTTCAATAAAATTATGAACGATGATGAGCCATTACACATTAAACAAATTGAAATTGATACATGGAAATTATTATATCAAACAGGGAAAAGAGGGAGACGAACCGGTTTAGGATTTACAGGTTTGGCAGATGCTATTGCAGCCTTAAACGTAAAATTTGATTCTGATAAGGCTCTTAAAATTGTTGATGATATCATGAAAGCCAAACTAAAAGGCGAATTTGACAGCAGTGTTGATATGGCTATTACCCGAGGTAAATTTGAGGTATTTGATCCTGCAGTTGAAAATCAATCAGAATTTGTTCAGATGATGGCCAAGGAATTCCCAGAATTATATACCCGAATGATGAAGTATGGAAGAAGAAATATATCCATTAGTACCGTTGCGCCAACAGGAACCCTTAGTATGTTGGCACAAACATCTTCAGGTATTGAGCCAGTTTTCTTACTATCCTATAAACGTAGAAGAAAAGTAAATCCATCCGAAGAAAAAGCAAAAGTTGCTTATGTTGATGAAACCGGCGATGCCTTTGAAGAATTTGATGTATACCATCAAAAATTAAAAATGTGGATGGAAATTTCCGGAAAAACAGATGTTTCTGAAAGTCCGTATGCCGGTGCTACTGCACCCGAAATAGATTGGTATAAACGAGTTGAGATGCAGGCCTTGGTACAGAAATACACTACGCATTCCATCAGTTCAACTATCAATTTACCATCAGATGTTAGTTTAGATACAGTTAGTGAAATTTATAAAGAATCATGGAAACAGGGATTAAAAGGAATTACTGTTTACCGCGATGGTGCTAGAAGCGGAATTTTAATTTCAGCAACAGAGAAAAAACCGGAAACTAAACTGGAATGTTTTTCAGAAACCTATGCTCCAAAACGACCAAAAAAATTAGAAGCTAAAGTAATTCGTTTCCAAAACGATTATGAAAAATGGATTGCAGTAGTTGGATTGTTAGATGGTAAGCCGTATGAAATTTTTACTGGTAAAATGGAAGGAGCGTTTAATTTACCGCAATGGGTTGAGTTTGGATACGTGATTAAAAAACGTGATGAAAACAACAAATCGCGCTATGATTTTCAGTATGTTGATAAAGATGGATATAAGGTTACTATCGAAGCCTTATCGCGATCGTTTGATAAAGAATACTGGAATTATGCCAAATTAATATCGGGTGTGTTACGACATGGAATGCCAATAACTTATGTTATTGAACTTATCAATAATTTAAATTTATATGATGCCAATATAAACACTTGGAAAAACGGATTGGCTAGAGCATTGAAAATATTTGTTCCGGATGGAACAGCTGCCGCAGATAAAAAATGTTCTGAGTGTGGAGATCCTGAAGGACTTATTTATTCAGAAGGTTGCTTGAAATGCAAAAGCTGTGGATACAGTAAATGCGGTTAAACACCATTTCCCCAAAAGAAAAAAAGCGAGTATTTACTCGCTTTTTTTATTAGTTATTAAACGTATTGGTCACTTTTCTAAGCGCAACTAACTTAAACATCAAGTTTTCAAAGTAGTCTAAATGCAGCATATTTGCTCCATCCGATTTGGCATTTTTTGGATCGAAATGGGTTTCAATAAAAATACCATCTGCACCAACCGCTATACCTGCTTTAGCCACAGTTTCAATTAGTTCTGGTTTTCCGCCTGTGATACCGCTGTCTTGATTAGGTTGTTGCAAGGAGTGAGTTACATCTAAAATAGTAGGTGCATACTTTTGCATTTCTGGTATACCTCTATAATCAACAATCAAATCTTGGTAGCCAAACATGGTGCCTCTGTCGGTAATAGTAACCTGAGAATTTCCGCAATCCAACACTTTTTGAACACTGTGTTTCATAGCACTTGGACTCATAAATTGCCCTTTTTTTAAGTTTACCACTTTGCCGGTTTTGGCTGCAGCCACAACTAGATCGGTTTGACGAACTAAAAATGCAGGTATTTGCAATACATCTACATATTGTGCGGCGCGTTCAGCATCCGAAATTTCATGGATATCCGTAACAGTAGGAACTTTAAATGTTTCGCTAACTTTTCTTAAAATTTTAAGTGCTTTTTCATCGCCTATTCCTGTAAAACTATCAATTCTTGATCGGTTTGCTTTTTTAAAGCTTCCTTTAAAAATTAAGGGTATTTTTAAGTTATCGGTAGTCTTTACAAGTTGTTCGGCAATTTGCATCGCCATTTTTTCGCCTTCAATAGCACATGGTCCGGCCAATAAAAAGAAATTACCGCTTTTTGTGTGTTTTATTTGAGGAATCAGGTTTAAATCCATAATAAAGTTTTTTGCAAAAATACAAATTTATCTGTGTTTATAGTTAATAAAAGCCTTTCAGATTTTGTACATGATAAAAACTTACTTTCAAACAGATTGATTATTTTTACACTAAGAAACAAAAGAATATGAGAATTCACTTTATTGCCATAGGCGGTAGTGCTATGCACAATTTAGCTTTGGCACTGCATCAAAAAGGATATAAAATTACGGGCAGTGATGATGCTATTTTTGAACCTTCAAAATCGAGGTTGGAAAAAGTTGGTTTATTGCCACCGGAAATGGGGTGGTTTGTATCAAAAATAACAATTGAGTTGGATGCGGTAATTTTAGGAATGCACGCAAAAAATGACAATCCAGAGTTGTTAAAAGCACAGGAATTGGGTATTAAGATATTTTCATATCCCGAGTTTTTATTTGAACAGAGTAAAGATAAAACCCGTGTGGTAATTGGGGGTTCTCATGGAAAAACCACCATTACATCCATGATTTTGCATGTAATGAATTATCATGAACGTAAGGTTGATTTTATGGTTGGAGCTCTGTTAGAAGGGTTTGATACCATGGTTAAATTGACCAAAGAAAATGATTTTATTGTTCTAGAAGGAGATGAATACTTAACATCACCTATTGATTTACGCCCAAAATTTCATTTATATCAACCTAATATTGCGTTGTTAAGTGGTATAGCATGGGATCATATCAATGTTTTCCCAACCTTTGAAAACTATGTTTATCAATTTGAAAAGTTTATTGAAACCATTACAGATGGCGGAATTTTAGTGTACAATGAAGAAGATAAAATTTTAAAGGAAGTAGTAGAAAAATCAAATCATACTATTAAAAAATTTCCATATAAAACTCCCAACTATACTATAGAAAATTCTGTTACTTTTTTAGATACTTCTTTAGGTAAAATTCCTTTAGCAGTTTTTGGATCTCACAACTTACAAAATTTAGAAGGTGCTAAATGGGTTTGTTTGCATATGGGATTGAGCGAAGAGGATTTTTATGAAGCCATAAGCACCTTTAAAGGTGCTAATAAGCGATTGGAAAAATTATTAGAAACAACTCACACAGTGTTATTTAAAGATTTTGCACATTCACCTTCTAAAGTTTTGGCCACAACTTATTCTGTTAAAGAACAATTTCCGAACAGAACTTTAATTGCTTGTTTAGAATTGCATACGTACAGTAGTTTAAATGCTAATTTTCTAAATGAATATGAAAACGCATTAAATGCTGCTGATATAGCTGTTGTGTATTATTCTCCTGATACTGTGGCAATTAAACGATTGAATTCAATTTCAGCACAACAAATTAAAAGCGCCTTTAGAAAAGAAGATTTAAGTGTTTTTACCAATCCAGATTCTTTTAAAGAATTTCTTTTTTCGTTAGATTTTAAAGATACTACTGTTTTAATGATGAGTTCTGGAAATTATGGAAATTTAGATTTTGAGGAACTAAAATCAAAAATTAAATCCTAGTTCTTTTTCCAGAAATAAGGTGTAAATAAAATTAAAACCGTAAATAATTCTAACCTGCCAATTAACATCAAAAAGGAGCAGAATAATTTGGCATGTTCAGATAAATGCGCATAATTATTTACAGGACTAATACTGCCCAATGCTGGACCAACATTACTTAAAGAAGAGGCACTTGCACTCATGGCAGAAATAAAATCCAAACCAAAAAATGTTAAGATAATGGATGCTAATATAAAGATGGTCATGTATAAAACAAAAAAAGACAAAATGTTAAATACAATATGTTGATGTATAGCCTTGTCGTCATAACGCACTCGAATAATAGCATTTGGGTGTAATAATTTTTTAATTTCCAGTAAACTGTTTTTAATAATTATTATAATTCTAACAATTTTTACACCACCGGCAGTTGAACCAGCAGAACCTCCTATTAAAAATAAGGAAAACACCAAAATAGTAGCTAATGAATTCCACATCGTAAAATCTGCACTAACAAAACCGGTAGTTGTAGTGATTGCAACAACTTGAAACAAGGCATGCCTAATGGCATTTTCAACTTCTCCAAAAGGTTTTGAATCGACAATTGTGGTTGTAAGTGTAGGGTCTTGATAATAGAGTATTAAAATAACCAGCAGAAATGAAATACTTAATATACCGTATAAATAGTACTTATATTCTTCATTTTTAAAAGCTTTGCTAAATTTTCCTTTTAACATAAAATACGTTAATACAAAGTTTGTTCCGGCAAGAAACATGAAGAAAATTACGATATATTGAATCATTGGTGCATGATTCCAATGAGCTAAACTGGCATTTTTTGTTGAAAATCCACCGGTACTCATGGTCGCCATGGCGTGGTTTATAGCATCAAACCAAGTCATTCCAGCTAATTTTAACAGTAAAAATTCTGCCATAGTTAAGCCAAAATAAATATACCACAAACGTTTAGCTGTTTCTGTTATTCGAGGATGAAGTTTATCTGCTGAAAAACCTGGTGCTTCTGCCATAAACAACTGCATTCCGCCAATTCCCAACAAGGGTAAAATAGCAATGGTTAAAACGATTATACCCATTCCGCCAATCCAATGAGTTGCACTTCTCCAAAATAATATACCTTTTGGCAAGGCTTCAATATTGTTTACAATGGATGCTCCTGTGGTAGAATAACCCGACATAGTTTCGAAAAAAGCATCTGGAAAAGTACCTATTGATTGTGTAAATAAATACGGTAAAGTGCCTGTTAAGGCCAACAACATCCAACCAAATGATACGATAACATATCCTTCTTTTTTTCCTAAATTATTGGATGCATTTCTATTAAAAAACCACAATAAAAAACCAATAAATATAGTTAATAAACCCGCATATACAATTCCGTTAAATGCAACTTCATTATGATAGTAGCTAAAGGGCGAAGCCAACAACATAAACAAACCGTTTAACACTGCTGCCAATCCTAAAAAGCTAAATATGATTTTATAATTTAAGTACTTCATGCAGTTTAAGCTGTTATTTAAACAGTTTTTCTAGTTCAGGAATTGCTTCAGGCAAGCAAAAAACTATGATTTTATCATTTGCTTGTAATTGAAAATTACCAAAAGTCATGTAGGTTTTTCCATTTCTAATGGCGCCACCAAACACAGCTTTGGATGTTATGGAAAGGTCTTTAATTTTTTTGTTGGCAATTAGAGAATCACTGTTAACTTCAAACTCAAGTATCTCAGCCTCAATATTGTGTAAATTGGCAAGAGCCAATACTTTTCCTTTTCGGATATGCTTAAAAATACTACTGGCAGCAAGTAATTTTTTATTAATTAAGGTATCAATTCCAATAGTTTGCGAGATATTGATATACTCCATGTTCTCAACTAAGGCGATAGTTTTTTTAACACCTCTGGATTTTGCTACCAAACTAGACATAATATTCGTTTCAGAATTACCGGTTACCGCAATAAACACATCCATTTCGGCAATGTTTTCTTCTTCTAACAAGTCAACATTTCTGCCATCGCCTCTAACAACTAATACTTTGGGGTACTTTTCAGCTAATTCAAACGATCTGTCTTTCTGTGATTCTATCAGTTTTACGTTAAAATTATGCTGACTTAAATTTCTGGCAGATTTTTCACCAATTCGGCTGCCGCCTAAAATCATAACATCATTTATGCGATGGTGTTCTTTTCCTAATAAGGTGTGTAATTTTTTATGGCTATCTGCCGTAGTAGAAAAATACACCTGATCGTTTGCTTTAAACACCGTATTTCCTCTAGGGATGATGGTTTCTTTTGATCCACTCGATTTTATGGCAATAGTTATAAAATCAATTTCTTCAAATTTAGATTTTGCTTCTTGTACAGTTAAGTTAATTAATGGTGAAGTATCACTTAAAATCCCTCCTAAAATGGATAACGAACCGTTTTCAAATTCAATCGAATCGTTAAATGCCGATTGTTGAACCAACATCTTAATCTCATTGGCGGCTAATTCTTCAGGAGAAATTATGGAATCAATCCCAAGTTCAACGAAATTAATTACATCATTTTTTAAAAATTCTGGATTGGAAATACGTGCAATAGTTTTTTTAGCGCCCAATTTTTTGGCTAAAATGGATATCGTAAAATTTACTTCCGGTGATTCTGTTACTGCTAAAAGAATATCAGCTTCATTTATTTTGTATTCTTTTAATAAAGAGAGCGAGGTGGCATCGCCTTTAATAGTAATGACATCTAAATGCGTTTCTACATACTTTAGTTTCTCTGCACTTTTATCGATGATATAGATATCGTGCGATTCATACGACAATAATTTGGCCAAATGGAATCCTACATCTCCTGCGCCAGTAATGATTATTTTCATGCAGTATTATTTTATCAATATCGGCCATTAAAAATTGAAAAAGAAAAAATTCAAAAAATAACGTTGGATTGCCTTAACTGAATAATTTATTGCAAATATAACATTGTTTTAACATTTAGTTTTAAATTTGGTTAAAATTGCTAATTATGAATTACTCAACCAATAATCAGTCTATTAAGTTATGGGCTGAAGACGATCGACCACGTGAAAAATTATTACTTAAAGGGAAGCAAGCCCTGTCTGATGCAGAACTTATAGCTATATTAATTGGTTCTGGTACCAAAAACGAAAGTGCAGTAGCTTTGGCAAAAAGAATTTTAGCTTCGGTTCATAACAATTTAAATGCGCTTGGAAAGTTGTCGGAAAACGATTTAATGTCTTTTAAAGGAATTGGCAAAGCGAAAGCAATTAGTATAATTACAGCTCTTGAATTAGGTCGTAGAAGGCGTATTGAAGAGGCTACAATAGAAACTAAAATTAAAGACAGCAAATCTGTATTTGAATTAATGCAACCCCTGATTGGCGAAGCCTCAACCGAAGAATTTTGGGTAATATGTTTAAATAATTCGCATAAAATAATAAAAAAAATTCGTTTAAGTATTGGCGGAATTACAGGTACGGTTGTAGATGTTAGAATGGTATTTAAAAACGCTGTAGCACTGCATGCAACGGCTTTAATTTTATGTCACAACCATCCGTCAGGAGCTTTAAAACCAAGTGAGTCTGATATTCAATTAACTAAAAAGATGAAAAGTGCCGGAGAAACTCTGGATATAAAAGTGTTGGATCACATCATAATAACCGAAAAATCGTATTTCAGTTTTGCCGATGAAGGACTTATATGAAAATAAGCGGTTTAAAATTTCATAAAAACAAAGAATTTTACAACCTTTGATTTTAAACTTAAAATTATCAAAAGGTAACTATGCTTTTAGTTTACGTGCATAAAATTACGCCTAGGGTAACCTATATATTCAAACACATTTTCTTTAGAATGTTAGGTATACAAGTCGAATTTACAACTAAATCAGAAGCGTTTATACCCTTTAAAGGACCTAAAATTTCATATGCTCTTAAACCGCTGTTTGATGAATTTAATGTAAAACCCCATAAATTATTGTTTGAGCAAGGGGTAAGCGATCTTGAAATACAACTGTCTGATTGGAACGGGATAACTTGCTTTTTTCAAACTGCTCCACAGGATGAAATTCCTTTTGATGTATTTGCCGCAAGTTTTTATCTAATAAGTCGCTATGAGGAGTATTTACCACATGTATTAGACCAGCACATGCGTTTTTCTGGTAATGAAAGTATTGCTTTTAAAAATAATTTTTTAGAAAAACCCATTATAGATATTTGGGCCTTGCGATTGCTCGATAAACTCAAAGTTAAGTATCCTTCGTTAATGTATCAAGAGCGCCAATTTAAATTTCTGTCAACCATAGATGTAGATTTAGCATTTGCATATAAACATAAAGGTTTTATACGTTCGTTAATAGGATATTTAAAAGATTTGTCGCAATTAAATTTTAGTAATATTAAGACAAGGACACTGGTTTTGTTAAATTTAAGAAACGACCCCAACGATACATTCAATGAGTTGCTTAGAATACATGAACATTATAACCTAACCACTCATTTTTTCTTTTTGCTCAGTGATTATTCATCATTTGATACCAATAACTCAGTAAATAGTACCATATTTCAATCGTTAATAAAATCTGTTGCCGATTTTGCCAAGGTTGGTCTTCATCCGTCGTATTACACAATGAAAAATTTTCAAAAGCTTAATAAGGAAGTTAAGCGATTGGAAGAAATAACCAACATACCGGTAAAAATGAGTAGGCAACATTTTCTACGGTTAAAATTGCCCGATACCTATCATCATTTAATTGATTTGGAAATTGCAGAAGATTATACCATGGGTTACTCTAAATATCCGGGATTTAGGGCAGGTACCTGCACTCCCTTTTATTTTTACGATTTAGATTATGAAATTCAAACGCCATTACGAATTGTTCCGTTTGCTGTTATGGATGCAACTTTAAATGATTATATGGGCTTAACTGCAGACGAAGGATTGCAAAAAATAGCAAGCTTATTGCAAGAAGTAAAAAATGTAAACGGAACCTTTGTAACCTTATTTCATAACGATACCCTTAGTGAAAATGAACGCTGGCGAGGTTGGAGTGGGGTGTATGAAGAAGTGGTAAAACTAGCTACGAAAGCATGATATATTTTTTGAAAAGAGGTGATATAGCTATTGTTAAATACGATATGTGCATAGAAAATGCAATCAATTCCAGAATTTATGCCTATTCGTGGTATCTGGATGCTGTTGCCGATAATTGGGACGCCTTGATTTTAAACGATTATGAAGCAGTGATGCCGTTGCCATGGCGCCAAAAATATTTAATAAAATACATTTATCCACCTGCATGGACACAGCAATTGGGTATTTTTTCGAGTAGTGAAATTGCTGAGCCATTAGTTTTAAAATTTATCAAGGCCATTCCTAAAAAATTTAAAAAAATTAACATTCAGTTTAATTCGGGAAATCCGATAAGTGGTAAAAATGTAACAGAGCGAGTTAACTATATCTTACCGTTGGATAAACCGTATGAGGAATTGTTTAAAGGATATAGAAAGGATAGAAGAGAGCGGATTAGAAGCAATGTAAACAGCGTAATTCAAACCAATAATAAACGATTAAAGGAACTCATTGATTTATCTGCTAGATTTTACAGCGATAAATTTTTACTCTCAAATAAGTCAATCAAAAGTTTGGAAAAATTGGTTGAAATAGGAGTTAAAAAGGGTATAATTGACTTAAAATTGGACATTGAAAAGCATTCAGAAGACATACTTGCTGGCGCCCTATTTTTTAATTTTGGCAATAGAGTTGTTTATCTTTTTTCTGCCCAATCAGATGCTGGACGAAAAGCCAATTCTTTAAGCATAATCTTAAACACTGTGATTAAAGAGAATTCGAACACAGATAAAATCCTTGATTTTGAAGGTTCTATGATACCCGGTATAGCAGACTTTTTTAAGAGTTTTGGAGCAGAGCGGGAAAGATTCTATCGCCTTGAATATAAAAGACTAGAGTTATTTTAAGTTGTTTTTTTTTTGTTTAAAAAAACATTTAATAAATCTTCAATATAAGCCTCTTTTTGTTTTATTACCTTACACGGATTCCCCACCGCTATTGAGTTAGAGGGTATATTTTTCGAAACAATTGAACCAGCTCCGATGATTACGTTATCTCCAATGCTAACTTCGGGTAAAACGACCGAATTTGCTCCGATCCAAACATTACTTCCTATTTTAATTGGGTTACTAGGGGTATGATTTCTAAAATTTGTTATATCGTGATTAGCCGATATAATTTTTACACCTGGACCTATTTCAACATTCGAGCCGAATTGTATTCCGTTTATGGCTTGAATATAGTTCCCATAATTATCACCTGGGTCACATAAAATTCCTTTACTAATATTTTCGGGATTTATAACTTTTGATGTAAAATGGACTGGCCAATGAACTTTTGGATTTAATCTAAATAATTTTTGTGGAATTAAATAATGAAAAAAGAGAATGTAATATCGCTGATAGCCATATTTTGGTCTATAATACTCAGGATAAAAATAGTTAATAATATATCCAAAAAACAGAAAATCTAGTTGATCGACAAAGGAAATTTTCTTATTCATTTATGTGCGTATTGTTTTCAAGAAGTAAAGTAACGAAAAAACATAACCCATGCCAGAAAAAACAGAAAAAAGACCTACAGTAATCAATAGATTCTGATAGTAGTAACCTATGTAAATTGCTGCTATATTTATGGTAATTAGGTATAAGTTAAGGTATAATTCTACCTGTAGTTTGTTTACAATCGTTGAAATATAACTAATAGGATTATAACAGGATCGCGCAATTACATAAAATGAAATAATAGCAATATAAAAATTCAAATTTTCAAATTCGTTCTTAAAAAAAAAGTTTAATAATGGCACTCCTATTATATTAATTAAAATAATAATAATACCAATTACTATTAAATTTTGAAACACAACTTTTTTCAAAAAAGGATAGAATAAAGATTTATCAGTTTTGTATATCTCATTTCCTTGCTGAAAAAAAACAGGTGAAATAGAAGAAGAAATAAGTAGCATAGGAGTCAAAACAACTTTGATGCTAAGGGCAAAAACCCCCGTTTCAGAAACAGTAAAAAAAAATGCAATTAATATTGGTAATATGTTGTTGGCAATACTGTTAATTAGATTTGATGAAAATCCGTAGTATAGAATTTTTTTATACGTTTTGAAAAGTTCAATTACTGATTTTTTCTCAGGAATTTTAAATAGCAAGTTTGAATTATATAAATAAAAGATAACAATTAAAAAGTTGGCAATTAAAAACCCAATAGCCAAACCTAGAGTATCATGATAGTCAAGTAGCAGAAACTGAATTCCAATAGTTAGTACAATTAACCAAATTTTAGAATTGGATATAATTTTATAAGCTGATTTTTGGTTATAATACATTTCTAAAATATTTTTTATGGCCATTATAAACCCGCAAAGAATAACTAACTGATAAATATTAGGCACATAAGAATCTATAGATAAGTTCAAAAATGTTATTAAAGTTAAAAGAATAATTGATACAGCAAGAGCAAAAGTAAACAGCCCATTAATAATAGTTGTTCGTTGCTTTTCACTTTTTGTTAAAATGATTGTTTGTTCAAAGTTAAAAGTTAACAAAACAGTAAAAATACCTGTATTACTTAAAATAATGCTATAAAACCCATAGGATGTTTCTCCGTAATATTTAGCTAGAAATAAGTTGCCAATAACTCCAAAAACCTGTGCAATTAAAATACCTTTGAATAAGGTATATACATTTTTATTAAATTCAGATTTTATTAAAAAGTTAAAATAATTTCTCACTTTTATTGTTTAAATGTATTTTTACCTCATGCAAATTAAACATATTTTTTTTGACCTCGATCATACCTTATGGGATTTTGAAACCAATTCTGATTTAGCATTTGAAATAGCTTTTAAAAATCTGAATTTTAACGTTGATTTACACAAATTTTTAAACTATTATCGCCCTATAAACCAGAAATACTGGAAACTATACCGTGAAGAAAAAGTAACCAAAGACCAGTTGCGGCATGGCAGACTTCGAGAAACTTTCGAAATTCTTAAGATAAGTACAACCCCTGAGTTACTAGAGGCTATGGCCCTAGAATACATTAGAGTTTTGCCCGAAAACAATAAACTGTTTGATGGAACGTTGGAAATTTTAGAACACCTTTCACTTAAGTATCAAATGCATATTATTACCAACGGTTTTCATGAAGTACAACATCATAAATTGGAAAAATCGGGAATAGCCAAGTATTTCAAAGAAATAATTACATCAGAATCGGTAGGTGTTCAAAAACCACATCCGGCCATTTTTGAATATGCCATTAAAAAAGTGAATACTACACCGCATGAAAGTATTATGATAGGCGATAATTGGGAAGCAGATATCATGGGAGCACATCAATGTGGTATGCATGTTATATTTTGCAATTATCACAAAGAAAATGTGGGTGAAAATATAAAAAGTGTAACACACTTATTAGAGCTTAAACAATACTTGTAAAAAATAATGTAACTTTATGGTTTATTAATTGTTGAGTTATGTCCCCTAAAATTCAAATAGTATTATTGATGTTGTTTTTTTTAACATCATGTATGGACGATGTTGATTTTGATCAAGCAAATGATCTTTCTATTCAACCAAAATACGTAGCTTCTTTAGTTCATTTCACTTTTGACCAACATAAATTCTTTGACAATCTTGGAAATGAGCAATTTATGATTACAGATGCGGCTCCAACGCAATTAAACAACAGCACTTTAGTACAGGAAAATTTAACCAAAGCCGATGTTCAGTTTAAAGTCACTAATCAGTTTAATAGAACCATAGTACTTGTTTTGCGATTTTATAATGCCAGTGGTCAGCAAACATTTGTATTAAATCCAATTGCTGTTTTACCTAATACTGTTGACGGAATTTACACACAAACAATTAGCTGGTCAGATTTAAACAACTTAAAGAACAGTTCAATTGCTCGCTTAGATGTGGTTTTAATGGCAGGAGCAACGCCCATAGATCCAACTGTAAATAAAATACTGAACGTTCAGGTTTCAGGAATTTTTGACTTTAATTTTAACAATTAATGAGGAAAAGAGTTTTAGTAGTTGTGTTGTTTTTTTCTGTATTGTTAAATGCTCAAAATAAACAAGTTTTATATAATTTTGATCAGTTGCCACAAACTTTACTGCTAAATCCTGGCGAAAAAGTATCGCAGAAATGGCATACGGGAATTCCGTTTTTATCCGGAATTTCATTTTTTGCCGGTTCTTCTGATGTAACTATTTACGATGTTTTTGCTGATGATGGAACATCGATTAATGATAAAGTACGGAAGTTGATTTACGATTTAAACAGCAATGATTTTGGTTCGATAAATCAGCAATTGGAGGTTATTAATATTGGTATCCGCTTAAAAAATAAACGCGATTTTGTATCAGCCGGTTTTTATCAAGAATTTGATGCCATTGGCTACTATCCTAAAGATATGGCTGTACTTTTTTATGAAGGGAACAGTACGCTAAACAAACAATATTCGCTAAAAGATGTAAACATCAAAGCTGAATTGTTAGGGGTATTTCATGCAGGTATTTCCAGAAAAATAGATGATGACTTGCAAATCGGTGCTCGGATAAAACTGTACTCTGGAGTTATGAATTTTCAAACAAAACAAAATAAAGGGGTTTTTTACACACAACTCGGCAGTCTAAATCAGTATGAACATATTTTGGCAGGCATTGATGGAAATGTGCAAACATCAGGTATATTTTTACCTGCCGGAACCGAAGTGAACCAGGCTTATTTTCAAAAAATGATGTTGCTTGGAGGTAACTTAGGGCTTGGTTTTGATGTGGGTTTTACCTACCATCCGCAAAAACAATGGACAGTCTCGGGTAGTATTTTAGACCTTGGATTTATAAATAATACCAAAGACAACAGAACCTATTCAGTACAGGGAAATTATAGTTTTCAAGGTATTGAACCCGATTTTGATTTGACAAATCCTACCAATTATTGGGAAGATTTAGAGGACGATTTTTTAGATGCTATCAATTATACCAAATCGGATGAGTCGTATTGGTCTTGGCGATCTACCAAACTTAACGGAATGCTTAAGTACGAATGGGGCGAAGATCGTTTTACCGATTGTTTTGATACTGAAACAGAACCCGGTTATTTTAATGGAGTAGGTGCGCATGTATTTACCATTTTTAGACCTAAAGCGCCTCAAATAGCAGCTACCGTGTTTTATGAGCGAAAATTCTCTAATACGTTCAGAGCAAAAATAACCTACACTGCAGATTCATATTCGTTTAGCAATATTGGTTTGGGTGTTTCTGCGCGCATAGGTGTTTTTAATATGTATGCCGTAGCAGATCATTTGTTAGGATATAAAAATTTAGCTAAAACCAATGCAGGTTCTGTGCAATTAGGGATGAATATCATTGTTAAATAAATTTCGTAGTTTTAAATAAAAAAAGAAATGCAACCAAAAAAACTTTTTCTAATCGGATTTTTATTAAGTGTCATTACCCTTAATGCACAAACAGATTTAAACGCATACAAGTATGTGACAATCCCAAATCGATTTGATTTTCAGAAATCTGACGACGCTTATCAGGTAAACTCATTGCTCAAATTTTTATTCAATAAAAAAGGATTTGAAGCGTTTTTAACCAATGAAATTTTTCCCATAGATTTTAAAACGAATCCTTGCCTTAGTCTAAATGCAAAAGTGGTAGATGAGTCTAATATGTTTAAAACCAAAGTTTTTATTGAATTGTACAATTGTCAAAACCAATTGGTATTGAAAACAGAACTAGGAGAAAGCAGGGAAAAAGAATTAAAAAAAGGATTTCAGGAAGCTGTCAGAATTGCTTTTACGACCATTGAAAATATGCCTTATAAGTTTACAGATGATAAGCGAATAAAAGACATCATTGTATTGCCAGAAATTAAGAATACTATAAATGAGCCAGTTAAAGCATCACAAGAAGTTATACAAGTTGATGAAATTCCGGTTCCTGAAAATAATGAAGTCGCCGCTATGACCGATAAAAAATACCAGGAAAAAGTAATAGTAATTGCAGAAAATGCTGCCAAGATTAAAGTACCTTCCATAGAAGGTGTGTTTGCATCTGCTGCTAAAACGATAGCAATTGCCAAACAAGGAAATCAATACATAATATCGGACAAGCAACAAAATGTAATCGGAATTTTATACCCAACATCCCAAGCTAACTATTTTATTCTAAAGTGGTTACAAAGTGATGATAATACGCCTAAGTTGTTGTTTTTAAACGAGGCAGGTGATGTGGTTATTGATGAAAAACAATCTGTACTAAAATATAACCGGATGTAGCTTTTGAAAGTTAAAAGTAAATAGTGAGCAGTGAATAGTGAGCAGTTGTCAATGCCTAAATAACGTTGACCTAATTGTGCATTTTACAACTTAACAAATTAACAACTTCACAAATCAACAGAAAATACAAATCCGACAACAGTTTTAAGCCTTTGTTCCCAAGACTTAAAGCGTACAGCTTTTAGCGTATTGCCATCAATACCCATACTTATCTTTCCAGCGGTTTTTTAAAAATTCTCTGAATGAATTTTCTTTAGCATTAAATCCGGGTTCGTAGAGTTTGGTGTTTTTAATAGCATCCGGCAAAAATTCTTGTTCAATAAAATTATCATCGTATTGGTGTGCGTAAAGGTAGTTTTTACCATAATCCAACTCTTTCATTAAGTTGGTTGGCGCATTGCGCAGATGCAAGGGTACCGGTAAATCACCGGTTTTGCGAACCAATTGTTGGGCCTCTTTAATAGCCAAATACGAGGCATTGCTTTTTGGCGAATTGGCTAAGTAAATAACACACTGACTTAAGATGATTCGCGATTCAGGATAACCAATGGTATGAACTGCCTGAAACGTATTGTTAGCCATAATCAAAGCCGTAGGATTGGCATTTCCTATATCTTCGGATGCAAGAATCAACATTCTGCGGGCTATAAATTTTACATCTTCACCACCTTCAATCATGCGTGCAAGCCAATATACCGCTGCATTAGGATCGCTGCCCCGAATTGATTTAATAAAGGCGGATATGATATCGTAATGTTGTTCGCCTGTTTTATCGTATAAAACCGTATTTTTTTGCACTTTTTGCATTACAATTTCATTGGTAATGGTGATGGGTGATGCTTCAGAGTTAACGATAAGTTCAAAAATATTAAGCAACCTTCGGGCATCTCCTCCCGACAATTGAAGCAATGCTTCTGTTTCTTTTAACTCAATTTGATGTTGCTTAAGCTCGATATCCTTTTCTATGGCATTGGTTAACAACTGCTCCAAATGCTTGCGTTCTAAGGAGTTTAAAATATAAACCTGACAGCGCGATAACAAGGCCGAAATCACTTCAAAACTCGGATTCTCGGTCGTAGCACCTATCAAGGTAATAATTCCCTTTTCTACGGCTCCCAATAACGAATCCTGTTGCGATTTGCTAAACCGATGTATTTCATCAATAAATAAAATAGGATTTTTAGTAGCAAAAAAGCCTTCATTTTGTTTGGCTTTTTCAATAACTTCCCGTACCTCTTTAACACCTGAATTAATAGCACTTAAGGTATAAAAAGACCGTTTGGAATGCTGCGCAATTAATTGAGCTAGTGTTGTTTTGCCAACACCCGGAGGTCCCCAAAATATTAAGGAAGGAATATGACCACTGTTTAACTGCTGTTTAAGCACACCGTTGGAGCCCATTAAATGTTCTTGCCCGATAAATTCAGACAAGACTTGAGGTCTCATACGTTCTGCCAAAGGTGTGTTCATAAGTGTAAAAGTACTAATAGTTATGAGTTGTTGAAAGCAAAAAAATAGTATTTTTAATCTTTAAAATTAAAAATGTGAGTACTTCAAATCAATTTAATTTTTCATCAGCTATACTTATATATCCCATGGTATTTGTATTTGTAATGTGGATTGTGTATTGGTTTGAAATATCGTTTGGATATAATTTCAACAAATGGGGAGTATATCCTTTAACATTATCAGGCTTAAAAGGGATTGTTTTTTCACCGTTTATTCATGGCGATGGTAAACACTTGTTTAACAATACCATACCGATGATTGTTTTATTGGCGGCCTTATTGTTTTTTTATAAACCTATAGCAAACAAAGTATTAATAATTGGTTGGCTTGGTTCTGGTTTGTTGACTTGGTTAGTGGCTCGGTCATCATATCATATCGGAGCCAGTGGTTTAATTTATATGTTGGTTAGTTTTATTTTTTTTAGTGGAATATTAAGAAAACATTTTAGGCTAATTGCCCTTTCGTTGGCTGTTATTTTTCTTTACGGA
>JAGXRT010000061.1 GCA_018335575.1 Bacteroidota bacterium | reverse complement strand
ATGACACAATAGATGTATTAGGTTTTGTTTTTATAAACTGTAGCGCTGGTTTAATAGTATGTTGTGTTGTATGAACCGCACCTGAAACCATGCCATCTGCTAAATTATGATGCACCATCATCGTACCAAAATATGATACATCCGTCATTAAATCGCGTGCCATTTCTAAATTAACGTTCTTGTGTTTACGCATTTCATAGAAAGACTGTGCAAATTGTTCGTACAAATCAGAATCAATTGGTTTTATTATGGTTGCTTTTTTAGGCACCAATGATAAACCAAGTTCGTTGCATTTTTTCTCAACATCCACTTTAGTTCCTAAAATGGTTAAATCAACGATATCTTGAGCCAATAACTGTTCTGATGCTAGTAAAATTCGAGTATCCATTCCTTCTGGAAGTACAATGTGTTTTTTAGCTTTCTTGGCGCGCTTTAATAAATTGTATTGGAACATTCGAGGAGTAATACCCTCAGGCTGAAATGTTACCAGTTTATTGGCAAGTTTTTCAACGGCTACATAATTATCAAATGAATTGATTGAGGTAATTATTTTTTGAGTATTTCCGGCATAGATTTTTGATCGAATTGCACCAATCTTATTGGTAACATTAAAGGTTCCTTCTTCAACAGCAATAATTGGAACTATTTGATTTAATCCTCTGATTAATTTCAAAATCGATTCTTCTGGTATAATATTACCTGTTAAAACAATACCAGAAATACTTGGATAATTCTTAGAAATGTGCGCTTGTAAGGCGCCTAAAATTAAGTCGGCTCTATCACCAGGTGTTATTACCAATACATTTTCCTGAATATGATTTAAATAATTGTGTAACTGCATGGCTCCAACTGCTTTAGGGCCTGTTTGGTTGTTTAAAAATTCTTCCCCAAACAATACTTTACCGTTCAAATCCTCCATTATCTCGCGCATCGTTGGTCTATCAAGCGAATCAATCATCGGAATTACATTTACCAATACATCTTCCGGCAAATAATTTTGCAAACTTGTTCTAACCAATTCTATATTAACGTGTTGAACTTTGTTAGCAAATACGCCCAACACCTCAACATCTTTGGCTTTAAATGAGTCATATGCTAAATACAGATTTTCTAAAAACCCATCCAAGGTTTTTCCTACGCCACTTTCAACAATCAACGTGGGAATCCCTAAATTCTTAGCAATCAGTACATTTAAATCAAGTTCTATAACGGTACCTTCTCCAGCAAAATCAGTTCCTTCAACTAAGACAAAATCAAATCGATCTTCTAAGTTTTTAAACTTATCAATAATAACATCTATAATTTCACCTACTTTACCTTTATTTTTCTTTTTAATTATTTTACTTCTAGTAAACGCATACGCTTCTTCATACTGCATGTCTAAATTAAAATGCGATAAAATAGTTGCCACATGATTGTCTTTTTCTCCTTCCTTTACATCGTTTATTATTGGTCTGAAATAACCTACTTTTGCTGTTTTTCCTAACAACAAACTCATTAAACCGATGGCAACAATAGATTTTCCACTGTTAGGTTCGCTAGTTGCTATAAATACTGCTTTATTCATTTTTAAAATTTTATGCAAAATTACTTCATAATTTGATTATTCTGAAATTATTTACAGTATTTTTTGACCATAAAAATGAAATTAACAATAAAAAAGTTTATTAACTGAAAATTTATTAATATTGAGTTTTTAAATATCTTTACATTATCAAAAAATCATTAAATGAAAGTATTAATCAAGTATATCAAGGAACTTCTTCAAATAAGAACTAAAGATACGTTGTTTATAAAAGGTGCAGAAATGAAGGAGTTACCTTTACTAAAGAATGCCTACCTAGTTATTGAAAATGATATTATAGATGATTTTGGTTTCATGGAAAACTGCCCAAATGACAAATTTGAATTAATTATAGACGCCACTAATAAAACTGTTTTACCCGCCTGGTGTGACGCCCACACGCATATTGTTTATGCAGGTAACAGAGTACAGGAGTTTGTAGACAAAATTAATGGTTTGAGTTATGAGGAAATTGCAAACAGAGGAGGCGGAATTTTAAATTCAGCACAAAAATTAAATGAAACCAACGAAGAACAATTATACCAAGAATCAAAAAAGCGACTAGAAGAACTCATGAAGTTAGGAACCGGTGCAATTGAGATAAAATCGGGTTATGGACTATCAACAGCAGGAGAATTAAAGATGTTACGTGTTATTAAACAACTCAAAAAGAATTACCCGGTAGCCATAAAAGCAACTTTTTTAGGCGCTCATGCCTTGCCAAGTAATTATAAAAGCAATAAAGAAGCTTACCTCAATTTAATTATTGACGAAATGCTTCCGCTAGTAGCGAGTGAAAATTTAGCTGATTTTATTGATGTTTTTTGCGAATCCGGGTACTTTACAGTTAAAGAAACAGAACAAATTATGAAAGCAGGATTAAAATATGGTTTAATCCCTAAAATTCATGTCAATCAGTTTACATCTATAGGTGGGATAAAAGCCAGTGTAAACCATAATGCTTTATCAGTAGATCACCTGGAAGAAATGACCGATGACGATATTGTTGCATTGCAAAATACCAAAACTATGCCTATTGCCTTACCAACTTGCTCATATTATTTAGGCATTCCATATACACCGGCCAGAAAAATGCTCGAAGCAGGTCTTCCATTGGCGTTGGCTTCAGATTACAATCCCGGTTCAACACCTTCCGGAAATATGAATTTTGTAGTTTCAACAGCCTGTATAAAGATGAAAATGACACCCGAAGAAGCTATAAATGCTGCAACCTTAAACGGGGCCTATGCTATGGGATTGGAAAAAACACACGGCAGTATTACTATTGGGAAAAAAGCCAATTTAATTATTACTAAGGAAATTCCGAATTATGCCTATTTACCGTATGCTTTTGGAACGAACAATATAGATACCGTAATTATAAATGGAGAGATTATTTAACTAGTTTTCTTAAAAATTCACCCATAATTTTTAAATCATTTAAATTACTCCAGTTAGAAGTATATTCTAAATTCATTTTCACTTTTTTAGGCCATATTTCTTTTAAATAATAGTCTGTTGGATTTGATTTTGTTGCCAATAGCTGCTCCTCATCAAGGTACCTAATAGTTGCTATGCTAATTAAACCAGGTTTGGATTTTAAAAATTCTTTATCCGAAGACATTAATCCATGGATAACTTCAGGCACATCGGGCCGTGGACCAACGATACTCATCGTTCCTACAAAAACATTGAAAAGTTGTGGTAATTCATCTAATTTGTATCTTCTTATAAAAGCGCCAAAAGAAGTTATGTTATCATTATTAGCAGTAAATGTATTTTCAGATTGATGAATTTTCATACTTCGAATCTTAAAAATATGAAACGGAATACCCTGTTCCCCTAGTCTAATTTGTTTAAAAATACCGAATGATTTAGTAGAAATACTAGCAACAATTATTAAAAACATCATGGGAACTATAGTAATTATAATTCCAATGCTTGAAAAAAACAAATCTATAAATCGCTTTACAGTTTTGCTCTTATTTAACACTGCTTGCATTGCTTTGATATATTCGCTCAATAATATCAACAACTTTCATGCCTTCTAACGCATTGGTTGTTATGGGTTTATTACCATGCAACACATCTACAACATTTTGAATTACATAGTGATGATTTTGAGCAGAACCTTTATAAGCACCGTAATCATTACCCGGATTGGTAGGTTCTAAAACCGGTAATTCATAATTTTCGATATGACAATAGGAAACTTCATTCATGTACTGACCCCCAATTTTAAGAGATCCTTTCTCTGCAATAATAGTCATGGAGCTTTCTAAATTTTGATTCCAAACCGAAGTTGAAAAATTCAAACTTCCCATTCCGCCATTAACAAAATCAAATGACACAATTCCTGAGTCTTCGAAGTCGGTTAAGTGTTGATGATTAAAATCGCGCATTTTAGCATTGATGTTGGAAATATCGCCAAACAACCAATACATTATATCTATAAAGTGAGAAAACTGTGTAAATAAGGTACCGCCATCTAATTTTTTATCTCCATGCCAATTTTTACCATTATAATAGCGTTCATCTCTGTTCCAAAAACAATTAAAATGAACCGAATAAAGTTCGCCTAATATATTTTCATCGATTAAATTTTTAACCCAAACCGATGGTGGAGAATACCTGTTTTGCATAACAGCAAAAACATGTTTGGATACATTTAAGGCTTTAAAAATTACTTTTTCGGCATCACTTTTAGTCAACGCAATAGGTTTTTCAATCACCACATGATGCTTAGCTTCAAGCGCTTTTATAGCTTGTGATGCATGAAAACCATTGGGTGTAGCAATTGTAATAACATCTGCTTCTAAAGAACTGTTTAAATACTCTTCTAAACTTTTAAAAAATGGTACATTAAAGGCCTCTATTTTTAATTCTTCTTGAGGTTTTATATCTACCAATGCAACCAACTCAGTTTCTGCATTACGTTCAATCATTTCAGCATGACGCTTCCCTATATGCCCACATCCAACAACAACAAATTTTATGGGTCTGTCTTTAATTAATTGCATTCTTATTTTTTATTAAAGAGTTTTTTAAATATTGATTTTTTAGTGTTATTTACTTCTGCATAATTCCCGTAACCATATCCATATCCATACCCATAACCGTAACCGTAACCATAATTGTAACCATATTTAGAGGTCATTTTAAATTCATTTAAAATAAAACTTACATTTTTTATTTCTTGCTTTTGGTACTTGTTATTAATTATTTTAAGCATTTCTCGCTTGGTAAATCCATGTCTTAGAACATAAAGTGTTGTATCTGAAAACTGTATTAAGTCGATGGCATCAGAAACTAAACCAACCGGTGGAGAATCAATTACCACATACTCATATTGCTCTTTTAAAAAATTTATTAAATCAATGGTTGATTGCTTTAAAATTAACTCACCAGGATTAGGCGGAACCGGACCAGAGGTTATAACATCTAAGTTTTCTATATTGCTTTTTTGTATTATATCTGATAAATTATCTTGCCCAATTAAATAGCTTGAAACACCTTTTTCATTGCTAATCTCAAAATCTCGATGAATTTTAGGTTTTCTTAAATCCAATCCCACTAAAACTGTTTTTTTACCACCAATGGCTAGTACAGATGCTAAATTCATGGAAACAAATGTTTTACCTTCGCCACTAACAGATGAAGTAACTAAAATTGTTTTAGCATCTTGGTACTTTTCCCTATCAAACAAAAATTGGATATTAGAACGCAATGCCCTAAACGATTCTGAAATAGCCGATTTTGGATTTAAATATACAGCCAATCCAGATTTCTCCGTATTTACTCCAATTACTCCTATTACCGGAATTTGAGAAAGTGTCTCAATTTCTTCAACAGAATATATGCGCGTATCTATTAAATCTATAGCAACTATTACAAAAATTGGAAATAAAATACCTAATAAAATAGCTACCATATAGTTAAACTCAGTTCTTGGAATTGACGAACCTTGTCCCACATCTTTTGCCTTATCTAAAACTGTTATGTCAGAAACACTGGCAGCAATAGCAATGCTAGCCTCGTATCTTTTTTGCATCAGAAAAATATAGTTAGATTCGGTTAACTCATACTTTCGTTGAAAGTTTAACAATTTCTGTTCCTTTTTTGGTAATGTTGACAGTTTGGATGAATAATTTCCAATCCTTTTTTTAATATTATTTAAGTTTACTTGTGTAGTATTTTTTAAGGATGATAAATTTTCTAACAATACCGACTTTGTTGTTTCTATTTCCTGATTTACAGCAATATAAGACGGATGTGTTACCGTAACATTTTTTGCAAGCTGCTCTCTTTTAACTGACAGCTCTGTTAATTTAGAAACTGCAGATCCAATGGCTGCATCTTCTATATTGATAATTGCAGGAGCCGGTATTTTAGTAAAATCTTTAGATGTTAAGATATACTTTTCTAAATTATTAAAATACTGAAGTCGGTCGTTTACCTGTTCGTATAATTTATCCAATCCTTTGGTTTGAGAAAATATTTCTTGACCTTCTGCCGACAAATCATAGATTGCATTTTGTTCTTTAAAATTTCCAATATTGCGTTCTAAACTTTTTAAACTATCCGAAGCCAAGGCAAACTGCATATCAATAAACCTACGTGTACTGTGAGCGTAATTTGTTTTCTCATTTAATTCATCTTCGGCCAGTACTTGAACTGATGTATTTAAATAATCTACAATTCTATTTTTATTAGGCCCCATCATCGAAATTTCTAATAAAGAAGTTCCTGAAACCGGATTTGACCTAACCCCTAAATACCTCGATACTACACCATCAACACTGTTAAACTTTATAAAATATACACCACCATTGCCTGTATATTCATTATTAGAAACCAATTTTAGATTTAGAAAAGGTAAGTTTAATTGTGTTCCTATTTGAGCATTTACTACATACTCTGAATC
The DNA here is from genome assembly GCA_018335575.1 of Bacteroidota bacterium. GTDB lineage: Bacteria > Bacteroidota > Bacteroidia > Flavobacteriales > Flavobacteriaceae > JAGXRT01. Next base: position 3,433 of record JAGXRT010000061.1, on the reverse strand, counting down.
TTTTGGTTTATATACTTCTGTTTCACCAGTTTGATAATTAATAAGGGTTTGATTTGACTTATCAGGAAAAGCTATTGATAATTTATAGTTTATAGCATCAAAAAATTCAATCTTTATTAACGTATTTAATAATTGTGGTTGCTCTGAATCAATTTCAACTTTAAATGGAGTTTTGCCATAAACGTCTTCCATTCTAAACCTACCTTCTTCTAAATAATCAATATAAAATTGTAATTTTTTAACTACTTTTTCATTGTGTGATCTCGAAGACATCACCCTTCTAATTCCTTCAACTTTATCGCTTACACCGCCCCAGTTAAAGGCAATATTAGTACCTGTAGAAAAAAGTGGATTTTGCTTTTCTTTAACTGAAATTACGGTTCCTAGTCCGTAAATTCTTTGGGTAGAAATATTAACGTAATAGGCATAAGCTAATGCAATTGGAATGGTAATTAAAAACCACCGCCAATTCGCAATAATTTTAAAAATATAATGTCGCACATCTGAAATAGGATCAGAAATTACGTTTTTTTCCTTTTTATTTTTAGCCATTTTTATTAAAGATTTTTAATTAAAATAACTGAACTGGCCACAAACGAAAGCACAGATACTAAGGTTGTAAAAGTTTGTAAAGCTGTTGTTCCGGTACCCAGCGTTTTTTGATACAACGGACTTACATATATTACATCGTTTGGTTGAATATAAAAATGTTCTGAATCGAAAACTGCAATATCTGTTAAATCAAGTGTAAACTTTTGAACACCATCAATAGTTTTTCTGATGATTGTAACTTCCTTTTTGTTACCTGTTGTAGGAATTTCACCAGCATTGGCAATTGCTTCTACTATACTTACTTGATTTTGCATTAAGTGTTTAGTCCCCGGAGAACCAACCTCGCCAGTTACTGTAAATTTAATACCTGCTAATTTTAGGTTTACAAACAACGATTTAGAATTTTTGAAATATGCCGATAATTCTTTTTCTACTTTCTCGCGTGCTTCTGTTTCGGTATACCCTAAAACATTAATTTCACCTAAATACGGAATCCTAATATTTCCATGTCTGTTAACTGTATATCCATTAAAATACAAATCTCCACCAAGTTCCGATGTTTTAAATAAGGAAACAAGAGTGTTATCTTCAGCTTTAATATCTATAGAAACAATGTCATTTATTTGTAATCTGTATGGTTGATTTGATAATTTTTGAATTTCTGTTTTTAAAACCGGATCTCCTTGAAAATACGTTAAGTCTTTCGTGGTTATACAAGAAGATATTAAAAAACTTAAAAATATTACAGCTATAAATTTATTCATAACATAGAAAACTTATGCACAAATATAACTGATAATGCTAAAAGTCAACAATTTTTCTATTAAATTCGTGCTAAAATTAACGGTGATTCAACAGCTTTTGTCTTATGTAAAATTTTTATGGCATTCAACTAATCAACATGGGGTGCATTCTCCATTTGTTTATAATTTAGTTACTAAATGTTTTTATGTTGAAACTGGAATACATAAAAAACATCGTTTTAAACAATATAAAAATCACTTATTTAATAACACTCAACCAATAGAGGTAAATGATTTAGGCGCAGGCTCTAAAGTATTTACATCTAACAAAAGAAGCGTAAAATCTATTGCCAAGAATGCAGGAATTTCGAAAAAAAAAGGCGAATTATTAATACGATTGGTAGCATATTTTAAACCTACATCTATTCTTGAGTTAGGAACATCCGTAGGATTATCAACTTTTTGTATTTATTTAGGAAATAAAAACAGCAACATTATTACAATGGAAGGTTGTTTAAATACCGCTAAAATTGCAGAAAAAACTTTAAAAATGTTTGGTGCCAATCCCAACATAGTTATTGGTAATTTTGACGATAAGTTAGCAGAAACTATAAAAAATAAATCCTTCGATTTAATTTATCTTGATGGTAATCATCAAAAAAATGCAACTTTACGCTATTTTGAGCAGATATTAAATGTAATTCATAACGATTCTATTCTTATATTTGATGACATTCATTGGTCTGATGAAATGACACAAGCATGGGAAGTCATTAAAAATCATCCAAAAGTTACCGTAAGTATTGATACATATTTTTGGGGAATTGTTTTTTTTAGAAAGGAACAAGTTAAAGAACATTTTATAATTAGAATTTAAGCTATGAAAATATATACAAAAACAGGCGACAAAGGCAAAACTTCATTAATTGGAGGAAAACGTGTTTCTAAAGCTCATCTGCGTATAGAAACCTATGGAACAATTGATGAGCTTAATGCTTACCTTGGTTTATTAAGAGATCAACAAATTGATTCGAAAATAAAACAACTCTTAATTAAAATTCAGCATAAACTATTTACGGTTGGTACGTTACTAGCCATCGACCCTGAAAACGATACATTTAAATCAGCCGATAGTCCATACAAGCATTTAAGTATATCTGAAGAAGATATCACTCTCCTAGAAAATGAAATGGATTTAATGGATGCAAATTTACCTGCCTTACAACATTTTATTTTACCTGGAGGACATCAAATTGTGTCAATTTGTCATATTTGCAGAACAATTAGCAGAAAAGCAGAACGTAATAGTGTTGCTTTACAAGAAGATTCTATTGTATCAAACTCTATAATTAAATATTTAAACCGATTATCAGACTTTTTCTTTGTGTTGGCACGAAAGTTGACCTATGACCTAGGTTCCGAAGAAATAAAATGGAATCAACATTAAAATAAGTTCTTTTACATTAAAATATTTATTTTAAATCACTTGACTATATCATTTATATTTTTATTTTTGCAAAAATTTTAACATTAATTATTATGTATTGGACGTTAGAATTGGCATCATATTTAGCTGATGCTCCTTGGCCAGCAACAAAAGACGAATTGATAGATTACGCAATTAGAACGGGTGCACCGCTAGAAGTTGCAGAAAACCTTCAAGAGCTAGAAGATGAAGATGAAATCTATGAATCAATTACCGAAATTTGGGCAGATTATCCTACAGATGAAGATTACCTTTGGAATGAGGATGAATATTAAAACTTATTATAAAAAGAATATTAAAAAGTCTCATTGAGGCTTTTTTTTTGTTTAAATTTGAACCTTAAAAACTACTATAATTTATGAATTTATTAAATTCTATATTAAAAATATTTCTTGGCGACAAAAAGAAAAAAGACTTAAAAGGGCTTCAGCCCATTGTAGATGCCGTACATTCTTTTGAACAAGAAATTGCCTCATTAACCAATGATGAATTACGTCAGAAAACGCAGCAATTTAGAGAAGAAATTAAAAATAGAAATTTAGAATTTCAAACCAAAATAGACGCATTAAAAGAAAATGCTTTAACTGCAGAAATTTCTGAAAAAGAAGAAATCTACAATGAAATTGACCGTTTAGAAAACGAAATGTATGCT
>JAGXRT010000060.1 GCA_018335575.1 Bacteroidota bacterium | reverse complement strand
CCAAAAAAGGGTTTTCAAATAGGTCGATGATCTCTATAATAGAGCAGCTATTATTGGAACTTAATGCACAACTTCCCGAAACACTTTCAAACAACATATTAAATCAGTATAAGCTTTTAAATCGCAATGAAGCATACAGAAATATACATTTTCCGCAGCATCAAGCATTGTTAACCAAAGCTTTATTTCGATTAAAATTTGAGGAACTATTTTTCATACAATTACAGTTGATACGAAAAAATATCCTTAGAAAATCAAAAATAAAAGGCTTTAAATTTGATGTGGTAGGTCCTAATTTCAATAATTTTTACCATAATTTTTTGCAATTTGATTTAACAGAAGCGCAAAAAAGGGTAATTAAAGAAATTCGAAAAGACATGGGTTCCAACGCACAAATGAACCGTTTGTTGCAAGGCGATGTTGGTTCTGGCAAAACAATTGTTGCTTTATTAAGCATGTTAATTGCCATGGATAATGGCTTTCAAACTGCTTTGCTTGCTCCAACAGAAATATTGGCAAATCAGCATTTTCAAACTTTTTCGGCATTGTTAAAGCCCATGAATGTTACCATACAACTCCTAACAGGTTCAGTAAAAGCTAAGGATAGAAAAGAAATTCACGAAGCACTTGAAAATGGAAGTTTGTCAATTTTAATTGGTACGCATGCCTTGCTTGAAGAAAAAGTAAAATTTCATAATTTGGGATTGGCTATTATTGATGAACAACACCGTTTTGGTGTAGAACAACGTTCTAAAATGTGGAAGAAAAACAACATTCCACCGCATATCTTAATTATGTCGGCAACTCCAATTCCGAGAACTTTGGCTATGAGTGTTTATGGCGATTTGGATGTGTCAATTATTGACGAATTACCGCCGGGTAGAAAAGACATAAAAACAGTACATCGGTATGATAAAAACAGGTTGGCAGTTTTTAAGTTTTTAAAAGATGAAATACATAAAGGTCGGCAAATTTATATCGTATATCCGTTGATTAATGATTCTGAAACCATGGATTACAAAGATTTAATGGATGGTTTTGAAGCCATTTCCAGGGCATTTCCGCTACCAGAATATGCAGTTAGTGTTGTACATGGTAAGCTAAAGGGTGAAGAAAAAGACCTGGAAATGCAACGTTTTTTAAATAAAGAAACCAATATTATGGTTGCAACAACAGTAATAGAGGTGGGTGTAAACGTTCCCAATGCATCCGTTATGGTCATAGAAAGTGCAGAGCGGTTTGGACTGTCACAATTACATCAGCTTAGAGGCAGGGTTGGTCGTGGTGCAGAACAGAGTTATTGTATCTTGATGACCAGTGAAAAATTATCGGAAGACGCAAAAATAAGAATAGATACGATGGTGGCAACCAACAACGGTTTTGAAATAGCTGATGTGGATTTAAAACTTAGGGGACCTGGAAATTTACTTGGAAAACAACAAAGCGGTGTTTTAAATTTAAAAATAGCTGATCTAGTAAAAGATACACAAGTACTTAAATTAGCCAGATCTGTTGCTTTTGAAACACTTCAACACGATCCTAATCTGGCAACTGCTGAAAACCTTCCTATATTAAAAACTTTTAATGAAATACATCATAAAACAGCTATTTGGGCAAACATCAGTTAAGCCTAAACTTAAAATTGTTTGTTGTTCAATGTTTGTTATCTTTGCCACTTAATATTAATCCTAATAATAGGAGCTTAATTTTATTAAAACCCAGAATAAAAAATTACAGATGAAAATAGCATACAACTGGTTAAAACAGTTTTTACAATTAGATTGGAATGCCGAAAAGACTGCAGAATTACTGACTAATTTAGGTTTAGAGGTAGAAGGAATCCATAAATTCGAAGCAATTAAAGGAAGTTTGGAAGGTGTTGTGGTTGGTAAAGTTTTAAGTTGTGAGCAACATCCCAATGCTGATCGATTAAAAGTTACTACTGTAGATATTGGAAAAGCCGAAACTTTACAAATTGTTTGTGGTGCGCCTAATGTAGCTGTTGGTCAAACAGTTGCAGTTGCTACCATAGGTACTACCTTGTATTTTAAAAATGGAGAAGAGCTCGTAATTAAAAAAGGAAAAATTAGAGGTGAAGAAAGTTTTGGCATGATTTGCGCTGAAGACGAACTAGGATTAGGTACAGACCATGATGGAATTTTGGTTTTAAATGATAATTTAAAAACCGGAATATCAGCAGCTAGTGTATTTAATGTAACGTATGATGAAGTTTTTGAAATTGGATTAACACCCAACAGGGCAGATGCTATGAGTCATATGGGGGTAGCCCGCGATTTACGAGCTGGATTGATGCAAGCAGGTTTAAAGTTAGAATTTAAAACTCCCTCTGTAAGTGATTTTCATGTAGAAGAACGTACGTTAAAAATTGATTTACAGGTAAATGATAAAGAACTTGTTCCACGTTATTGTGGTTTAACAATTACTAATTTAACTGTTGAAGCATCTCCACAATGGCTGCAAAACAGGCTAAAATCTATTGGACTTACACCCAAGAATAATGTTGTAGATATTACCAATTATATATTACACGAATTAGGTCAGCCACTTCATGCTTTTGATGCTGCAAAGATTAAAGGGCAAAAAATAATTGTAAAAACATTGGCAGAAAATACCTCCTTTATTACGTTGGATGGAATCGAGCGCAAGTTAAGTTCAGAAGATATTATGATTTGCGACGGTGAAGAAAATCCAATGTGTATAGCAGGAGTTTTTGGAGGAATCAATTCGGGTGTAACAGAAGATACAACCACTATATTTTTAGAAAGTGCCTATTTTAATCCAATTTCAATTCGTAAATCGGCTAAAAGGCATGGGTTAAATACCGATGCTTCGTTTCGTTTTGAACGCGGTATAGATCCAACTATAACTAAATACGCTTTAAAAAGAGCTGCAATATTAATTAACGAAATTTGTGGCGGTAAAGTTGCCTCAGAAATTGTTGAGTTTTATCCGCAAAAAGCTGAAGATTTTCAAGTGTTCTTAAATTATGAAAATGCTCATAAATTAATTGGTCAAGTACTACCTAAAGAAACTATTAAAAATATTTTGGCATCTTTAGAAATCAAAATTTTAAGTGAGAATGAAGTTGGATTAGGGCTTATGGTTCCACCATACCGTGTTGATGTACAACGAGAAGCAGATGTTATTGAAGAGATTATTAGAGTATACGGTTACAATAATATAGAGTTTTCAGATAAACTTAATACGTCGCTTTCATTTGTTGAAAATGATGATTTGAAAATTGAAAATATTGTTGCCAACCTTTTAACTGCGCAAGGTTTTAGTGAAATAATGAGTAATTCATTAACTAAACCTGATTATATAACTTTAACTAATTCGTTGCATGAAACTCAGAATGTACACATAATCAATCCATTAAGTGCTGATTTAAGTGTAATGAGACAATCGTTATTGTTCAGCGGATTAGAGTCAGTAGCGTATAATATCAATCGTAAAAACAACGATTTAAAATTATTTGAGTTTGGCAAAACCTATCATAAATATGATAAAAATTATGTAGAACAAAAGTATTTTTCTTTATTAATAACAGGAAATAGAGCCAAAGAAAGTTGGAACAATAATCAAAAACCTTCCGATTTTTTCTACCTAAAAGGTGTAATCAATACAATTTTTAATAGACTGGGTATTAGTAATCTAAAATCGTTAGCTACTAAAAACGATGTTTTTACAGAAGGATTATCGGTTAGTTTTCAAAAGAAATTATTGGTTGAATTTGGAGTTATAAACCCAACAGTTCTTAAAAACTTTGATATTAAACAAGAAGTTTTATACGCAGAAATTCACTGGGACATCATGCTTGAATTAGCTAATAATTACAGCTTTAAAGTTAAAAATATACCAAAATATCCTGCTGTAAAAAGAGATTTAGCTATGTTGCTAGATGTGTCTGTTACGTTTGATGATATTTACAATCTTGCTTTTCAGACAGAAAAAACGCTTTTAAAAGAAGTTGATTTATTTGATGTTTATCAAGGAAAGAACTTACCTGAAAACAAAAAATCGTATGCAGTTAGTTTCTTGTTACAAGATGAAGCCAAAACGCTGACAGATCAACAAATTGAAAAAACAATGCGTAAATTGCTCCAAACATTTGAAAAAGAGTTGGGTGCAGTACTTCGTACATAAATACTTGATAAGCCTTTAGAAATCTAAAGGCTTTTTTTAATTTTGTAAAAACCTAAAGTCATGTACAAACTTTTTATCAGACCTCTTTTTTTCTTGTCAGACCCAGAAAAAGCACATTACTTCACCTTTACATTATTAAAATTGTTGCATAAAATACCAGGATTTTCATGGTTTATACAGCAATTATTTACAGTTAATCACCCTAAATTAGAACGCAAGGTTTTTGGAATTACCTTTAAAAATCCAGTTGGTTTAGCTGCCGGATTTGATAAAAATGCCGATTTATATAACGAATTGTCTGACTTTGGCTTTAGTTTTATAGAAGTAGGTACAGTTACGCCAAAACCTCAGGAAGGCAATCCTAAAAAGCGCGTTTTTAGGTTGGTTTCTGATGAGGCCATAATAAACCGTATGGGATTTAACAACATTGGAGTCGATCATTTGGTTAATAATCTTAAGTCGGAAAAACGTGTAATTATTGGTGGAAATATTGGCAAAAACAAAGATACTTCTAACGAAACAGCTAATAGCGACTATGTTATTTGTTTTGAAGCCCTGTATGATTATGTCGATTATTTTACGGTAAATGTAAGTTCACCAAATACGCCTGGGTTGCGATCTTTGCAAGATAAAGAGCCTTTAAAGTTGTTACTTTCTGAATTACAACAACTCAACAAATCAAAAAAGGCTCCTAAACCAATTTTATTAAAAATTGCTCCCGATTTAACGAATGAGCAATTGCTCGATATCATCGAAATTATTAACGAAACAAAATTAGATGGCGTTATTGCTACCAATAGCAGTATTCATTTAAGAGATGATTTAAAAGCATCAGATGATAAGAAGAATTTAGTAGGTGGCATAAGCGGAAAACCATTAAAAGAACGTTCAACAGAAGTAATTAAGTTTTTAGCAGACAAATCAAACAAGTCATTTGCAATTATCGGTGTAGGAGGGATACATTCAGCAGCAGATGCCATGGAAAAATTAAATGCCGGAGCTGATTTAATTCAGATATATACGGGGTTTATTTACGAAGGTCCTGCGCTAATAAAGGAAATAAACAACTATTTAATTAAGAATTAGTTTTGCAATCATAGGAATTTTAATTTATATGAAATAAACGCTGCAAGTTTGTATATTTGAGTCCTATGAATCAAGTAAAGATAATAGAATGTCCGCGCGATGCAATGCAAGGAATAAAAGAATTTATTCCAACACATGCGAAAGCAACTTATATAAATGCCCTGTTAAAGGTAGGATTTGATACTGTTGATTTTGGTAGTTTTGTATCGCCAAAAGCAATTCCTCAAATGCGTGATACTGCTGCTGTTTTAGCACAACTTGATTTAACAAAAACCAGCAGTAAATTGTTAGCTATTGTAGCCAATGTTAGAGGTGCTGAAGATGCTGTACAGTTTGATGAAATTTCGTATTTAGGGTATCCGTTTTCGATTTCAGAAAATTTTCAAATGCGTAATACAGGTCAGACTATAGCAACATCGGTGAAAACTTTGGGTACACTTATAAATTTAGCTGATAAACATAAAAAGGAGGTAGTAGCTTATTTATCGATGGGCTTTGGAAATCCATATGGAGATCCATGGAATGCAGAAATAGTTGCTGATTGGACTGCCAAACTTAGCACAATGGGAGTTAAAATTCTGTCCTTGTCTGATACAATTGGAAGTTCCAATGGAGAAATTATAAGCTATTTATTTTCGTATTTAATTCCTGCTTATCCTTCTATTGAATTCGGTGCCCATCTCCATACAACAGCTGCAAGTTGGTTTGAAAAAATCGATGCAGCATATAAAGCCGGATGTTTGCGATTTGATGGAGCCATAAAAGGCTACGGTGGCTGTCCAATGGCCAAAGATGAGTTAACCGGTAATATGCCAACAGAGAAACTACTCTCGTACTTTAATATGCAAAAAGTACAAACAAATCTCAGTGCTATGTCATTTGAAGCAGCTTACAACGAAGCATTACGTATTTTTTAACTGCCTCATATACATTAGTATTATTTTCAAAAACATGATAAAAATCAGCTTATTTAAAATTATTCTAAATAAGCTTTGGTCATTAAAAGAGTCTGGTATATATTTGCATCAACAATTTATTTATAATCAATCTAAATTAAAATAACAAATGAAAAAAATAACTATTTTCCTACTAGCAACAGTATTATCAGTAGGTGTTTTTGCACAAGAAGAAAAATCTAAATTAACCTGGGGTGGTTATGGCGAAGTATTTTACAATCAGGTAGAAGGTGCCAATGGCAAACTTGATGTAAATCGATTTGTAGTACTTATGGGTTACAAATTTAGCGATAAAGTATCGTTATTATCAGAAATAGAGTACGAGCACGTAAATGAAGTGTATGTAGAGCAATTTTACTTAAACTACAAATTAACCGATAACTTTAATGTACGTGGTGGTTTAATGTTAGTTCCTATGGGAATTATTAATGAATACCATGAATCACCTGTATTTAATGGAGTTGACAGACCTTCTGTTGATAAAAATATTGTTCCAACTACTTGGAGAGAAATTGGGGTTGGAGTTACCGGAAAATTTGCAGAAATGCCTTTATCTTACCAAGCTTATATCTTTAACGGTTTCAAATCGTATGATGGTACCAAAGGCTACATTGGTGGAAGCAGTGGTTTAAGAGGTGGTCGTCAAAAAGGCGCTAGTTCAACTGTTAACAAACCAAATTTATCGTTGAAATTTGATTATTATGGAGTAACAGGTTTAAAATTAGGTTTAGCAGGATATTTTGGAAGAACTCAAGCAACAGACAATGTTGATATGCTTGATGGAGCTGATGTAGGAATTTCAATGTTAGGTTTAGACGCTCGTTATACAATTAACAGATTTAACGCAAGAGGACAGTATGTTTATACCGATATTACCGATGCTGCAGCGTACAATGCATTAGCTAACAAGGATTTAGGATCTGCTATGAAAGGTTGGTATTTAGAGACATCATATAACTTATTACCATTAGATAAGGAACAAGAATTGCACGCTTTCGCTAGATACGAGCAATACGATACACATGCTAAAGTTGATGGTATAACCAAAAACAATGCTTACGATAGAAACGAGTTAACATTTGGTTTTAATTATCATGTTGCAAAAGGTGCAGTGGTTAAAGTTGATTATCAAATAAAAGACGATGCTACTGCTAATTCTGTGAAGAATCAGTTCAACATGGGAATTGGAATCATGTTTTAATAACCCAATTTTTTAAACTTAGAAGCAATATAGCCAGCCATCTATATTGCTTCATTTTTAATTTTTTATTTTTATAATGATTAAACTATTATCCATATTTTTTTATCTATTACCCAGTTTCATTTTTAGTCAGAATGGAAATTTGCCTGTAAATGTTGAAAATAAACTCCAAAAGGAATTAAAAGAGCATTTTTCTAACTATCATAATAAATCGTTAGTTGTTTTGGACAGTAAAACCGTAAGTTTATTATATGATGATACAGATGTATTGTACACGCTTAAAGATGCATTTAGTACTACTATTGGTTATGCCTATATTGGAAAATCTAAAAGCAAAGTTTCTTATTTTGATTACGTAGTAATTTTTGATAAAAATATGATAATTAGCAAAGTAAAAGTATTGGTTTATAGAGAAGATCACGGATTTGAAATTACCCATAAACGCTGGTTAAGTCAGTTTATAGGTTTTAATAGTTCTCAGTCTATATTATTTAAAAAAGATATTTCAGCTATATCCGGTGCAACAATTTCAGCTACATCATTAACAAATGCAGTAAATAATGTATTACAATGCATGCATCAACTTAAACTAACTAAAGTAATTTAATGGAAATAAACGGACTTATTCTAACTTTACCTAAAGAATTACGGTATTTAATTATATCTTTTTTGTTGATTTTAAGTGTTGGTTTCTATTCCAGTATTTCTATGGTACGAACTACGTCTACCTTTGCACCACAAGGAGTTCAGGAAAATTATTTGGGAAATGAGGATGATGAGAATGCCATAGAAATGAAATTTAAAAAAACAGAGCGTCAGGTTTTGGGCATGATACATTCTCATATAATCTCGATGAGTATTATGTTTTTGCTATTGGGCTTTTTTGTATCGCTAACTAAACTTTCATATTCGTTAAAAATGTTTTTAATTATTGAACCATTCTTTTCGGTATTATTAACTTTTGGAGGTATTTACTTTTTATGGTGTGGACTTACTGTTTTTAAGTATGTCATAATTTTCTCAGGTATTTTGATGACACTAAGCTTTGCTTTTGGTTCTATAATTGTATTAGTACAAGCAACTTTTCCAAAAGTTTTTTTAAATAACTAATAATAATTGTAAATTTGCATGCAATTAATTTCAAAACTAATTGCACATGGCTTCTTCCAAAATTGTTTCTGAGGGTTTAACCTATGACGATGTACTTTTAATTCCGTCCTATTCAGAAATTTTACCCAGTAACGTAAACATTCAATCGCGTTTTTCTAAAAATATTTCCTTAAATGTTCCCATTGTTTCTGCTGCAATGGATACCGTTACAGAATCTGCTATGGCTATTGCTATGGCGCGCGAAGGTGGCATCGGTGTGTTACACAAGAACATGACTGCAGAAGATCAGGCCAATGAAGTTCGAAAGGTAAAGCGTGCAGAATCGGGGATGATTATTGACCCAATTACGCTTACCGTAAATTCTAAAGTGCTGGATGCAAAAAATTTAATGCGTGAATACAGCATTGGAGGAATTCCAATTGTAGATGCTGACATGAAATTAGTGGGTATTGTTACCAACCGCGATTTACGATTTGAAAAAGACAACAACAGACCTATTTTAGAAGTGATGACTGCTGATAATTTAATTACTGTAAAAGAAGGAACCTCCTTAGCTGAAGCAGAAGAAATACTACAAGATTACAAAATTGAAAAATTACCAGTTGTTAATTCCAGCAATAAATTAGTTGGTTTAATTACATTTAGAGATATAGAAAAAGTTCGCGAAAATCCGAATGCAAATAAAGACAGTTACGGCAGATTGCGTGTTGCTGCTGCAATTGGGGTTACTAAAGATTCTTTAGATAGAGCAAAATTATTAGCAAAATCTGGAGTAGATGCTTTAGTAATCGATACTGCTCACGGCCATTCCAAAGGGGTTTTGTCAATTTTAAAAGAAGTTAAAGCAACCTACCCAGAAATTGATGTAGTCGTTGGAAATATTGCAACAGGCGAAGCTGCAAAATACTTAATTGAGGCTGGAGCAGATGCTGTAAAAGTTGGAATTGGGCCAGGATCTATTTGTACCACCAGGGTAGTAGCCGGTGTCGGATTTCCTCAACTGTCTGCTGTTATGCAGGTATATCAAGCTGTTAAAGATACTGGTATTCCAATTATTGCTGATGGTGGTGTACGTTATACCGGTGATATTGGTAAAGCGATTGCAGCCGGTGCCGATTGTGTAATGCTTGGATCCTTGTTAGCAGGAACTAAGGAAAGTCCCGGAGAAACTATCATTTTTGAAGGAAGAAAGTTTAAATCGTACCGCGGCATGGGGTCTGTTGAAGCGATGAAAGATGGTTCCAAAGATCGTTATTTTCAAGAAGACAGCGATGCCAAAAAACTTGTACCAGAAGGAATTGTAGGAAGGGTACCTTATAAAGGTGATTTATCAGAAACTATGTATCAATTTGTTGGAGGTTTACGATCTGGAATGGGTTATTGTGGCTCTAAAGACATTGCCATGCACAAAGAGGCTAAATTTGTAAAAATTACAGCGGCTGGTATTAGAGAGAGTCATCCGCACAATGTAACAATTACAAAAGAAGCTCCTAATTATTCTCGTTAATCTGATTCTTTTTGAATTAAATATTTATAAATCCATAACAAGGTAAAAGTTGGAAAAAAATCGGTTCCAAACACACCCGATTCTTCAATAAATGAAATAATACTTCCAACTTTTCCTAAGGTTCCCTTGAACATTTTTAGCGTGATGTATGCAGCTAATGGTGCCCAGATGATATCTGAGAATTCACCAATTCCTGAGATCACAAAAGACAACATGCCAATACCATCTAAAAAAATACTAATTAGCAACAATTTTATTTTTCTGCTCATTACAATTGATTAGTTATTTAGTAACAAGATTTTTAGGAGTTCCTCTTAAAAAATTTGCTATATTCTCAATAGTTATAATGGCACGTTTTTCCATGGCTTCATCAGTTTTATAGGCTATATGAGGTGTTAGAAGTACATTTTTGGTGTTTAAAATTTTAGAATTGTGCGGAATAGGTTCAATTTCGAAAACATCTAGTGCAGCACCTGCAATTGTATCATTTTCTATAGCTTTAATTAAAGCATCTTCATTTACTATCGGTCCACGTGACGTATTTATTAAAAACGCTGAAGGTTTCATCAGTTTAAAAAGAGCATCGTTAATTAAATTATTAGTCTGGTTATTTAACGGAGTGTGTACTGTTATTATATCTGCTAATGCACATAAATCATCTAAATTGTTTAAATAAATTCCTCCCAGTTTTATAAATTCTTGATTTTCTGAACGAGACCACCCAAAAATCTCACATCCAAACGCTTTAAATAGTTGAGCAACTTTTGTACCAATAGCGCCTGTACCTATAATTCCTACATTTTTACCATATAAATCCATTCCTGGTTTAAAATTCCATCCACCTTTTTGCAAAAGATTTGATGTTTGAGGTATGTCTCTTAAAAGTGAAATTGCAAATCCTAAGGTAAGTTCAGCAACGGCATTAGTGGCATAGGAGGGAACGTTACAAACTGCAATATTATTTGAATAACAATAGTTTACATCAACAACATCATAACCAGTAAATGCCACTGTAACCAATTTTAACTTTGGAAATTTACTTATAAGAGCTTTATCTACTTTCTCTTTAATAGTTATGATAATTTCTACAACCTTATGATTTAATATGGAATCATTTAAAGTATGTACTAATTGATGATTTATGTTTAAATCTGCCAATTTTTGGTTAATTATTTCAGATTTAACGCCTAAATCCTGTAGTATTAAAATTTGAGGATATGCTAAATTCATTTTGTTATTTTTTAAATATAAAATAGACTGCCAAAACTAAAAACACAAAACCAATAATATGATTCCATCTAAATGTTTCGGTTTTAAAAATAAATAAT
>JAGXRT010000059.1 GCA_018335575.1 Bacteroidota bacterium | reverse complement strand
GAAATCGGTAAAGCCGATGCTACAATCGTAGTTACTGGTTACACAGGAGTTTACGATGCTACTGCACATGGAGCTACAGGTTCCGCCACAGGTGTATCTAACGAAACATTAGCAGGTTTAGACTTAGGTTTAAGCTTCACCAATGCTCCTGGAGGCACAGCGAACTGGGTATTTACGGATGTTACAGGAAACTACAATGATGCTTTTGGCAGTGTAGAGATCGAAATCGGTAAAGCCGATGCTACAATCGTAGTTACTGGTTACACAGGAGTTTACGATGCATTGCCACATGGAGTAACAGGCTCGTTCACTGGGGTAGCAGGAGACCCAACAGCAGTTGGAGCTTCACTTAACCTAGGTGCGACCTTTACGGATGTACCAGGCGGAACAGCCAACTGGACATTCACAGGTGGCACGAATTATAACGATCAAAGCGGTACAGCAGCCATCGTAATTAATAAAGCGCCTTCATTTACTGTAGTTACAGCGCCAAATGCAGTTTATGATGGTTTACCTCACGGTGCGACAGCAATAGTTACGGGTGCTGGTGGTTTAAATCAAACGCTAGTTGTTACCTATAAAGGTGTAACACCTACAATTTATCCTGAAACAACAACAGCACCTACTTTAGCAGGAACATATAATGCCAGTGCTAGCTACCCGGGTGATGCAAATCATAATGGATCAAGTGATAGCAAAAATTATTCGATTAATAAAGCATCAACCAACTTAACCTTAACCTTAAGTGCAGCAAGTGTACGTTATATGGATATGATTACCCTAACAGCAGTAATAACACCATTAAATACAGCTACACCAATTACAGGTAGTGTTGAGTTTAAAATAGGTTCAGTGGTTTACGGTACTGCCAATGTAGTTCCGATACCGGGTTCAACCGACGGTTCAGTTCAAGCAATGTTAATTAAACAATTAAATGCAACTGAATTACCGGGTAATTATAATGTAGTAGCTACCTATACAAGTACAAACCCTAATTATGCTGGTTCAAGTGACACTAAACCATTAATAGTTATAGAAAGAAGTGCTTCCTATTTAGGCACAAGTTTTTACACTGGTGATATATTTGTATGGACACCAACTGAAACCAGTAGTACAGGTACTGTAGCTTTAGTGGCAACTATTAAAGATGGAAATTCACCAACTGGTGATGTGCGTGGAGCTAAAGTTACGTTCTATTATGTAAATGGTTCAACCTACACACCGATACCAAGTGCCACCAATTTACCTGTAGGATTAGTAAATGTTTCCGATGGTACTGTTGGAACAGCTAGTGCCATTGTTCAACTGAATATTGGAAATCAGAATTCTGCAAGTTATACCATAGCTATTGGAATAAGCGGTGCGTATATTAATAAGAAAACGGAACCACAAGCAATAGCAGTTGTTACTGTATCGAAACCAGTTCCGGGTGGTTATGTAGTGGCTGGAGGAAGCTTACTTAATTCTGCTTCATCGGGTATTCTTAAAGGAGCTAAGGATGTAGAAACGAGCTTTAGTATGGATGTTCAGTTCAATAAGAAATATACCAATCCGCAAGGTAAATCATACGTTACATTCTTTAGTTATAACAAACCGGATGGTACCTTGGATAATGTCTTACATCAATACGAAGTAGCAAGTAATGCAATTGCAGTATTTGCAGTTGGGCAAACTCCAACTAAAAATGATGCTAGTTTTAGTAGTAAATCAAATTTGGTTGAAGTGTTGGAAGACGGAACTCGAGTTGGTGTAGAAAGCGGAATTACGCTTCAGTTAAGTATGACTGATAATGGAGCAGGTGCACTTGATAAGTTTGCAATTACCTTATACAGCAAGTCCGGTGGAGTTTGGTTCTCAAGTAATTGGTCTGTGACTAAAACCGTAGAACAGCTGTTACATGAAGGAAATGTCTACGTTTCTACCTCAGGATTAGCACAATCTACTGCTCGCACTGTAGGCACAACTGAAGAAACAACCCAAGCAACTGTAACAACAGCAGTAGAAGCAGAAGCCGAAGTTGCCGAATGGGCCTTATTTACAGTAAAAGCCTATCCAAATCCGTCAACAGATTACTTTAAACTGCAACTAAGTGGTATAAACCCTTCAGACCGGGTAGAAGTCAATGTGTTTGATGTTAACGGTAGATACCTCCTTCATAAAAAAGGATCGGCTACAGAACAATTCCAATTTGGAGAACAGTTGAAATCAGGCGTGTACTTTATCGAAGTGAAGGCTGCCAACATCAGCCAACGACTTAAAGTTATTAAGCAATAATAAATTGTACTAACCAATGAAAAAGATCGTCAGCAATGGCGGTCTTTTTTTTAAGTTAGAATTTAGAAATCTGAATTTAGAATATGCTATTTTGGTTGGTTAGACTTGTTTAGAGTTTATGGTATTCTATAGGAAAAATGTACTCAATATTATAAATGTAGCCGTTAAATTCACTATTTTAGCCAGAGTAATTCAGAATAAAGGAGGTAGGATTTGAAGCGCTTTATTAATAAATAGATGGTAGAAAATTAGGTATGAATAAAGATTTAAAAGAAAGGACAAAGCAGTTTTCATTGGCCATTTTAAATACAGCAGAGCAATTACCGCTATCCATTTCTGGCAAAGTAGTGGCAAACCAGTTAATAAGAAGTGGTACTTCTGTTGGAGCAAATTACAGAGCAGTGTGCAGGTCTAGAAGTAATAAAGAATTTATTGCTAAAATGAACATAGTATTAGAAGAAGCCGACGAAGTTTGTTTTTGGTTGGAACTGATTAATGAGAAAAAATGGATTCCTTCAGAAATTATTGATATCAATCTTAAGGAAGCAAATGAATTAACTGCTATTTTTGTCAGTAGTCTAAAAACAATAAACGCAAAACTTAAAAACAATTCTAAACTCTAAATTCTAAATTCTAAATTCTAAACTCTAAACTCTAAACTCTAAACTCTAAACTCTAAACTCTAAACTCTAAACTCTAAACTCTAAACTCTAAACTCTAAACTCTAAACTCTAAATTCTAAATTCTAAATTCTAAATTCTAAATTCTAAACTCTAAACTCTAAATTCTAAACTCTAAACTCTAAATTCTAAACTCTAAACTCTAAATTCTAAACTCTAAACTCTAAACTCTAAATTCTAAATTCCAACATTACACCCCAATGAACAATCAACTTAAAAATATGCAGGAAGATGACTGGCTTTTCGAAATCAAGCCCAAAGACAATGCGTTTCGGTTAAATTTAAAAGAACTCTGGCAATACCGTGATTTACTGCTCTTATTTGTAAAACGCGATGTAGTTACCCAGTACAAACAAACCATTTTAGGTCCGTTGTGGTACCTCATTCAGCCTTTGTTTACAGCCCTTACCTTTACTATTATTTTTAACCGGGTAGCCGGTATTGATACCGGAACAGTACCACCATTCCTGTTTAACTTAGCCGGTATAACGGCCTGGAATTATTTTTCGAATTGTCTTAATGCAACCTCTGACACCTTTAAAGCCAATGCCGGTATTTTTGGTAAAGTCTATTTTCCGCGTTTGATTATGCCACTTTCAGTAGTGGTTTCCAACCTCTTAAAATTCGGAATACAACTGCTGATTTTTATTGGATTTTATGTGTATTTTATCCTTCAAGGAATGGAAAACACCCTTAACGGACTCTTAATTTTATTTCCTTTATTAATTGTGTTGATGGGCATCTTGGGTTTGAGTTTTGGAATGATCATCTCCTCCATGGTGACCAAGTACCGCGATTTAAAGTTCTTGGTAGGTTTTGGGGTTTCCTTACTGATGTACATTTCAGCAGTGATGTATCCCATGGCCTTGGTCGAAGAAAAATTACCCAAATACGCCTGGTTGGTCAACTACAATCCGCTGGCTCTCATGATAGAAAATATCCGTTATTTGTTGGTCAATGAAGGAAGCTTTTCGTTGACGTCCATTATATATGTTACGCTGTTTACCTTGTTTAGTTTTTTAATCGGATTGCTTATCTTTAACAAAACAGAGAAGAGTTTTATTGATACGGTGTAAATTAAGGTAGAATTTAGAAGGTAGAATTTAGAATTTTAAAAATTGTATGAATTTAAGAGTTAGAACCAAAGAATTTTCGTTGTCGATTATAGATTTAATTGACCAAACTCCTTCAAGTATTGCAGGTAAGGCTATCGCCCATCAGTTAATTAGATGTAGTACCTCGGTTGGTGCAAATTATTGGGCTGTAAGTAGAGCAAGAAGTGATAAAGAATTTATTGCTAAAATGAACATTGTTTTGGAAGAAGCTGATGAAGTATGTTTTTGGTTAGAGCTGATTAGAGCAAAAAATTGGATTCCTGAAAAAATTGTTGATAACAATCTTAAGGAAGCAAATGAATTTACAGCTATTTTTGTCAGTAGTTTAAAAACTATGAATGCGAAACTTAAAAACAATTCTAAACTCTAAACTCTAAATTCTAAACTCTAAATTCTAAACTCTAAACTCTAAACTCTAAATTCTAAACTCTAAATTCTAAACTCTAAATTCTAAATTCTAAATTCTAAATTCTAAATTCTAAAATCTAAAATCTAAATTCTTATATTGTTCCCATGAGTTCCAATACCATACTTAAAGTTGAAAACCTCTCCAAACAATACCGCCTCGGCACGGTAGGCACCGGCACTCTGAGCCACGACCTCAACCGCTGGTGGGCGAGTGTACGTGGTAAAGAAGATCCGTATTTAAAGGTGGGCGATGTCAATGACCGCAGTACCAAAGGAACTTCCGATTATGTTTGGGCCTTACGCGATATCAATTTTGAAGTACAGCAAGGAGAAGTATTGGGGATAATTGGTAAAAACGGAGCGGGAAAATCAACCCT
>JAGXRT010000058.1 GCA_018335575.1 Bacteroidota bacterium | reverse complement strand
TAGAGTTCAGCAGGGCGGTTTCTTCGCCACACACATAAGCACCCTGTCCTTTGATTATTTTAAATTTAAATCCGTTTAAGAGGTTTAAATCGATTAATTCCTGAATAGCCGCAGCTGTTTTTCTTATGGAATCCGGATATTCGCCGCGGATGTACAACACTCCGGTATCCGCACCAACAGTCAATCCGGTCATCATCATACCAAACAAAACTTTATGCGGTTGATGTTCCAATAAATACATGTCCGAATAGGCTCCCGGATCGCCCTCGTCGGCATTGCATACAATGTATTTTTGTCTATTATTTTCTTTGGCAACCGCTTCTACCTTAAAGTAAAACGGAAATCCGGCTCCTCCGCGACCGCGCAGCTTGGAAATTTTAAGTTCGTTAATTACGTCTGATGGTTTATGCTTAAAGGACTGTGCCAATGCATAAAACGAAGCGAGGTCGTTAATAGGTTCGGTCAGAATCGGAATGGTATTGCATCCTACGGCATAGTTATTTTGCTGAAGGGGGTTTTGCTGTACGATGGCCGCCACTGCTTCCGGAGTGGTTGCGGAATATACCTTATCGCCTATCATAAAGGCACTGTTTTCATGGCACCGACCCACACAGGCTACATGTCCGATTTCATCTTTATGGTAATGATCTTCTAAGTGTTGCTGCACCTTTTCTTGAGTTCCGGCTACCAAACAGGCGGTTCCGCTACATACATACACCTTCTTGTTCCGGTTTTCGGGTTTTATAAAATCGTAAAAAGAAGCCGTTCCGTATACCACAGAGTCATCTATCTGAAAATCTTTAGCCAATTGATGAAAGGCTTCTTCAGATGCATTTTTTAACGACAAGTTGCTGATGTGTTCAAACAAATTGACCTCAAATTCCTTTCTTGCCGATAAGGATCGAATGTTTTTATTAGCCATTAGTGTCTTTTTTAAAGTTAAATCAACCTTTCAAAGATACTAATTTTATACATTTTAGTCCTTTTTTAATGTTATTAACAATGTATGGTTTATAAAAACTTAAATCTGTTTAAATTTGTAGCGAATAATCGTTAATTTTGTGACTTATTAACCCAAACAAAAAAATTATGGAACAGAACGCTTCTTTTACGAAAACGTTTTCGCTGGAAAAGTACGGCATTAAAAATCCAACAGAAATTATTTACAATCCTTCTTTTGACTTTCTTTATGAAGAGGAATTAAATCCAACTTTACAAGGGTACGAAAAAGGCTACTTATCAGAATTGGGAGCTGTAAATGTAATGACGGGTATTTTTACCGGCCGATCACCTAAAGATAAATACATTGTTAAAGATGCTGTTTCTGAACATACTGTTTGGTGGACTTCGCCTGAGGCGGTGAACGACAACAAACCTATATCACCCCAGGTATGGAACGAATTAAAAAAGACGACGGTTGACCAACTTTCGGGCAAACGTTTATTTGTAGTGGATGCCTTTTGCGGTGCCAACGAAAACACCCGATTAAAAGTGCGTTTTATCATGGAAGTAGCCTGGCAAGCACATTTTGTAAAGAATATGTTTATTCGCCCAACAGAAGCAGAGCTTCAAAATTTTGGAGAACCTGATTTTGTGGTGATGAATGCCTCTAAAACAATAAACCACAACTACCAACAACAAGGCCTTAATTCTGAGGTTTATACCGTATTTAATTTAACCGAAAAAATGCAGTTGATAGGCGGCACCTGGTACGGCGGCGAAATGAAAAAAGGAATGTTTGCCATGATGAATTACTACCTGCCGCTGCAGGGAATTGCTTCGATGCACTGCTCTGCCAACAAAGGTAAAAACGGCGATGTTGCGGTGTTCTTTGGCTTATCGGGTACCGGTAAAACCACTTTATCCACCGATCCTAAACGCGAATTAATAGGCGATGATGAACACGGCTGGGATGATGAAGGCGTGTTTAATTTTGAAGGTGGATGCTATGCCAAGACCATCGACCTCGACAAGGATTCGGAACCGGATATTTACGCTGCCATCAAACGCGATGCCTTACTCGAAAACGTTACGGTAGATTCCGATGGAAAAATCGATTTCAACGACGGCTCGGTAACTCAAAATACCCGGGTATCCTACCCTATTTACCACATCAACAATATCGTAAAACCTATATCCAAAGCGGGACATGCAACTAAGGTCATCTTTTTAACGGCAGATGCTTTTGGTGTGATGCCTCCGGTTTCTAAATTAACACCTGAGCAGACTAAGTACCATTTCTTATCCGGTTTTACGGCTAAATTAGCGGGTACTGAGCGCGGCGTAACAGCACCACAACCTACTTTTTCGGCTTGTTTTGGCAAGGCATTTTTAAGCTTGCATCCAACCAAGTACGGAGAAGAGCTGGTAAAAAAAATGGAACAACACCAAGCTACCGCCTACTTAGTAAATACAGGCTGGAACGGATCGGGCAAACGTATTTCCATCAAGGATACGCGAGCTATCATTGATAGGATCTTAGACGGATCCATTGAAAAGGCAACGCTAAAAACCATACCGATTTTCAATTTACGGGTTCCAACTGAATTAGAAGGTGTAAATACTGCAATTTTAGACCCAAGACAGACGTATGAAAATCCTGCCGAATGGGATACTAAAGCTACCGAATTGGCCCAATTATTTATTGATAATTTCAAACAATATACCGACAATCAGGAAGGTAAAAACTTAGTTGCTGCCGGTCCGCAACTCTAATATTCATCTTAATTTTATATTTAACGGGGAAATTCTTCATAGGTTTTCCCGTTTTTTTATCTTTATATTCTTAAACATATACATCATGAAACAGCTAAGCTTCCTTTTGATACTAATCAGCCTAAGTTTGTGGTCGCAAGACCGTTTAACAGGTAAAAATTTTGCAACACGTTCTGAAGTAATCGGTCAACACGGCATGGTAGCAACGAGTCATCCGCTGGCTACTCAAATCGGATTAGACATCTTAAAAAAAGGAGGAACAGCGGTGGATGCAGCCATAGCTGTTAATGCAGCCTTAGGCTTGATGGAACCCACAGGAAGCGGTATAGGTGGAGATTTATACGCTATTGTTTGGGACGGTAAAACCAAGCAACTGTATGG
>JAGXRT010000057.1 GCA_018335575.1 Bacteroidota bacterium | reverse complement strand
AATCGCTTGCAGCATTGGTCACCACAAAGCGCTCTTGCTCAAAGTCCACCTCAGCACCGCCCGACACCACTTTAAAGTGAGTCGTTCCTTCCGGAGCTGCCACCATGGTCAACGGATCAAAGGAAGGGATTTCCACCCCGATGGTTCCGTTATCCCGGTCAATATCCGCAACAATAGGAGCATACAAGGTATTTCCTAAAGTTCCACGGATGTTGAATTCAAAACCTGATAACAGTTCTGTTTCCGCATCCAGTATGTGACGCTGTCCGCGATCACTCACCGCATCGGCTTTCACTACGCGCATCATCGCCTGAGTCAAACGACTAACCATGCGGCTGTCTGCCGAGTTCAAATACAGGGCTCTAAATGCGTTTCTCAACAACTTACCGGCTTTACCGGCTCTTCCAAACTCAGCGCCATTTTCTCTGGTTCGCTGAAATGCAGGGTTTTAATACGTTGCCCATCCACACCGCCTTTTTCACGGGCTAAATGACCGTCTTGGGTCTTGTAAAAGGTAATATCCCCGATAGTACCCTTTAACTTGATAATGCCTTTTTGCTTGGCCATAATCTTTTCAATTTAAATTAAACTTCATTCATCACTTCATCAATCATCAATCGTTGCAACATTTTTCAAATCGATAACACAAAGTTCCAAAGCAAACTCCAACAATCCAACAACCCCCTGTACCAAATGGCACAAATCGACATAAATGTCCTAATTTGGCACATTTGTCCTAATTTGGCATATTTGTCCTAAATCAACAGCAAGTGCACAGATCCGCAAAAAGCGGCAAAATCCACCCCAATTGCACATATAACTAAAATTGACTACTTTTATAAGAACCATAGATTATCTAAATACCAAAACTCCAGTACGGATGGTGTATGGATGGTGTATAGATGAAGTATGGATAGAGTATGAAATAGCCTCAGTGATAAATGAGCTACCCAAAGGCAATCCAAAGGGTTCTTCATAGGGTTCACCATAGGCTAAGTAATTTTGATTACCACTATGAAAAACACCCCTAAAAGAGTCTGTATTTATCCCAAAGACATCCAGATCATCACCGGAAAAAGCTACCGGCAGAGTGTACGGATACTGCAGCAAATCAGAATAAAACTCAAAAAGGAAAAAGGACACCTGGTGACCATAGAGGAGTTCAGTTCTTACATTGGTATTGACGAGGAGTCAGTTAACCAATTTATGTAGGAGTCACTTATTATCATAAATTGGAGAAGTTAAATTTTAAATTGAGTTCAATATTTCCAAATTAAATTATTAAAAAATGATTAAGTAAATATCAAAAATTGATAACAGCCTCATCATATTTTAACTAACTAAAGACCTCATATTCAACTAAAAATATGTATATTAGTTATCAGAATTTAGTATGAAATTTTACACCGAATTGCAAGGAGTCACTTGAGGGGTCAGTTGGAAAATCAGATTTTTAATTGTCATAATATCAGTCAATTATAAATATATTCACTTCCCTCTTTCTCCGCGAAGTGACAATCAAAATGCATCAAAACCCTTTAAATTCAACGTTTGAAGGGTTTTTTCTTTTATAGCAATCCTTCAAATTATTCAATTTTTCTCAAAAAAAAGGTGCACAATTCGGTGCACCCAAAAAAAGAGAAAAAAAGTGCACCTTTTTTATAGGTACTATAACCAGTTTGAAAGGAAGTACAAAGAATGAACATCTTGCCTTGTGTTGACGATAGTAGTAAATTAATTATCAACATAAAGGCTGTAACTATGAAAGCAAAAATCAATGTCCTTTTTTATTTAAGAAAATCAAAAGTCAATGCCAGGGGGCTGATGCCGATATTTCAAAGAATAACCATCAATAGTAAACGATTGGATATAAGTACCGGTCATTATATTGAAGAAGCCAAATGGTTGGCAGAATCAGGCAGAATTAAAGGTAACTCAGAAGAAGCCCGTACAATAAATAGTCAACTTGAATTGTCAAAAGCTGCAGTTTATGAAACTGAGAAGAGACTTTTTATGAGTGGAGTAGAGATTACCCTTGAAACCTTTAAAAATGAACTTAAAGGTAAAAAAGAACGCGCCAGAATGTTAGTCCCCATCTTTAAAGAACACAACCGAAAGATAAAGGAACTGTTAAACATAGAATATGCTCCAGGCACCTTAGAGCGATATGAAACCTCATTAAAACATACGGTCGATTTTTTAAAGTGGAAATACAACCTTTCCGACATCAACATCGAAAAGATTGATCATGGGTTTATTCATGAATATGAATTCTATTTGAGAAGTCAGCGTAAATGTGCCAATAATACAGCTGTTAAGTATATAAAAAACTTTCACAAAATCATCAATCAATGCCTAGCACATGGCTGGTTAAATAAAGATCCGTTTATAAACTATAAAGCAAAACTTAAAGAAGTAATCCGGGAGTACTTGACGGAAGCTGAACTGAATCAACTTATGAGTAAAACTTTTATATCAGATCGTTTAGAATTGGTACGAGATATCTTTGTCTTTAGTTGCTTTACCGGATTAGCCTATGTCGATGTAAAACTGCTCACCTATGATAATGTATCCTTAGGTATTGATGGTGATAAATGGATTTTCAAAAACAGACAAAAAACCGATACCACTTCCAAAATACCCATACTTCCAATGGCTCAGGAAATCATTGATAAATATGCAGAGCATCCGGTATGTAAAGCTGAAAAACGACTGTTACCAATACTAAGCAACCAAAAGATGAATGCTTATTTAAAAGAAATCGCCGATGTATGCGGAATTCGTAAAGAACTGACTTTCCATATTGCACGCCATACTTTTGCAACCACAGTAACCTTGTCAAACGGAGTTCCTATTGAAACGGTCAGTAAAATGTTGGGTCATACCAATTTGAAAACAACCCAGCATTATGCCAAGATATTAGACAAAAAAATTAGTTCCGATATGCAGTTGTTAAAACAAAAATTCAGCAATCCTAACAGCAGCAAGCAAAGGTATATTTCAGAAAGTTAACAAGTTCATTGTTAATAACTTTTTACATAGTTGTAGGTAATAATATTCATAGATTTTGGTTTATTTTGATATAAAAAATTGAACACTATGACTCCCTTAAATTTAATTAAAAGTGAATTTTTCAACGAATTCGACTATGATTTAGATCACATTGCCAATGCCTATCAAGAGCCTATTATGCAAGCTCATAAGGCAACAGAAATGTTGGATGAAAGAATTAAGCAATTGTGCAAGTGGCTTAAAAAACACAAATTTGATACCGTTCAGGAAGAGATCTATTTTTTCAAGGAACAGAAACCTAAAATCATAGCAAAATTAATTTACTACAAAGATATTTTAGCATTTGAAACCAGTATGCCCTCTGTTAAAAAAGAAAAATTAGCACATTGCGAAAAGTTGTTGAATAAAATACATCAGTACCAGTACAACAACAAAGAATTTTACCAATACTATCGCTCTAAGTTAAGCTTTAAAGATGAGGAATATTATGTGAGAAGTAATCGTAAAGGTAGCCCTTATGAAGATTGGTATTTAATGAATTACAACAAACGATTGTGCACTTCACATGATTATAAAGTAGCCATTCTTATTGGTTATGATTTGCTAACCATTTACGTAGAAGATAAAATAGAACAACTGCATCTTGCAAATAAAAGCAGTCAGACGATGAAATCCAATTTAAAATGGACGGCCACTGATTATGATTTTACTGAAATAGTTTATGGCTTGCATCACAAAAACTCGATCAATAATGGTGATGCTACAATTAGTGAAATAGCAACAGCTCTTGGAAGAGCTTTGAATATAAAAGTTGATATCAAAAAAATATACAGAGATTATATCGGAATTAAAGAAAGAAAATCAGACGAAACAAAATTTATAACTTCAATGGCTAAAAATTTAAAAGAGCAAATTGAAATAGAAGTAAACAAAAAAAAGAAATAGAAAATACCCAACTTGTGTATACCTTGTGTAAATGAAATAAAACCAGTCATTTTAACCCCCAAATGACTAGCTTCAATCAACCTAACAATGACTCATTTTAAAAAGCCTTATTGTAATGTATTTGTAGTTAGTTAATTAGAATCATTTAAATAAAAATCGTACACAAGGTAGGTACACCTTGTGAACAAAACTCAAGCAAA
>JAGXRT010000056.1 GCA_018335575.1 Bacteroidota bacterium | reverse complement strand
GTTCCCATATTTTTATCAATTGCTTTTTCTAAAATTGTTTTAACTGACACTTTATTATCATCAACACCAATTGCTGCATTGAAGGTTTTAATACCGCAAGCTATAGCAGTTGCCCCAGCTGCAGAATCGGTTATGTAATCTTCGGATGAATGCGTAGTACAAAAACCAGAAAACTTGCAGTTAAATAAGTTTAATTGCCCTTTATTTGCGGTGAGTGCCGCAGCAATTTGGGTAGCACCCATACCATCACCTATCATTAATATTACATTTTTAGGCTTGGTTGCTTTAAATTTATGATCAAAGGTTTTAACAGGATGTATATCCTTGTTACCTACATAAGTTGCTAAAGAATCTTTGTTAGCTTTAACCGAGTAATCTTGTGCCTGAACAAAATAAATCGATAATAAAAGCACAACTAGAATGGAAAATCTATAGTTCATGGAATGTGTATTTTTTAAAAATTTTAGCAAAACTACTATTTTAATTTATCTTTAAACAGTTTTCTGAATTTTTCAATTTTTGGTGTTATGACAACCTGACAATACGGTTGAAATTTATCTTTAAAATAATAATCCTGATGGTATTCTTCAGCAACATAAAAAATAGAAGCTTGGGTAATTTCTGTAACAATAGGCTTTGGATATATTTTTTCCTTATTAATACGCTTAATCATTGTCTCAGCCAGTTCTTTTTGCTCAACAGTATGGTAAAAAATAGCCGATCGATATTGTGTTCCTACATCGGCCCCTTGTCTATTTAAGGTTGTTGGATCGTGGGTTAAAAAGAATATGTATAGCAGATCTTTATAACTAACAACAGCAGGATCAAATGCTATTTGGATGGCTTCTGCATGTCCGGTTCTTCCTGTTGATATTTCAGTATACGTTGGATTTTTAAAGGTTCCTCCGGTATAACCCGAAGTTACTTTTAGTACGCCTTTAACTTCTTCGTATATGGCTTCGGTACACCAAAAACATCCGCCGGCAAAAGTGGCTAGTTCTGTTTGCATCGCAGTTTGATTTAGAGTTAAAAATTTCTTTTCATCATTTTTACATGAAATAAGTATTGATAAACAAATTAGTAAGCAGTTATACTTAAGCATTGTATATTTTTTACATCGATTTTAATGTGTCTACAACCACTTTCAACATGGCTTCTGTAAAATCCAAATGCGTAACCATACGCATTTTACCTTCTCCCATAGATATCAGTAATATGTTTTTAGATTTTAAATAACTAACAAAATCATCTTGAGAGATTAAATCATTTAAATAAAAAATGATAATGTTTGTTTCAATTGGTTCTACTTCTTTAACAAAGCGACAGTGTTCCAAGGCTTCTCCCAATTCTTTTGCTCTACGATGATCATCTGCCAAACGTTCTATATGATGGTCTAAAGCAAAGTTACCGGCTGCAGCCAAATAACCTACTTGCCGCATTGCACCTCCAAATAATTTTCTGATTCTTAGTGATTTTTTAATGTGTTCATGCGTTCCAACCAACACAGATCCTATGGGTGCTCCCAACCCTTTTGACAAACATATCGATATGGTATCAAATAGTTTTCCGTACTCTTTAGGTGATTCATTTTTGGCCACTAGAGCGTTAAAAATTCGTGCACCGTCTAAGTGTAAAATCAGCTTATGATCGTCACATACTTTTCTGATTTTTTTTATTTCATTGATATCCCAACAGGCGCCACCTCCTTTATTGGTAGTGTTTTCTATTTCTACTAAGGAAGTTATAGGGGTATGAATGTTGTTTTTATCATTTATTCTTTCGAGTACTTGTTGAGCGGTAAACATACCTCTGTAACCATCAATCAAATTACATGAAATGCCCGAATTAAAAGATGGACCTCCTCCTTCAAAATTATAAATATGGGCCCATTTATCGCATATAACCTGCTCTGCAGGTTGCGTGTGCAATTTTAATGCTGTTTGATTTGCCATGGTTCCTGAAGGAAAAAATAAACCTGCTTCCATTCCAAATAAAGCAGCTATTTTTTCTTGTAGTGCCAAAACTGTTGGATCGGCCATAAAAACATCATCCCCAACCTCTGCATTCATCATTGCTTTTAACATTTCGGGAGTTGGTTTGGTAACCGTATCGCTTATTAAGTTTATTTCCATTTTTTATAAAAATTATTGGTTGAAAGTGTATTTTTGTAGCATGTTTACATCCGATCAAATAAAAGACCTCAACGAACGCATTGGCAAGTTAAGAACTTACCTCGACATTGACAAAAAGCGCATCGAAATAAGTAACGAAGAAGAAAAAACAGCCAATCCCGATTTTTGGAACAATCCTAAAGAGGCTGAAGTTTTTATGAAGGTATTGCGATCCAAAAAAAAATGGGTTGAAGATTTTGAAAAAGTAGTACAGTTGAACAATGATTTGGGGGTTGTTTATGATTTTTTTAAAGAAGATGAAGCTACTGAAATCGAAGTTCAAAATTATTACAAAAAAACCCTCGGTCTTTTAGAAGCAATTGAGTTTAGAAACATGCTTTCTGATGAAGGTGATAACTTAAGTGCAGTACTCCAAATTACGGCCGGAGCAGGTGGTACTGAAAGTTGTGATTGGGCAGAAATGTTGTTGCGTATGTATATGATGTGGAGTAACAAACAAGATTTTAAGGTTAAAGAGTTGAACTATCAGGCAGGTGATACCGCCGGAATTAAAACCGTTACTATTGAAATTGAAGGCGAGTATGCCTTTGGTTATTTAAAAGGAGAAAATGGGGTACATCGACTGGTACGGATTTCTCCATTCGACAGTAATGCCAAACGTCATACGTCTTTTTCCTCAGTTTATGTTTATCCCTTGGTTGATGATTCGATTGAAATTGAAATTAATCCTTCAGAAATTTCATGGGAAACCATGCGAAGTTCTGGAGCTGGTGGACAAAATGTAAACAAAGTGGAGACGGCTGTTAGGTTACGCCACTTTCCTACCGGTATTGTAGTTGAAAATTCGGAAACACGCTCGCAACTTGACAATAAACTAAAAGCCATGCAATTGTTAAAATCGCAATTGTATGAAATTGAATTGCAGAAAAAAATAGCAAAACGCAAAGAAATTGAAGCCAATAAAATGAAAATTGAGTTTGGTTCTCAAATCAGAAATTACACCTTACATCCGTATAAATTAATTAAAGATGTTCGCACTCAAGTTGAGACTTCAAATGTTGATGATTTCTTAAACGGTGCAATAGACGATTTTTTAAAAGCATACTTAATGCAATCTGGACAAAAAAATACCAATGAAAATGGAACATTTTAAAATTTATCACAACACACGCTGTAGAAAAAGCAGGGAAGGTTTAGCAATTTTAACTTCAGTAACCAACCAATTTGAAGTGGTTGATTATATAAACAATCCGCTTTCTAAATTAGAAATAAAAGATCTTTTATTGAAACTTGGCATAAAGCCTTTATAATTAGTTAGAGTAAAAGAAGCTATTTGGAAGGAAAATTATAAAGGAAAACTTTTAACGGATGACGAAATCATTGAAGCCATGGTTTTACATCCAAGATTAATTGAACGACCAATTATTGTCAAAAACAATGAAGCTATAATTGGAAGACCTGTTGAAACAATTGCATTTTTTATAACTAAATAAATTGCTTCTTATTATTAATTTACTATTTTTGATAAAATTTAAGTTTTTTTTAACATTTGTAATTTATTTTTATTGCTTTACACATGAATCAAAAAAACGTATATTGTTAAATCAAATTGCTGTATTTTGAAATCATATATTACTAATTTAGTCGTATTAATTTTTGTATTAACTAGTTATTCTCAATCAAATTCAATAAATTTTTTTAATGTCAAAGGAACTGTTTTAGACAGTATAAGCAAACAACCCCTCGAATTTTCTACAGTTACTTTTACAAATAATTCTTCAAAAAAAAATATACCCATTGGTGCAATAGTTGATAGCAATGGTAATTTTAAATTAAGAGTACCCCAAGGTATTTATACTGTTCATGTTACTTTTTTATCATATCAACCTATAAAATTAGAAAACGTTTATATTTATGACAATGTAAACTTTGAGCCTTTTAACCTAAAACTAAATCCTGTAGACTTAGACGAAGTTGAAATTTTAGGCACCAATAAATCTGTAGTTTCTAAACTGGATAGACTTATTTATTTTATAGGAAAAGATTTAACAGTTACGGGAGGTAGTGCACTTAATGCATTGAAAAACATTCCTAATATTTCAATAAATCCAGATGGAGGTGTTAGTTTGCGTAATGACCCAAACGTAGTTATTTTAATAAATGGCAAGCAATCTATACAAGGAAATACAGAATTATTAAACAATATAGGGGTAGAGTCTATTGAAAAAGTTGAAATTATTTCTGTCCCTTCTTCAAAGTTTTCTGCTCAAGGAACGGCTGGACTTATAAATATTACACTTAAAAAAGGTACCAATAACGGATTAAATTCGTCTTTAAGTATTTCTGCAGGAAATCCGGAGTATTACGGGGCTGCAATCAATTTTAACATCAAAAAAAACAAAGTAAATATTCATAATACCAGTGGTTATTTAGAGCGAAAAACACCAGGTAATGCATTTATTTTTAATGAGCAATTTTCTAACGATTTAACAACTGGTTATTACGAAGATTTACGGGATTACAGCAGAAACAAAAATGTTTTTAATTCTGTTTTAGGAATTGATTATGAAATCAATGATTCGGCTACATTAAGCGCTGCTGCAACTCTAAATATTGTAAACGGTAACAATATAACTAGCAATAGATCTAATTTTTACAACTCAAACTTAAACCTGCTTTTTGCTCAAAATTTAGACGAGACCACAAAAATTGACGATGATTTGGTTGAATATTCGTTTAGTTACAATAAATTATTTACAACAGAAGGACACTTATTAAATTTGTATTATATATATGAGAAACAATTAGACAATCAGTCCAAACTGTTAAATAATTTTGAGATTTTTCCCAATACACAAAATCTACGCGCTAAAGATTTACTAATTGGTGAAGATAAATCAGTTAAAAATCAATTATTTGGCTTTGATTATTCGCTACCTTTTGCTAAAAACTCCTTGTTTGAATTAGGTTATGAAGGTGCTACAGGATTAATTACAAATGATTATCAATACAATACATTCAATGTAAGCAATTTAAATTTTGAATTGAATCCAAACTTCTCAAACTTTTTTGAATACGATGAATTAGTTCATTCATTCTATACGCGATTGGAAACCAGTTTTGGAAAACTTTCTATTTCAGCCGGTTTACGGGTAGAGATTTCTGATGTTGATTATACCTTAACAACCAATATGTTAACCTATAAGTATGATAAAACTGATTATTTTCCATCATCGCATATTTCTTATGAAATAAACGATACCAATAATTTAACCTTTAGTTATGGAACCCGTATTTTCAGACCTACCTATTGGTATTTGAATCCGTTTGAAACTAAGATAAGTGAAACCAATATAGTTGTTGGAAATCCAAATCTAGAACCGTTTTTTAGTGACATCTACGAACTTAAGCATTTAAATAAGGGAAGTAAATTTTCTGTAAACACTTCTGTTTATATCAAAGATTATTCAAATGCACCAGAACGCATAACGTACTCAACCGGTTCATTTGTAAATGGTGTATCTATTGAAAAAACAACCTACAAAAACATCGCAAGTTTACATCAGGTTGGTTTCGAAAACTTTACAAATTACACACCGCTTAATTGGTTAGGTTTTTCTGGCGGATTCAATATTTACAACTCAAAACAAGATGGAAGTTTTACCTATATCGATGCAACTAACACTTCGAAAACAATAGATTTTTCTTCGGATGATTTAAGTGGATATGCCACTTTTAATTTGAAATTAAAAGTTTTTAAAGATTGGAACTTTCAAAGTACATATAAGTATTATGCGCCTTCAAAAGGTGCAATTTCAAAACGTAAAGAATATAGTTATGTGGATATTGCATTGAGTAAATCATTTTTGAATAATAAAGCGGCTATCACTTTAAATTATTCTGATGTTTTTGATACAAACACTATAGAACGTATCATTAACACAGAATCTACCTATACAAATAATTTCATTCAATGGAATGAGCCTTCGTTCTTAATTAACCTTACCTATCGATTTAACAAAAACAACAAAACTCCTTCCAAAGAAATTGACAAGGACAGAATGATTATGTTTTAAGCCCTTTATTTTAACATTTCAATTAACATTTATTTAACTAAGTTGCATCTAAACTAAAGTAGCTTTGTGCTGTCTAACATGACAATTAAATAAAACGTAAAAATTTATGAAAAGAATCTTTTTCTTTGTATTTATTGGATTTATTACTTTAAATACAGTAAAAGCACAATCGCCAAATTTTAATCCTGAGGAAGTTATTTCCATGCAAATGGAAAAAATTCAGCCAGCCTTGGATTTAGACAATCTCGAAGCCATTTTAATGAAAAACATCCTTATAAAATACACTAAAGAACGGATGGCGTTAAGAGGACAAAATCTTGAAAGAGAAGTTTTGATGGAAAGAAATAAAGAAATTTCTGAAAAACAAGATGCCGAACTTAGTGAACTATTATCTGAAGAACAACTAGAAAAGTTCAAAAAATTACAAGAAGAATTTAGAAACCGCAACGCAAACCCAGCTAAAAGAGCAGGAGGTGCAGGAAGAATGTAAAAATAAAAAACAATTAATTTAAATGAAAAAACTTATTTTAATTACACTAGCATTACTAGTGTCAGTAACAGTTTTTGGTCAACAAAAAGGGCCGGCTAAATATAGCATAACCGGAAAAGTATATGATAAAGAAACAAATCAACCGTTAGAATATTCAACAA